>CALIAD010000153.1 GCA_938041635.1 uncultured Atopobium sp.
GGCTTCTTCTATAACAACGATCATCCAGAGGGCATGCAAGAGACATTCCGTGCCTTTGGACTTGGTGCGCTTTCTGGTATTGACCTTCCAGAAGAGGCATCTGGCCGCGTTCCTGATGCGGAGTGGAAGTGGAATTACTTTACCAGCTCGCCTGATGATGCTCGTAAGTGGCAGGGTGGTGACAACTGTAACCTTGCAATTGGACAGGGCGATCTTTTGGTAACCTGCCTCCAGATGGCAAATGCGTATTGTGGTATTGCTAACCGAGGTCCAATTTACAAACCACATGTTTTGAAGAGCATTAATGCCAGAAACGGAAATGGCTCTGTTATTGAGTACAAAAACGAGGTCATTCTGAACCCAGAAGAAAAAGATGAGCATCGAGACATTGTTGCTCGCGGTCTTTATGGTGTTGTCTACGAGGAATCCGCTTCTCAGACTATCCACTGGACCAATCTTGATGTCACGGTTAATGGCAAGACGGGTACTGCTGAGCAGCAGTCTATTGGCGAGCCCGTTGGTTGGTTTGTTGGCTATGCACCTGCTGACAAGCCTCAGTATGTTGTTGCCGCAAATCTTGATTGCGCACCTTCTGGCGCAGGTTCTGGTATGTATATTGTTCGAGACGTCTTTGGTGCAATTTATAATCAGCCAGACAACGTTGGTAGGTAAGGAGGCGAGAAACCCATGGCACTTGATTCATCTGCAGTTACAAAACAGAGAATGAACTCACCTTTTAGGAGGCGTGGAGGTATTCCTTCAGGTGGCCTTGCAAAGAAAGAGAAGCTTACTGGTAAGAATATCTTGAGTAATCTCTATCTAGCACAGCTTGTTCCCGCGGCACTTCTCGTCCTCATCGGCATTGTGGTTATCTGGACCGCATCGATGAACATTGCCGAAGCTAGTTTTCCTAGGCACCTTCTGGGTATTGGTTTGGGCCTTGTTTTTGCCACGCTTATGTGGCGCTATGACTACAGAGCACTTTCAAATATGACAAATGTGCTGCTTGTTGGCGTAGTTGTGTTGATGATTTTGCCTAAGGTCCCCGGCTTTGGCGTCTCGGTTAAGGGTATGACTGGTTGGGTTAATATCCCATTTGTTGGATTTAGATTTCAGCCATCTGAGCTGGGAAAGATTGTCACAATCTTCCTTATGGCTTCGGTGTGTGCTCAGTATAACGGTAAGGTAGAAACGCTAAGAGACTATGTAAAGCTTTGTGGAACATTGATGGTTCCATTCGGCTCCATTATGCTTTTGCCTGACCTGGGAACTGGTCTGATTATTTTGGTTATCGGAGCCACCATCATCATTTGCTCTGGTGCAAAACGTTCTTGGATTCTTGTGACCGTTCTTTTGCTCATTGCTGTTGTTGCTCTTGTTGTTGTGACTTCTATGATTCCTGGTATTCCTCACATTCTTAAGGAGTACCAGATGAAGCGTCTTACCGTCTTCTTGGATCCTTCCGTTGATCCATCGGGAGACGGCTATAACCTGCAACAGGCAAAGATTGCCGTAGGTTCTGGTGGCTTTATTGGAAAAGGGCCAGGTAACGCTACGCAGGCAAGTGGACGATTCTTACCAGAGGCACACACAGACTTTGTTTTTGCACTCTTCTCGGAAGAGTTTGGCTTCCTTGGTGCATTCACTATGCTCTCACTTTTTGCATGGATGATTTTTTCAACCATTCTGTTTGCCATGAGGACCGAAAATACCTTCTCTAAGCTGGTACTTGTTGGTTGTGCAGCCATGTGGTCGTTCCAGGTTTTACAGAATGTTGGCATGTGTATTGGTATCATGCCTATTACGGGTATTCCATTGCCTTTTATCAGCTTTGGATCAACATCGATGATTGCCCAGCTCGTTTCTGTAGGAATCGTCCAGTCTGTTTACAGACATAGAACAAAGGCGGCATAAGCCATGGCAAAAAGAAACAGCTTGGGCAAACTTGCTACCTCAGTACTACAAGAATTCCGCGGGTCGCTTTCATCTCTCGAGCCAACTTATACGCATATCTACGTTGATTCCCTTGCTTCTGAAGAAGTAATCCTGGCTGTGCATTCGTATTTTATGCCAGAGAGAACAGATGCAACGGTGCGCGTCTCTAAGCTTGCCGACGGTGTTTCGTTTGTTTCTGGAGGCATTGGTCGCACGGGAAAGAATGCTGCTATTCCTGATATTGCGGTGATTATTCCTACGCCAACCTCACAGTACGAGGACGCCCTTACCATGTTGGTAAGTCATTCAATTCCTTGTGCGGTGGTTGTAGAGTCTGCAGTTGAAGCGCAACAAATTGCTGATACGCTCTACAACACAGGACTTATTAGCATTGTTGCAGGTACCACTGAAGAAGTGCTCTTTGATCGACTCTCTTCATGGATTGCAACTGCAACAGAAAAATCAGTCTCTTTTGCGGCAGCGTATCCTCTTTGTAGAACTCAAGTGGTTAAACAGATAACTGCTGCTTGCGCTAAAGAAAATGCAGCTATTGGAGCTGTGGCGATTGTTCCTGGCTCTGATATGCCGCTGATGACAGCGCGCCAGATTAGGCTGGCACTTGATATTACCGCTGCCTATAACATCAATATGAGTGTTGAAACCATCACCGAACTTCTCGGCGTTGTGGGTGCGGGCTTTGGATACCGTACGGTTGCACGCACGGTCGCAGGCACAGTTCCAGGAATTGGCTGGGCGCTTAAGGCTGGCATGGGATACGCAGGAACTCACACTACTGCTCGCGTCATTCACGCGTATGCTCGCAAAATTGCCGAGAAACGCGACGGGGTAGCAGCTGATTCTTCTACCAAAACCGGCACTTCGAGTGCTTCTACAGGCGCAAGCGCAACAGCAGATACAAATTCACAATCAAATACCGTAGAGATAGCAACCACACAGTCCCTCGCCAAAAGATAGAAAGTTGACTATCGTGCGTGTTAAACGAGAAAATCTCTTCCATCTCATTGAGCCCATGCTTCCGCATGTCGAGAAACCCTCAAGATACTTGAATCACGAGTGGGGGGCCGTAGAGGAGCAAGAAGGCCCTTTTCACGTATGTATGGTTTACGCTGACGTGTACGAGGTGGGTCAGCCTAATTTGGGCATTGCCATTCTCTATAACGCTTTGAATAAGGCGCCTCATATTTCTTGTGAGCGCGCCTATCTGCCTTGGACTGATATGGCAGCGCTTATGCGTAAACGTAACGTGCCACTGCTTTCGTTGGAGGGTGCTGCGCCTTTAGCATCTTTTGATGTAGTGGGCTTCACCCTTGCGCATGAAATGATCGCAACCAATATTATAGAAACGCTTGATTTAGCAGGCATTCCATTGCTCGCTGAAGAACGTGATGAAGAGGACCCGCTTATTTTTGGTGGCGGTCCTTCTGTTTGGAACTCAGAGCCAGTGGCCCCGCTCTTTGATGCAATTCTTTTAGGTGATGGCGAAGAAGCGCTGGTAGAGATGTGCGAGTGCGTGAGAACTTCCAAGCTTGAAGGAGTTTCTCGCCAAGAGATTTTGCAGAGATTGTCTGAGATTCAAGGTGTCTACGTGCCGTCGCTTTATCAGATTGTGCACGACAATACCTCAACACGCTGGGGCTATGCGGTTCCTAAAGAGGAAAGTAGCGCTCCAAGCGTGGTCTACAAGCGTTGCCTGCCAGACCTTTCGGTGACTGATCCTGTTGCGCAGCGCATTGTTCCGTATACCGAGATTGTTCAGGACAGGCTGGCTCTAGAGATTCAGCGCGGCTGTGCTCGCGGCTGTAGGTTCTGTCAGGCTGGAATGACGTATCGTCCTGTTCGCGAACGTCCTGCTCAGCAGATTGTGAAAGCAGGCGAGGAAGGCCTTTTGAAGAGCGGCTACGATGAGGTTTCGCTTACGTCGCTCTCTACAACGGATCACTCTCAGTGCGGCTATATTCTGCGTCGTATGAACTCTGATTTGCGTAAACGCGGCGTGCGAATCTCCATTCCTTCCCAGCGTATGGACGCGTTTGGCGCGGAGATGGCAGACGCCGTTTCTACTTCAAGGCGTGGCGGACTGACGTTTGCTCCAGAAGCAGGCTCTCAGCGCATGCGTGACGTCATCAACAAAAATGTTACCGAGGATGATCTTGAGTCCGCAGCTAGAAATGCGTTTGAAAACGGCTGGCGCCGCATGAAGCTCTACTTTATGATGGGCCTTCCAACAGAAACCGATGAAGACATTCAAGCCATTCCTGCAGTTGCAAAGCGCATTTTAGATATCGGTCGAGAAATTGGCGGCAAGGGCGTTACGGTTTCTGCTTCTGTTGCCGTATTTGTGCCCAAGTCCTACACGCCATTCCAGTGGGTTGGCCAGATTTCTCGTGAGGAAGCCCAGCGTAGACAGCAGTTGCTCTTGTCCTCAAATCACGATAGGGGACTCAAGATTGCCTACCACGATTCTGGAACGTCCCTGGTAGAAGGTGCGCTTTCAAAGATGGGCCGCGACGGTTTTGATTTGATTTACCGGGCTTGGAAAAATGGTTGTAAGTTTGATGCATGGACCAGCGAGTTTAATCTTGATGCTTGGAATGCGGCAGCAGAAAGTCTGGGTTTCTCGCTCTCTGAAATTGCAACAGAAACCTTTGATATCCAGGCAAAACTTCCTTGGGACCATACGTCTCCTGGCGTGTCCAAGGGCTACCTACAGCGAGAATATCGTCGAGCAATGGACGAGGTCACCACACCAGACTGTACGTTTACTTCTTGTACGGGATGCGCGGTATGCCAAACCTTGAAGGTCGACAACGTTTTGATGGGGGTGCGCTCATGACGGATACGCAGCTAGAGAGCGTAGCTCCTGAGGTGGCTGAGCCCATGAAGAAGGACTGGCGTGCCGGTAGACCGCAGATTCAGCCAGAGATTATGACGGAGCGTGGAGCAGAGATTTTTAGGCTTCGCGTGGCTTACAAGAAAGACGACCGCCTTGCGTTTTTAGGACACCTTGAGCTTATTGGCACTATTGAGCGCTGTGTTCGTCGAGCTCAACTTCCATTTAGGGTGGGAAACGGCTTTGCAAAGCGCATGGGTGTGCAGTTCTCTCAGGCGCTTCCTGTTGGTGCTTCGTCTGAGGCGGAGTACTTTGACCTGAAGCTCACAGAATATGTGGACCCGGATGAGGCGTTAGAGAGGTTGTTGTCGGCAACGCCTCCCGCACTTGCTCCGTTTGCTGCCAACTATGTTGACCGGTCGCTGCCAGCGCTTGAAGCATGGTTGAATGCCGCTCACTGGAGATGCGACATTTTGGGTGAGGGTCTTAAGTCCGAGGCGTTGCGTTGGGGGTTTGAGGATCTTCTCGCCAAAAAAGAGCTGACGTACATACGCGGAGACAAGCAAAAAGTGGTTAACTTGGAGACAACGTTTGCGGGCTACAACATCTCTGAGAGCTCATCTGATACGTGCATTTCATTTGAGCTTGATACGCTGCAAGATCCACGAGCAGCGCTTAGACCTGCAGTTTTGATCTTTGAGGCACAAAGAATTGCAGCTGAGGCAGGACTCGATGGACTGCAAGGCATTGACTCTTTGAAGGTGTGTCGCACCTCACAGGCACACGTTTCAGAAAATGGACTCCTTGTGAAGCCTCTATAACATGTAGTTTTGTCTTGGAATTTTCTGAAATATGCAGTAGACTATTTCGAGTTGTGTTTCTCGCCGAGGGACATGGGACACCGACAGTTTCCCGCGGATGCCACAGGTCACGGCGAAGATCTTTGCTCGGATCTTCAGAAATGCAAAGATAGTATTAATCGTTGCAAGAATCAGCAATGAAGGGTTACACACATGTACGCAATCGTAGCAACTGGTGGCAAGCAGTATAAGGTTGCCAAGGGCGACGTAATCAGCGTCGAGAAGCTTGATGCGCAGCCTGGCGATAAGGTAAAGCTTGATGTTCTTATGCTTAACGACGGCAAGAAGGTTGTTGCTGACGCTGCCACTCTTTCCTCTAAGAAGGTTACCTGTGAGGTTCTTGAGCAGTACAAGGACAAGAAGGTCCTCGTCTTCAAGTTCCACAAGCGTAAGCGCTATCACCGCGCCAATGGTCACCGTCAGAACCTTACTAAGCTGAAGGTTACCGCGCTCCCTACCGCTCGTAAGGCTGCTGCTAAGGCATCCGACGAGTCTGCAGAGTAATTGGTCACTTCTGATATTGAGATAGGCAGGTAGCATTTATGGCACACAAGAAAGGTCTCGGCTCTTCCCGCAATGGTCGCGACTCACAAGCACAGCGCCTTGGCGTTAAGATTTACGGTGGTCAGGCAATCAAGGCTGGCCAGATTATCATCCGTCAGCGTGGTACTCACATCACTCCTGGCGTAAATGTTGGTCGCGGCAAGGATGACACTCTCTTTGCACTTTGCGATGGCGTTGTTGAGTTCAAGAAGGGTGCTAAGCACGTCGTTAACGTCGTTGCTGCTGAGGCATAAGTTTTCTTGAACATTCGCAGTTCATTCAAGGGGTCCTTCGGGACCCCTTTTTTGTTTCTCGCGGTATCTTACGCGTACCGTTCACAGTTTCTAATTTGTTTCTTAATGTATTTCTTGACATAATCTGACAAAGTAATGGTATTCTTCTTACATTGCAATTTACGCTCTTGGGAGGAGGACATATCATGCGCGCTACATGCACTCAGCAGTGGTGGTGGAACAACTTGTCTTTCTCCGGTCAGCGATGAGTTGCTTCTGCATACGCATTTAGAGGCTCTCGGGTGACCGAGAGCTTTTTTTGTGCGTACGTTTCTTGCTAAATCCGGATGGCGAGAAACCCGTGTTGTTAAAAGTTTTGTTTGTACGTTTTAGTTTTGCGTTAAAGGAGTTTGTATGTCTACAGAAAATCTCAATCAGGTCAACGCCGCAGACACAGAGACAGGATCTGCAGAGCAGGCACCACGTGTTGTTACTGTTTCAAAGTCTTCAGGTGTTTTGGATGTTACTTCTCTAGTTCTTGTCGCTGTTCTTATTGCCGCAGGTTTTATTCTTAACCTAACCGTTGGCAAGGCAATTAGTGCTATTGGAATTGGTCCAGAGTTCATTATCGCGTCGTTCTGCCTGGCTATTCTTCTTTTGAAGCCAAACGCTGTTCAGAGCCTGGTTATTGGTCTTATCGCAGCTACTGTTATTCAGCTGACCACCTCTGTCCCTGGCGCTGATTTTGTTGCAGAGGGCGCGGCTTCACTTGTTATGTTTGCCTTCACAAGGTCCGCTCTTGCAGATAAGCCAGTAATGCCAGCAATTGGTTCTTTTGTAACCACTCTTATCTCTGGCCTGATTTTTGCTGCCATTGCTATTCCAGCCAAGGGTGCAACTATTGAGCTTTTCTACGTAATGCTTCCTGTCATCGTGGGAACTGCATTCTTTAATGCTATTGTTGTTCAGGTTCTTGCGGCTCCTCTTAAGAAGGTTTTGGGCCGATAAGTTCTTAGATACGCACATATTTCCTGGAGAACACTGTGTCTATTATTGAAGTTCAATCTGTGTCCTATAGCTATCCTGATAGCTTAGCACGCGCTCTGAATGAACTCTCTCTGAGCGTTCAGGAGGGTGACTTTGTAGGTATTGTTGGCCCTTCTGGTGCAGGTAAGTCTACGCTTGCTCTTGCACTCTCTGGTGCCATTCCTCATCACTTTAGAGGTAATTTCTTTGGCAAGATTCTTGTCTCTGGAATGGATACCTGTACGGTTGCCTTAACTGATATCTCTAAGATTGTGGGATCAATCACCCAAGATATCAATGCGCAGATGGTTGCTTCAATTGTTGAGGATGAGCTTCTTTTTGGTCTTGAGAACTTTGCAGTTCCTCATGCAGAGATTCCAGAGCGCATTACCTATGCTCTAGAGACAGTTGGTATTGCCAACCTTCGCTTTAGAGAGATTGCTTCTCTTTCTGGTGGACAGAAGCAAAAGGTTGCTATAGCAGCACTTTTGGCGCTTCAGCCACAAGTTATGGTGCTTGATGAGCCAACAGCTGCTTTGGATCCGACGTCGTCAGAGTTAATCTTCCAGACTCTTTCAGAGCTCAACAAAACCAAGGGTATTACGGTTGTGGTGATTGAGCAGAAAGTTGGTCTTCTCGCCAAGTATTGCTCAAAGATTGCCGTTATGGACAAGGGCTCCATTTGTGCATACGGTAGCGGTGAGGAAGTGTTTTCTCAGGTAGATTTACTGCAAGAGGTTGGCGTTGATGTTCCTCGTTGCGTGCGCGTCTCAAAGGGCGTCCATGAGCTCTCTCGTCAATCTGAGTATGCTCACTTACTCAGTGAGGCTGACCAGGCTGACTGCGATGAAACTGCACTGTCAGTTCAGTCAGTCGCCAAGCAGCTTGCGTGCTGTGTAGGTGCTCTTCAGCACCGCAGCATTTCTCTTACAGAGGGCTCTCAGCCATCAGCTACTAATGACGTTGAGTTAGCAGGGGAGACATATCTTCCAAAAATAGATGGTCCTGTGGTCGCTGAATCGAGCGGCCCATTTGACAGAATTGGTGTTCTGCAAGACGCTGACCAGCCAAGCACTCAGTCTGTTCTTGATGTTATTGATGCCACCTTCAAATATCAGGGGAGTACTGATGGCGTTGAGCGCGTCTCTCTCAGCTTGCACCCTGGCGAGCTTGTGGCACTTGTCGGCCAAAACGGTGCAGGTAAAACAACTCTCACTAAGCTGGTAAATGGCCTGTTGCGTCCTCGATCTGGAGACATTCAGATTAAGGGTGCATCGTGCAAGGATTGGAAGACGTCGCAGATTGCTCAAAACGTCTCTACACTGTTCCAAAATCCCGATTACCAGATTTGCAAAGAGAGTGTCCTTGAGGAGATTGCGTTTGGTCTTGAGCTCAAGGCCGTGTCTGCAGAAGATGCTCGCAAGAAAGCGCTTGAAGTAATTGATCGCATGGGGCTTGATGCGGACGCGTCGCCGTTTATGCTTTCTCGCGGACAGCGTCAGATGGTAGCGCTTGCGTCCGTGGTTGCCTGCGAACCAAATATTCTTGTGCTTGATGAGCCAACTTCGGGCCTGGATTACAAAGAGTGTATGCAGGTCATGGATATGGTCAAATCACTGTGCGAGAAGGGCTGTGCAGTTCTTATGGTCTGTCATGACATGGAGGTTGTGCTGGACTTTGCCACAAGAATTGTCGTTATGGCTCATGGTAGCGTGTTAGATGATGGGGAAGTTACACAGATCTTCTCGACAGATGAGGTTTTGAAGGAAGCATATGTTGAGGCTCCTCAGATGATTCAGCTGTCAAAGCTTGTAGGGGAGCATGTGGATCCTTCCTTTGCAGGACTTAGCAGTGCTTCAGAGGTGCTTGGGGCATTGCAGCATCAGTTTGAGATTGCTCGTATTGCAGCCACGCTTAATGGTAAGGAGGCTCCTCGTGGGTAGTGTTATTGATTACACCGAAGGAACAAGCTTCCTTCATAAGGCAAATCCTGTGGCCAAGCTTGTGTTTGCGCTTGAGCTCTTTGTGGCCGCCTTTGCCGCACAGGGAACGATTGAGGTACTTGCGGTGCTCGCGCTCACCATTCTTGTGGGAGTTATCTCGCAGAACGCTCAGAAGACTTTTAAGCTGGTATTTGGCTTTGCTGTCTTAGGTCTTATCTTGTGCGTTGTACAGACACTTGTTGCCCCTGCTGGTCAAACGCTCTTTTTATTCATCACGGTAGGTGGTTTGGAGCGCGGCTTTAACGTCGCCCTAAAAACAATTGCGCTGGCACTGCCGCTACTTTCTATGCTTTCGCTTATGCGTGTAGAAGACCTCATGAATGCGCTGGTAGAAGTTGCGCATGTCCCATACCCCTATGCATTTACCATTGCAACGGTTTTGCGCTTTGTTCCAGTCTTTGCTTCCGAGATGAACCATATCATGGAGGCTCAGATGGCTCGTGGCGTTGAGTTTGATACCAAAAATCCAATTAAGAAGCTCCAGCTCACCATGCCTTTGATTGTTCCTTTGCTGGTAAGTTCCGTTAAAAAAGCTGATGCTTCGGCACTTGCGGCTGAGCAGCGAGGTTTCTATTTAAGGAACGCTTCATCTGCATTTAAACGCTATCCTTTGGCTCCAACTGATTTTGCATTGATGGCTTTTGGTGTGTCGATAATTGTTGTTGTCCTCGTGTTCTCATAAGAACTTCTCGCGTTTTCACTGTGCTTCGCTGGTAAATGCCGTAACATTAAGGTATTAGAAGGAGGACACGTGGAAACTTTCACTGATCTTTGTCATATCAATGTTAAAGGTGGAGACGGCGGCGCAGGCTGCATGTCTTTCCGTCGAGAAGCATATGTTCCAAAAGGCGGTCCAGACGGTGGCGATGGCGGTCACGGCGGCAATGTTGTCATTGTTGCAGACGCTCAGCTTTCGTCCCTGATTGATTACCGCTACAAACATCATTTTAAGGCTGAGCGCGGCACTCACGGTAAGGGCGCTCGCCGTCATGGCTCTGACGGACAGGATTTGCTGCTCAAGGTGCCCTTGGGAACTGTTGTGCGAGAGCTTGATCCAGAAACACAAGAGCCACTCTACGAGATTGCCGATCTTACTTCTCCAGGTGAGCAGGTAGTTGTTGCTCCTGGTGGCAATGGTGGCCGCGGTAACATTCACTTTGTCACCTCAGTGAGGCGTGCACCAGCATTTGCCGAGAAGGGCGAGCCAGCCCAAGAGCACTGGATTGAGCTAGAGATGAAGCTCATGGCAGATGTAGCTCTGGTTGGCATGCCTTCTGTTGGTAAGAGCTCTCTTATTGCACGTATCAGTGCTGCTCGTCCAAAGATTGCTGACTATCCCTTTACCACCCTTGTTCCAAACTTGGGTGTTGTTCGCGCACAGAACGGTCAGTCGTTTGTCTGCGCGGACGTCCCTGGTCTTATCGAGGGTGCCTCAGAAGGTAAGGGTCTTGGTCATCAATTCCTTCGTCATATTGAGCGCACAGCGCTTATTGTCCATATGGTTGATGTAACCGGCGGCTATGAAGGCAGAGATCCTGTAGAGGACTACCACGCTATTAACGAGGAGCTTAAAGCGTACGCTTCAAAGCTGGCTGATCGTCCTCAGATTGTGGTTGCAAACAAATGCGATATGCCTGGTACAGAAGATGCTATTGAGGCTCTCAGAAAAGCCGCTGAGGCGGATGGCAGGACTTTCTTTGCTATCTCTACGGTAACTGGTTTAAATCTTGATGATTTTGTTACTACCTGTGCTGCAGAAGTGGCAGAGCTCCGCAAAGAAATTGCCATTACTACGCCAACGGTTGACCGCAGTGAGGCTTGGGAGCATCAGCGACTTCGCCGTGATAACAAGCTTCGCATTGAGCGAGAAGAGCGTCATGCTTGGCGTGTCTCCGGTGGTCAGATTGAGCGTATGGTTATCCAGACCGATTGGGACAATGATGAGGCTGTGGCATACCTACAGCGTCGTCTTGATCGCATGGGTCTTGAAGTACAGCTGGCAAAGGCTGGTGCAGTTGACGGCGATGAGATTCGCATTCTTGAGCTTATCTTTACCTATGAGGATCCAAATAAACCAAATACAGATGGTATAGAGATTCCTGATGAGGACGTCTCAGATCAGCAATTTGAAGATGTTGAGTTTGAAGAGGCTCCATCTGATCCGTCTCATGTAGCTGAGGCTTCTTCAGAAACTGAGTAGAGTATGGCAGCCGACGTCTTAAATAACATGCACCCTGGCCTGCCTCGTTTGGGACAGGATAAAAACCGCACCTATCGTCTGGGAATCATGGGTGGAACCTTTGACCCCATTCATAACGGTCACTTGGTAGCCGCTGAGCAGGCATATGATGACCTTGATCTTGATGTGGTTGTCTTTATGCCTGCTGGTCGCCCTGCGTTCAAACAAAATAAGGGAGTTACCAGGGGAGAAGACCGTTACTCAATGACGCTTCTGGCAACCTCAGATAATCCTCATTTTGTTGCTTCTCGTTTTGAGGTGGATTATGAGGGCATCACCTACACCGCTGATACGCTCAGAAGATTGCGTAAGGTATATCCCTCTAACGTTGAATTTTTCTTTATTACTGGTGCAGATGCAATTGCTGATATTGTCGCCTGGAAAGATGCACAGACAGTAGCTGAGCTTGCTCACTTTGTTGCTGCAACGCGTCCTGGTTATGAGCTGAGTCGTGCTCAAAAGGTTATTGCAGACTCACCTTATGACTTCAAGGTAACCTATCTTGAGGTTCCCGCACTAGCAATCTCATCAAGCTATCTGCGTAGTAGAGTTCAAAATGGTCAGAGCCTCAGATACCTAACTCCCGATTCAGTTACAGGTTACATTCACAAACATGGGCTTTATGGCGCCGACACAACGCCACTCAATTAAGTGGTCAAGCCAAAGCGACCCGCTGCTCAGATTGACATATGCCAGTAACAAGGCAGTGTCAAACAGGTGGAGATCAGGTTTGACTCAATAATTTGTAGGACATAATGGAAAGAACACTTATAGCAAAAGATATTGTCTACACCGCAGAACAACAGGCGCTTATTGATCAGCTTGAGTCTGATTTGAAGAGTCATATGTATCACAAGAACCCTAAGCGTTTTGCGCATTCTATCTCTGTGGGACATTGTGCAGAAACGCTTGCGCAGGCTTATGGTGCAGATATGTTGAGCGCTCGCGTTGCAGGTATTTTGCATGATTGGGAGAAACTTCTTCCTGATGCAGAAACCATTGAACTGGCAGAGCGCTTTCATATCCAGACAGAAGCTCCTTATCAGAAAATTGTTGGACTCTTACATGGTCCTCTCGCTGCAAAAACGCTGCCAGCCATCTATCCTTGGCTTTCTGAGCAGATTCTCAGCGCCATTCAGAAACACACTGCGGGCGACCGTCAGATGAGCAAGCTAGACAAAATCTTGTATGTAGCTGATCTTATTGAGCCTCTGCGTCCAAACTTTACATCGGTCGAAGAAGCAAGAAACGTATATTTACGTGGCGGTTCTCTCGATGAACTTTATGAGACGGCGTTTTGTAGCGTTATGATGTATGTGATTTCATCAAGGAGTTATTTGTATCCAAACTCAATTGCCCTATACAATGAGATGATTGAGAAGACATCTAAGTAGCTTGGCTACATGAGAAAACGGAGAAATTCATGGCTGTAACTTCACTTGAGCTTGCAAAGACTGCTGCAATTGCTGCAGATCAAAAGAAAGCTGAAGATATTCTTGTACTAGACCTTACTGGTCTCAGTGACGTCTGCGATTACTTTGTTATCTGCACTGGTGGAAATGCTCGTTTGGCTGACGCTATTGTTGATGAGGTTCGCGAGAAGGTCACGGCAAACTGCGGCATTCGTCCAATTTCTACTGAGGGTCGCGACGGTCTCAATTGGATTCTTATTGATTACGGTTCAGTTGTTGTTCACGTATTCCAGCCTGAGGTAAGGTCCTACTATCGTCTTGAGCGACTTTGGGCAGACGCTCCTCGTGTAGAGCTAGATATTGAGGGTGCTATGACTTCTGAGATTCCTTATGCCGATCTTCCAGAGGATGCTTTGGCTCCAGCCTTTGAGCTTTCCGAGGATGACTTGGTAGACAATCTTCCAGAATCTGCTGATCCTACTGAGTAGTGCTGGTGTACTAGATTTGTTCGTTTTTGCCTGTAGGCATAGTGTCTGAGACGCGATGCTCAAAGCGTAGGTCTCTACCATACTGCACAGCATCAGCGCCAAATTTATCTTTGAGTTTATCGGTTACCTCGGAGAGATGACGTAAGTCACTCCGAGGTTTCTTTTTTGTTGTAGGCCTAGAGACTGCTGCATCAAACGTGTCATTAAATTGATCAAAAAGAGACGTTTGCACTGGTTTGGCATGCTCCTCATCTGAAAATGCGCTAATGCCAACGCCAAGCAGTCTTACTGGCTGACCTTCTTTCCAAATGGTAGGAAGCAGGCCAACGGCAATCTCTGCAAAGAGGTGCTCATCGTCAGTTGGAGTAGACATTCTTTTTTGAGCGGTATGAGACTCTGTTGCAGAGGCTTTTACCTTAAGCGTTACGGTATAACCTTGTAACTGTTTGCGGCGAAGACGTCTGCCTACAACACCAGAAATATGTCTGATGGCTTCTTCTATTTCTTGTTTATCAAACAAATCAGCTTCAAAGGTTCTCTCGTTAGAAACAGACTTAACGTCACGAGGCTGGGCAGCTTCATGAACTTCAGAGACTTCTTTTCCTTGCGCGCGCAAAATCATCTTTGAAGCAGTATTGCCTACAAGGGAAGTGAGGTACGTTGCATCTGCTCTTGAAAGCTCTCCAAGCGTTCTGATTCCTTGTTGATGAAGTACCTTTGCCATAGCAGGACCAATACCGCTCATGGCCTCAATAGGCAGAGGTGCTAGAAATCGACCTTCTGTGCCAGGAAAGACCGCAGTAAGACCACGAGGCTTTTCTTGCTCAGAGGCAATCTTAGCAATTGTCTTGTTTGTTCCCAGGCCAATGGAACAGGTAACACCTAGTGCTGCGACTTTCTTTTGTATGCGTTTACAAATTTCTAAAGGATTTTCTTTAGAAAATCTTCCAGGAGTAATATCAAAAAATGCTTCATCAATAGAAACCTGCTCAACAAGGGGAGTCTCATCTTTGAGAAAACCCATAACAAGAGCGCTCATTTCTGAGTATCTGTCATAACGTCCTGAAGTCCAAATTGCATGAGGACAAAGCCTTACCGCAGTAGCTGAAGGCATGGCCGAATGAACGCCAAACTTCCTTGCTTCATAAGAGGCGGTTGAAACAACGCCTCGTTTGTGGGGTGAGCCTCCAACAATTACAGGTTTTCCGCGCCATTCAGGATGATCAAGTTGTTCTACAGACGCAAAGAACGCATCAAGATCTAGAAGGCCAATGGCTTTACCATGCCACTCAAAATCACACGATTTACGTGCGTTTTTATCTGATATGTCCTTTGATGTTTCCATAGAAATAGTGTATACTTTTTGTACAAATAGAACAAGTGTTTCATACATAAATTACGAGTACTTTTTGAAGAGAGCAAATTTATACTTTTCGAGGTTAATGCGTTGTTGTACACTTGTAACCCGATTTGTGGCTTTGCGGTGCAGCCCATCTAACATCCGAGGCACCGCTCGTATGGAGGAGTTTTCATTGGCAGTTAAGATTCGTCTGGCCCGTCACGGTGCCAAGAAGCGTCCGTACTATCGCGTAGTTGTCGCTGATGGTCGTATGCCTCGCGATGGTCGTTACATTGAAGAAGTCGGTCGTTATAACCCACTGACTAGCCCAAAGACGATTGATATCAACCTCGAGAAGGTTGACGAGTGGGTAGCAAAGGGCGCTCAGCCAACAAGCGCAGTTTCTCACCTCATTGAGATCGCTCGTACTGGTGCTCCAGTTGCAGAGAAGAAGACCAAGCTCTCCAAGAAGGCACAGGCAAAGGCCGCTGCAGCTGCAGAGGCTGCTGCTGAGGCTGCTGCCGCAGCTGCTGAGGAGTCCGAGGCTCCAGAGGCTGAGTAAATCGTGTCTGAATTCACAGAGCCCACTGAGGTAGACGCTGTCGATCAAGACATTCAGGAGATGCCTTCTGACAAGGTTGCTGATCTTGTCGAGTACATCGTCTGTGGTCTTGTCGATAATGAAGATGCTGTTGCACTCGACGTCACCGATCGCGAGGATGGAGCCTTGATTGAGGTTTCTTGCTCTGAGGAAGACGCTGGACGTGTCATCGGCCGCAAGGGTAGAACCATTAAGGCTATTCGTACTTTGGCTCGTGCTCTTGGCCAGCGTGTTGGCACCTCTGTTGATGTCGAGGTTGTAGGCTAATTTTGCGTAAACACTGGCGAGCAATTGCTCAAATTGTTAAAACGCATGGTAAAAGAGGGGAGGTTGTGACGGTTCCCGTTCACAGCCTTCCTTCTCTTATAGCTGAAGGCATGACAGTTGTTCCTGTTCCACCTGCGCTTAAGGGCCCTAGAGATTTCTCAGTTGTCTCTGTTGAGTCAGATGATAGAGAAGGTAGTCTTGTAACTTTTGAAGAGGTAACTACCATCTCCGATGCAGAAGAGCTTGTTGGTAAAACGCTTCTGGTAGAAGAAGATTGTCTTCCAGAAAACTTTGGTCTGGTAAATGTTTCTTTACTTGTGGGTAGAGAAGTACGTGATACAGAACATGGTTCTCTGGGTGAAATTATAGAGGTTCTTGTTGGACCTACACAAAATGTGTGGGTCATTGAGGGGCCTTTTGGACAGGTACTGATGCCTGCCGTGGATGAATTTATCAAAGAGGCCCCAGCCGAGGGCTCCATTACCGTCTCAATTCCTCAGGGCCTTCTTAGGTTAGGTGAGTAGCATGCGTCTAGAAACGCTCTCAGTATTTCCTGAGGTCTTCTCGCCCTATTTAAATGCTTCCATTATGGGCAGAGCTCAAAAGGCAAATATTTTTGAGTTTTATGCGCATGACTTGCGTGACTGGACGCATGATAGGCATCGTACGGTAGATGATGCTCCTTTTGGTGGTGGACAAGGCATGCTTATGAAGCCTGCTCCCATTTTTGAGGCAGTTCGTGAGATTTCTGATCAAGCGGAACCTAAGCCCCACGTGGTGTTTTTCTCGCCAGTTGGTAGGCCGTATTCTCAGGC
>CALIAD010000154.1 GCA_938041635.1 uncultured Atopobium sp.
ACCATAAGCTGCTGAGCCACAGCATACGCAAGCGAGAAAACACCACCAGCAGCAGCTCCCATGGTACGCGTGACCACCATCAACATAAGCACGGTTGAGGCGGCGTTCATTAAGGAACCAAGCGTATTCCAAAAGTAGTTTTTCTTAAGCTGTTCCGCAGAAGTATCAATAGTCATAGTTAGCTTTTCTGACCAAAGTCTTCAAATGCCTGACGGCTTCCTTTGGTAACGTCTACATCTTTCCATTTACCAAAATCAAGCGCACCAGGATGATGGTTTTTACGATCCTTCTCTGGAGGAAGCTGCATGTAATCACCATATCCCCTGGTAAGAAGCTTGTCATACTCCTTAGGAAGCGTAGTAGTAATGTCCTCAAAAGGAACGCGAACCATTGGAAATACATCCTCTTTGTCCATTGACCAGTTCTCTGGATCAGGTTCAACAAAGCTTGCGTAATGAGTGGTTTTCTCGCCCTCTGCAGTACGTGCTGCCTCATCCCACTTACGTTGAATGTACGCAGATGAAACCCTAAAAAGCTTCAAGGCGTGATGAATGACAAAGCACCCCGCAAGAGCAACTTTCTTTTTCCAGCCAGTCAACGGCACGCGAGGCGTTGGAGTAACCAGCAGGAAGTTCAAGCGTCCCCAGAACCATGTTTGGCGCTTAATCTTAGCCAGCTTCTTTGGATCCGCAGGAATTTTATCAAAGGGGAAAATTCCAATTGAGATAGCGTACGTAAAGGGGCAGGTCATAAACTCATCAGGAACACACACTGTTCCCTTTAAAGAAAGGTTTGTATTTACTGCAGGAAAGTAATTGTTCGTCCTGCCGTTTTGAATACAAAAATCTGGTCGAAGAAGCGCAGGTGCTTTCTCCAAAAAAATCTCATAATCCTCGCGGAACATCGAGATATCTACGTCATCATCCCAAGGAATAAAGCCTTTGTGTCTCACAGCGCCAATGGCTGTTCCACCGTACGCCTGGTACGAAATGCCAAGCTCCGTGCAGACGCGGTCAAGCTCATCCATCAAAAGCGTAGAAAGAATCTGGATCTTTCTTAGCTCATCGGGGTTCTCGTATGTCTTATATCCGTCAGACTCCACAAAGGCTCCCATTCGCCATCGTCCGATAACATTCTTATAATACTAGACATCGGAGCTAATCGATTGGATGTAGCAATGTATACACCTCAGGATCACACGTTTGCTGTTTGCGCTTATGGCGAGAGTCCCTATCTAGAAGAGTGCATTCTCTCGCTCAAGGAGCAAACGCTGTCTACGAATATTCTTTTGGCTACTTCAACACCAAATGAACTGATTCAGTCTCTTTGCGAGAAATACAATATTCCCATGCATGTTAATCCCGGTCCGGGAGGTATTGCTGGCGACTGGAACTTTGCCGTAAGCGTTTGTACAACTCCGTTAGTAACCATCGCTCACCAAGATGATATCTACAAACCAAACTATGCAGAGTACATGCTTGAACGCGTGAACAGATCTTCTCGCCCGCTGATTTATTTCACCAATTACGGTGAGCTGCGTGATGGCGAGGAGGTTCTTGAGAATCGCCTGCTTAAGGTAAAGCGTCGTCTCTTGTACTCGCTCTCAAAGCCAGAAAATGCAGGCAAGTCATGGGCTAAACGTCGTGCGCTTGAGCTGGGTTGCGCCATTTGCTGTCCAAGCACTACGTTGGTGCTGCCCAACCTTGAGGCTCCCGTTTTCAAGGCTGGATTTGGCTCTAACCTAGATTGGGAAGCATGGGAAGCAATCAGTAAGCGTGAGGGTGATTTCTTGTACGACACCCGTGTACTCATGCTTCACCGCATTCATGAAGACTCTGAAACCAGCCATCTTATTCACGATAACCGTCGTGAACAGGAAGACCTTGAGATGCTCAAGAAGTTCTGGCCAACTCCCGTTGCTAAACTTATCAACCTGGCTTATAAGAGTGGCCAGAAGAGTAACGGCTAGTGATGATAGAGTATGTCAACAACTTATACACATTATCGCAATCTAGTTACGAGCTTTTGCGAAAACATAAAATAAGCTTGTTTAAATTTATTCCACTTAAACAAGGGACTTCTTCGACTATGACCACATCGTCAGCCAATAAAAAACTACTTTTTATTCACGGGGCACTCTACACACTTGTGTTAACTCTGACCTGGTGGGCACTTCTGCCAGCAACAGCTCAGGCGTACGTTGACCCATCCGTCATGACCTACACTATCCAGGCGCTGGCTGCGGTGGTAGTTGCACTCTCTGCCGTGCTTGGCGTTGCGTTTAGGCGTTCTCGTAAGGTGCTCTTCCGCATCCTTAAGATTGATGAGAACGCCAATAAGATTGTCGAAGGCAAAGTTCACAAGGTTGACACCAAAGGTGCTGAAGCTGCAAACGCTCAGATGAAAGAAATCCTTGCAGCAGAAGCTGTTCGTCTCAAAGAACAAAAAGAGGGCACCCTCAAGCCTAAGGGCCGCATTGGCGTTGCATTTCTTATTTCATTCTTCACGGTCTTTACTATCTTGGTTGTAGCCCCACTTGAGCTGGTAGCCAGCAATGCAAAGGATTTATCGTTTAGTCTTAATGACGTAGCAGGTCCTGTATTTTTAGCTGGTCTTTTACTAACGCTTATTTCTACTGCAGTGCTTTCATTACTTCGCAAATGCGTATTTAACGTTGCAGTTGCGCTCGTAGGCGCCATCGGCGTAGCGTCATATGTTCAGGCAGTGTTCTTGAACGGTGGCATGCCACTTGCTGATGGTCATGAGGTCATTTGGTCCAACTTTACCAATCAGATGATTGTCTCTGGCCTCATTTGGCTGGCAATTATTGCAGCTGCAGTGATCTTCTCGCTCCTTAAAGCAAGGCAGCTTAGAACGGGTCTTTTGGTAACCGCAACAGCTCTTATCATTGTCCAGGCAGTGGGCGTTGCAAGTTTATGGGGACCAGCTGTAGCTGCTTTTACCGACGTAAACACAAGAGAATCTCAGCAAATCTATGCCACAAGAGATGGACTCTTTAACGTCTCTTCCAAAAAGAACGTTGTGGTCTTTGTTTTGGATACCACTGATACAGCCTTTGTACAGCAAATCTATAACGAGTATCCCGAGACATTCGCCCATATGACAGGCTTTACCTGGTACAGGAACTCTGTTGGATCAATGATTCCTACACGATACGGAATTCCTTCTCTTGTCTTTGAAAATCGCCTACAACCCGGTCAATCATTTGGAGACTTTGTTAATGGTTGGGCGGACAACAGCCATTATCTAGATGACATCAATAAACTTGGTTACTCCGTTGGCTTGTATACCGATAACTTCAACTCAATTTATACCGACTACATGCACAACCGCACTATCAACTATCACGAGCTTCGTGGCCGCGGTTCAGAAAACCAGCTTAATGTTCTTGGTGCGCTGCGCATTCTCTACAAGACGGCGTTCTGCAGA
>CALIAD010000155.1 GCA_938041635.1 uncultured Atopobium sp.
GCACCTTGTGCGAGAGCCTCAAGCACCGAACGTTGCTTGCTTGCATTTGCTGCAGGCGTAAAATCTGCCGCCTTTTCTGTCAGCTCAACCCAGCGCTCATCAACAGGACCGGACTTCTCGCAAACAAGCTGCCAGGGAGAATCTGCATCTTTTCTGGTAACTTTAACCTTTTGACCAGGTGCTAAAAACGGATGTAAGGCGTCTGCATAGCTGCAGGCATACTCTTTACTCATCCATTCTGCCACCTGCGCAGATTGCTCATCAAACGCTGAATCTGCTAGAACTTGTGTTATCGGAAGAACGCGCGAAACGTCTAAACCTGAAGACACGTTGTCTGAAATGCCTACGACATAGCCAACCACTTGCCTGTGAGAAAACGGCACCAAGACCGTTGTTCCTACAACCGCAGTCTCTTCCAAAGATTCTGGAATGGCATAATCAAACGTGCCAGAAAGAGCACGAGTTGGTATGTCTAAAACAACATGTGCAAAAGGCACGTTCTTGCCTCCTTAAAGACTCGGTTGATGATTTACATCAAACGTGTAACGAGCAACGTGTGGCTGACCAGCTTCTTCAACCTCAACACAAACAAATGCGCACTCAACCTTAGTAAATCCGCGTTGCATCAAAACATAGGCATAGAAGTTTGCCTGCATCTGATGATGCTCGTATATTTGAGCGGCACTAAGACCCTTATCGCCTGTTTTATAGTCAACTACCAGCGCATCTTTACTTCCCTTATTATAAGCGAGAAGATCGATGGCTCCTTCTACATAGTTTCCATATTCAGAATCAACTTGCAGTGTAAAAGGAGACTCCGCAATAACCACATCATGGGCTAATGCTTCTTGTCTTATTGCAGAGTTGCTCCACAGTTCAAGTGCTTGTTTGACTCGTGATACCGCGCGTTGAGGAACGCTGTTCTTAAGGCATTGTCTATCGATAGTTTGTTCATCAACCTTAGACTGAGTCTCAACCATAATCTGAGCAAGCTCGTGGAAGGCTGAGCCTAGGTTGGTTGGGTCTACTCCATCATCAGCTAATGTGTCAGGCAAAACAACGGAAGTCTCAGTTACTGGTTGAAGGTTATCCTCCTCATGCTCCTGGCGTTCTACCTGAGACTGGTCTGCAAGTTTCTGGTTATTCTCGACCTTAAAGTTCTCTGCCATTTGTTGGTGAGCTGATGAGTAACTAAAGAAATCTTTTCGCTGATCATACATAGTTTCTGAGGTAACACTTAGTCTTACCTTCTCATAGAGGTCAAACGTTTCAACAGCCTGAGAGTTTTCCTCTTCACTTGGCTTGCCCTCAAAAGGTTCAACCAACTCTAAACCTTCAACCTGAATTGGCTCATCCTTCTTGCCAGAACCCTGAACTACACGCATACAACCAGCAAGATTTCCACCATATTCAAACTGATGTTCACCAGCAGAAAGTGGCGGGTCTTCAAACAAGGCATCTGTAATCTTGCGTGTATAACGAGGACTAATTCCTTCTTTAGTAAGATCGATGGTTGAAGTAAGAATGACTGCTTCTCGAGCGCGTGTTAAAGCAACATACAGACGGCGGTTCTGCTCCTGCTCTTCAAACTCATTCTCTTGAGTTTCCAGGAACATTCTCCACTCTAGAAGACTCTTGCACTCATCAATACTTGTAGGAACCTCATGACAGCCATCATACAATTCATGAAGTTTTTTAGAACTGCTTGAGAATGCAATCTGATATGAATCGTCTTTTCTAACATGCAAAAATGGTTCACTGCCAGCGCCTGCCTTAGGGCCAGATACAGCTCCTACAACAGCAACAACAGGAAATTCTAATCCCTTAGAAGCATGAATGGTCATAAAAGTTACGGCGTTTTGAGTACTGCAGTGAAGCACTTTTGGCGACTCTTTAGCCGTGTTACACCATTGACTAAACGCTTTTGCGACTGAAGCTACGCCAATGCTCAGCTCCTTTTGCAAGCTATCAATTTGGTCAAGAGCTGCAAAGATATTTGCAATCTTTGACTGCCCCTCATTACCCATCTTTTGAAGACGAGAAATCCATCCGGCATCAAGAACTACCTTTTTAATGACGTCTGAAACTCTCTTGTTTGAAAGAGAGCTACGAGCATCACTCAACACCTCTAAAGCATTTTTGAGCTTTGGACTTATCTCAAAAGGTGAATTACATGCGTCATTTACCACTGAATCTGCAATATCTCTATTGGTAATCTTCTGACCATTTTCTCCAAAATTAGTACCCAAGAGAAGCAGGTCAGACGCATCAAGACTAAAAATCTCACTCGAGAGTACAGGAAACAGTCCCTCGTATGAATCGTACATATTTGCGAGTGCCTGTAAAAGACTGCCAATCAGCTGAACCTCAGGCTGCTCACCAAACGTTGAAGCTCCAGAAACCACGCTTTCAATTCCAAAGGTACGAAGCGCCTCAATATAGGGCTGTGCCTTTTTAACTGATTTCATCAAAATTGCAACATCTTTTGCTTGGATATTCTCATCCTGCATAAGCGTGTTAATTCTGTCTGCAAGTTGATACGCAACAAGCCGGCTTCTTGTAACGTCATCGCCTGGCTTAGAATTTCCTGACTTTTCAAATTTTGTAACTTCAAAATATACGCGAGGTGAACGGGCAATGAACGGAGTTGCGGGTTCTTCTCGCCCAGCGGACAGATCCATAAAGTTAGGTATCATGCCGTCAGCGCTACAAACCTTTGCAACAAATCGCAAAATTTCGTTGTGGCTGCGGAAATTATCTACAAGACGGGGTTGCAAATCTTCTGAAACCTCTGCTTGACGTCTAAAGAACACATCAACATCAGCACCGCGGAATCGATAGATTGACTGCTGCGCATCACCAACTGTGGTGAGATATTGAGCATCTTTACCTGAGAGACTCTTAATCATCTGCACCTGTTGCTGGTCTGTATCTTGGAACTCGTCAACCATTACAAGCTTGAATTTATCCGCATAAACAGCTGCAATCTCTGGATGCTCTTCGAATACCTTTGCCGTTAGATGCAAAAGATCATCGTTATCAAGGCCGCCAACAGCACGTTTCTTCTGTTTAAAGAGCTTGTAGACCTGCTCAGTAACATCTTTCAGACACTGACCCTCAAACGTGTCCTGAATAAGGCCAAATAAAGAGCTGCAAACTTTAAGCTGGTACGTAGCTTCATCTTTTACAATTTTTATTTCTTTTGAGGAACGACCGATCTTGAGTGCTTTTTGCAACGTATCCCAAAACGCCTGGTCAAAATCAGTGAGCGAGAGAACCAAGTGTTGCTGCAATTTACTTGAAAGCTCAGATTGAACATTTTGTAGCTGTTCTGCTTCATCTGGTTTTGTGGCAGCAATTGCAGCCCTTAGCGCTTCGAGTGCACCGCAGAGACTCTCAAGCTCCGCTTTTAGAACTTCCAGGTCAGAGCTATCCCCTACAAACGAAATAGCATCCATTCCTACAGGAGATGACTGAGCGTACGAAATCAGCGTTTCAATACGAGACTTCAGTGCATCTCTGTTCCCTGCATAGGTTGAGAGAAACTCTGCATAGCTTTCATCTTGCGAAAGCTCTCTGAGTACTTCTTCAATAGATATATTGACCAGCTGATTTCTGGTCATGTCGTCAATGATTTCAAACTCAGGATCAAGACCTAAATCAAGTGCATGAATCTTTAAGATTCTGCTACACATACCGTGGATAGTACTAATCCACGCATCATCAACCTGCAACGCAGCGCTATGAAGACCTTCTTTTTCTAGAGCTTCTCTAACGCGCTCTTTAATTTCTGTAGCTGCGGCATTGGTAAACGTAATAATCAATGCCTGATCAAGACTACTCAAGTACGACTTTCCGTCAGCTCCCGAACCTTCTTTTAAAGCCCACACAATTCTCTGCGTAAGCGTAAAAGTTTTTCCTGAACCTGCACCTGCTGCAACAAAAAGAGGCTTATCAAGCGTCTTGATGGTCTTCTCTTGACCAGGCGTATAACGTGTGTCAGCCATAGTAGCTTACCTCCTCTTGTCACACAGTTTTACTGGACAATACTTACATGCATCCTTATCGCAAGGATTGGCTCGAACATCTCCAGAAAGCATGGCTTGGACCTTCTGAGCAATTAAACTCTCCCAAGCGTCCAAGTAGTCTGCAAACTCCGCTGAGTTTTGAGACACAACCATAACTGCCTGGTCCCTGAGCTTTTTATCTTCCGGATGTATGTTCCAAATATGTTCTGTTGCCGCTTCTGTTGCCATGCCTGCAAGAGCAAATGAAGGCTTATCTTTTTGCTCTTTGGTGCCCAGATAAATTGCAGCAACTGGCTCAAGCTTATACTTGGTGAGCTGTTTTCTCATAATCTGAGCATATATTGCAGACTGCACATGCCTTGGAAGGATCTCTTTTGAGAGCTCACTATCCAGGCTTAGCTTTGCTGAATAAGCCTTCAGATCTTTTGTGGCCTTGTGTTTATAGTCAATAATAAGTGCCTGACCATGAGCGTTTACATCTACGCGGTCAATCGAGCCAGTAAATTGAGCTCCTGCATACTCAACAACATTTTCTTCTCTACCAAAACGAAGCTCAAAAAACCTGGGCTGATAGCCAATAAAGTGCGAAGCTTCAAACTCGAGAAGATCCTTGAGATTTTCTCGAATATTCTCAACCTGTTTTCTTTCTTGAATGCTATGCGGAATAAGCTCATTTGAAGATGCTCGGTTAATGTTGTTGAACTGCTCATCCCACACCTGAGCAAAACAGGTATCTAGCACCTGCTTTGCGTGGTCTAAGTTGTCAGATGTAATTCTAGAGCCAGCAATGTCTTGCAGAAGCATAGGCTCAACTACAGAATCAACCTCAGCAACATCGCAACCAAGTGCTTCTGCTAAAAGTGTTGCGTGTGTTAGTTCTAAAACAAGATGGATAAAGGTGCCCATCTGCATTGGAGCAAAGTCAGTGTCTACCTGAGAAATCTTGATGCGGCGTTGCGTGAACCATTTGTAGGGACATTCAAGATACGTCTCAATCTGAGAAGCAGAAAGAAGCGGTAGCCCTTCTCGCGAGACCTCTATAAGACCCTGTAATTCCTGCTCAAGGGTCTCCCT
>CALIAD010000156.1 GCA_938041635.1 uncultured Atopobium sp.
TTGGCAAAGAGATAGGCCTTGACCTTAGGCTCGGTGCCTGATGGGCGGAAGATGACCTTGTTGTCTCCCTCAAGCCTGTACTCAATAACGTTGGATGCCGGCAGCGTCTGAGGAGCCTCTTTTTGCAGGCCCGAGACGCGAGGCATTTCTGCGCACTCAGCATAGTCTGTTACACCAACAACCTTGTAATTGCCCACCATTTCCAGTGGATTCTTACGAAGACTGCTCATAATCTGAGCCATCTTTGCGGCACCCTCAGCACCTGGGTAAGCAGCGTTGACAACGCCATTGAGGTAGTAGCCATAGCGCTGATACAGGGCATCCATTGCCTCGTAGAGGTCCATGTTGCGAGCGGCGTACCAAGAAGCCATTTCAACGCAGAGCATGGTGGCAACAATAGCGTCCTTATCGCGAGCATGTGTGCCAACAAGGTAGCCGTAGGACTCCTCAAAGCCCATGAGGAAGCGATCCTCCTCGCCGGCATCCTTGAGCTGGTCAATTTGGTCGCCGATGTACTTGAAGCCCGTGAGCACACGGCGCATCTCAAAGCCGCGAGCACGTGCCAAGACGTCGGGCATAGCAGAAGATACGATGGTGGAAACAGCTACCTTATCCTGGGGTTTCTCACCACGCTCTTCAGCCATGGTAAGGAGCCAGTCCATAAGCAGGACACCCATCTCGTTACCGGAAAGCAGCACGTAATCGCCGTTATGAGGGATTGCAGTACCCATACGGTCTGCATCTGGGTCAGTTGCAACCAGAAGATTTGGCTTTACCTTGTCAGCAAGCTTGAGGCCCAGCTCAAGTGCCTCACGGAACTCTGGATTTGGATAGGAGCATGTGGGGAAGTTTCCGTCTGGCTCTGCCTGCTCTGGAACAACGTCAACGTCATTGACGCCAATCTCCTTGAGGATGCGCGTGACACACTCCATTCCTGTACCATTGAGCGGCGTGTACACAACCTTGTAGCCGTCGGCAGCCTTAAATCCTGGAATAGAAACACGCTTGATAGCCTCAATAAAGTTGTCCAGAACCTCTTCTGGAGTCCAAATGATCAAGCCCTTCTCCAGGCCTTCTTCAAAGTCCATAGGCTTGACGTCAAAAGGATTGACGCGTGCGATGTTTGCAGAAATCTCAGCCGCTGCCTCATCCGTAATCTGGCCGCCGTTATCGTTGTAAACCTTATAGCCGTTATAAGGCGCAGGGTTGTGGCTTGCAGTAAGCACGATACCTGCGGAAGTCTTAAGGTAGCGGACGGCGAACGAGAGCGTTGGAACAGGCTCAATACGTGGGTAGACGTATACACGGATGCCATTAGCTGCCAAAACACCAGCTGCAACCTTCTGGAAATCCTCACCCTTGAGGCGAGAATCCCTTGCAAGAGCCACGGTAGGATTTTGATAGTGAGCGTTGAGGTAATCCGCAAGGCCCTGGGTTGCCTGAGCAACAACGTAGACATTCATGCGGTTGGTGCCAACGCCAATGGTGCCACGAAGACCAGCGGTACCAAAAGCGAGTGAGCGATAAAATGCATCGTAGAGCTTATCTTCTGCTTCTGGTTTTGCAAGCTCTCCGATCTCTTTTACCAGGTCTTCTTCGGTGACATTTGCACGCCAGGACTCAAATGTTTCCATAACTTTTGCATCCATAATGACTCCCAAACCTCAAACAGCTCTCTGTATTTCTTAGTAAAAAGTACTACGCATATTTTAAGCGAAAAATAACAGATGATTTGGGACATTATGTATGAACTTACCCGCTCTTCGGTGAGCGGACGATGGCGCAAGCTGCGGGCGCGCTGCCGAGGGGCTGCTCAAAGGAGCGCGCGCTCCGAGGGTTCTTGATGTATTTTCTTCACCCCAACCATTTGGCGAGAAAAACATGGGAAAATGTTACGTCAGTATGTATTCAATTCCTACGGGCGAAAGGTGTCCCGATGTCTCAAGAACTTGAGTTCTTTGCAACGTGTCCAAAAGGCTTTGAGAAGCTTCTTGCACAGGAGCTAGACGGCCTGCGCATCAAAAAGGTGCGTCCTCTTGGCGGACAGGTTGTGTTTTACGGCTCACTTGCCGATGCTTACCGCGTCTGTTTATGGTCTCGCCTTACGTCTCGCGTCATTTTGGTGCTTGATCGCGTTGGCGCTGCCACTTCAGACGCTCTCTACGAAGACCTGTCCCGCATTGCTTGGGAAGACCATATTGGTCCACATGCCACCATTGCAGTGAGCGCTCACGGCACAAATGACCAGCTCAGAAACACCAACTTTATTGCTGTCAGAACAAAAGACGCCATTGTAGACCGACTTGCAGCAAAGCGCGGAAGCCGTCCTATGGTCAACACGCTTGCACCTGACGTGACTATTGTCGTGCGCGTATCACGCAACCGTGCCACGGTTGGTATCGATCTTGCTGGTGAGGCGCTCTTTAAGCGCAGTCTGACTGGCGGTCGAGGGCCGGCACGTGAGTTTGCGCCACTCAGGCTGGACTACGCTGCTGCCCTTCTGTACCTGCAGGCGCAAACTGCCGCGAGTGCACCGGGTTTCTCGCCAGACGCGCCACTGCCGGCGTTACTATTCCCGGGAGCAGGCGCGCTTGCACAGGAGGCTGCGGGCATGGCGCTGGACGTGGCTCCGGGCATCCTGCGCGCTCGCTGGGGCATGACGGGCTGGGCCGGCCACGACGACGATGCCTGGCAGGATTTGCTTGCCGAGGCAGATGAACGTGCCGAGAAGGGCCAGGAGCGCCAGGTCACGCTCTATGCAGCGGATCCTCGCCCAAAGGCTAAGGAGGCCGTGCTCTATACGCTTCGTGCAGGCGGCCTCAAGGCAGACGTGCAGTTCATGCCTGCATCTGAGCTCCTCAAGCATGCGGAACACTTCACGGGCGTTGTTGCCGACCTCTCATGGACCAAGGAAGAGCCTACACTTCAAGGCTCTGCTTACGCCACGCTTGGACTTTTTGCTGGTCAGGCAAGCACGCTTCTTACCAGCGATACAAATACCGATACGGTACTTAGAGCAACGCCTTCGCAGACACTATCCGTCTACGTGGGCAACTCCATAGCCACTATGCGCTCCTATCCTGCTGCAATCGTTGAAGAAGTCGAAACCGGTGAGTCTGATGCACTAGCAAGCAACTCTGAGTCAACCTCGGTTCCTGCAGGTCCCACTGTCATGGTTAACAACCAGCCGGTAAGCGTACTGGTGCCAGCGTCTGATCAGTTTGCTGCACGCCTTGCTAAGGTGGCCAAGCAACGCGCTAAGTGGGCTCGTAAAAACGACGTCTCGTGCTACCGAGTGTACGACGCTGACCTCCCAGATTACGCTGTCAGCATTGACATTTACAAGGGCGCTACAAAGCCAACTACCTGGCTGCAAATCTCCGAGTATGCTGCTTCTAAAGAGATTGACCCAGACCTTGCAAAACGTCGCCTTCTTGACGTCCTAGCTCTGGCTCCTCGCATTCTAGGCGTACCCAGCTCAAACGTAAATCTACGAACAAGAACGCGCGCAAAGGGCGGCTCTCAGTATTCCGATGAGGGCAGCGCTGCAGACAACTCAAGAAAAGAAATGCTGCTCATCGATGAGGGCGGCCTACTCTTTGAGGTCAACTTTGCATCCAGACTGGACTGTGGAATCTTCCTAGACCACCGCGATACACGTGCAGAAATTCGTGAGCTCATGAAGAGTGCCGGCGCAGCTAAGAGCTTCCTCAACCTCTTTGCCTATACAGGTACCGCTACCTGCTACGCAGCAGATGGTGGCGCGCTTCACTCCACAACCGTTGACCTCTCCAAACCTTCGCTTGAGTGGGCCAAGCGCAACATGAAGCGCAACGGTTTTGACGGAGAGGAGCACGAGTTTGTCCAGGCAGACGTCCTGTCTTGGATTACCGAGATGCGGCACACCAAAAACCGCTGGAACGTCATCTTCTGCGATGTCCCTACCTTCTCCAACTCATCGCGCATGAAGCAGAGCTCGTTTGATGTCCAGAGAGATCATGCAGAGCTCATCATTGGCATTTCTCGCCTTCTAACTCGCGGTGGCGTTGCTATTTTCTCGTGCAACCTGCGTACCTTTAAACCAGATGTCGAGAAGATCCAGCGAGCTGGTGTCATCATCGAAGACATCACAAGTGAAACTATTCCGGAGGACTTCTCAAGAAATCAGAAGATCCATCATGCATATAAAATCTCGAGAAAACCGCGGGAAAATGAGTAAATTTTTCCGCTTGCAGACAAAATAAGTACGTTTGTACATTCGTCTAGTTATAACTAGGTATATGGACTAACATATGATGACGAACTGTACTAATCATCTATTGAGAGGATTAATGGATGAATACAAGTAAAGCTGCATTTCATGCGCTTTTCTCTAAGGACAAAGCCAAGAAATCAACTGGCATTCCTCTAAGTGCTGGCATGGTACTTGTTACCCTTGGCATTGTCTACGGTGACATTGGCACTTCTCCAATGTACACCATGAAGGCAATTATCGCTGGTAATGGTGGACTTCTTACCATGAGCACCGATGTTGTTTTGGGTGCTCTGTCCCTTATTATCTGGACGCTGACACTCATTACAACCGTTAAATACGTCATGGTTGCAATGAAGGCAGACAACCACAATGAGGGCGGAATCTTTGCGCTCTACAGTTTGGTTAAAAAGTGCGCCAAATGGCTGATTATTCCTGCCATGATTGGTGGCGCAGCTCTTCTTGCTGACGGTATTTTGACCCCAGCTGTTACGGTAACCACCGCTATTGAGGGTTTGCGTACTATTCCTGCAGCTCATGCCATTATTGGTGATAATCAGCACATTGTTGTCATGATTACCATTGCCATTCTCTGCACACTCTTTGCTCTGCAGAAGGCAGGTACTTCTACCATTGGTAAGGCCTTTGGCCCTGTCATGACGCTTTGGTTCTTGTTCTTGGGTGCCATGGGTGTTATGAACATGCTTGCTGACATTAGCGTTGTTCGAGCTCTTAACCCAGTCCGCGGCATTCTGTTCCTCTTTGATGGCAAGCTCAATGCAGCTGGTCTCATGGTTTTAGGTAGTGTCTTCCTTTGTACCACTGGTGCAGAGGCGCTTTATTCTGACATGGGTCACGTTGGCAAGAGCAACATTTACGTAAGCTGGCCTTTTGTTAAGGTCTGCTTGATTCTGAACTACCTTGGACAAGGCGCGTGGATCATCACTAACCACACCAACGAGAGCTTCAACGCTATCAAAGACCTCAATCCTTTCTTTGAAATGCTTCCTGGTCAGCTTAGACCATTTGCCGTTATTCTCTCTGCTCTTGCTGCAATTATTGCCTCTCAGGCACTGATTACAGGCTCTTACTCCATTGTCTCTGAGGCAATTAAACTTGATCTTATGCCTCACATTAAGATTAACTACCCCTCCACAACAAAGGGCCAGATTTACATTCCACTTGTAAACAACATCATGTGGGTTGGCTGCATTGGCGTTGTACTTCTCTTCCAGAGCTCTGAGCACATGGAAGCAGCGTACGGTCTTGCAATTACCGTTACCATGCTCATGACCTCAATCTTGCTCTACACCTACCTGGCTGTTATCAGAAAGCGCCTATGGGCGGCCATTCCATTCATTCTTTTCTTTGGTGCTATCGAGGCTATGTTCTTCTTCTCAAGCCTTACCAAGTTCTTCCACGGCGGCTACTTTACCGTTCTTATGGCTACCGCAATTTTTGTGGTCATGTTTGTCTGGCGTCGCGGTACCGCTGTTGAGAGGACGCAGAGCGTTTATCTCCCCGTAGATAAATACATTGACCAGCTCCGTAGCTTGAGCCACGATGCGGACTATTCAACTCTCGCTGATAACCTGGTTTTTCTTACTAATGATTCATCCTTTGACAAGCTGGATCGAGACATCCTCTATTCCATCTTGGATAAGCGTCCAAAGCGTGCTAAGGCCTACTACTTTATTAACATCTCGCTGACAGACGATCCAAATACCCGTGAGTTTATCGTCAATGACTTTGGTACAGACTTCCTGTTCAAGATTACGCTGCGCCTTGGCTTCAAGGTTAACCAGCGTATCAACACCTACCTCTACCAAATTGTTGGTGATTTGATTAAGAACAACCAGCTTGCGCCACAAAACCACAAGTACTCTATCTACAAAGAGCACTCTGAGATTGGTGACTTTAGATTCTGCTTGCTACGTAAGGTACTAGCTCCAGAGACTGACATCAACGGTTTTGACGCTCGTTGCCTTGAGCTTAAATACTTTATTCGTCGCATCTGCGGATCTCCTGCTCGCTGGTATGGTCTTGAGAACTCCAACATTGTCTTTGAGTACGTTCCTCTGTTCTCCAAGGTTAAGCGCGGGCAGAAGCTTACTCGTATCACGCTTGATGACGCAGCTCAGACGGGTTCTATGCCACTTGTTGAGGCTCCTATGAAAGAGCGTATTGCAGAGATTGAGGAAGACGAAGATATCTTTGCAGAAGCGCTGCACAAGGAGCGCGTTGAAAACGCAGCTACCGTTGCAGACTACGTTGGTGGCGATACCGCCAGCTTCCGTCCTCTTAAACTTGACGAAGAAGAGGCTGATGAAGATGTCTTTGAGGAGCAACAAGACAGCAATCACTAGGCCTAGCGCGTAGTAGTTTTACTTCTCACAACAAAAGCCGACAGATTGTATCTGCCGGCTTTTCCTTTAACATCATATTGCAAGAAATCTCTAAAGTACTACTCCTTCAGCGCCAAGCGCTTACTCCCCCAGTGCCCACGTAAGGAATCGCGAGAAACCCGCCTCATCGTTAGTCAAAGTGATATAAGCTGCAGCCTCAAAATCTTCACGACGAGCGTTTGCAACTGCCGTACCCATTCCTGCGGCGGAAAGCATAGCAACGTCATTAAGCGAATCACCAAAAGCTGCAGCATTATCCGTTGAAATGCCAAGATGATTGCAGAGCCACTTAAGTGCAGCACCCTTTGAAGTGCCGTCGGCCAGGATTTCCATTCCCATACTCATGGAAGCTGTGCCACTGAGTCCCTTTACCGAAGCTACAGCATCTGCTACAAGTGCCTGGTACTTCTCGCCTTCTGCAACAGACCAATAGGAACCAAGTCGCTCAATAGTAGTTGCGCTGTCAATAAACTCCTCGACGCTCTGGTCAAAGGGAGTACGCGAGCGTTGCATAAACGCCGCATGATCTGCGGGAATACCAAGCTGAGTAATCAGATTATGTCTTGAGCGCTCCTGATAAACGCCGCCATCAGCAAAAATATCAAAAGTTACAGGATAATCCTTAAGCTTTTGATACAACTCAAGTGCCTGCTCCTTGGTAACGGTAGACTCGTGAAGTATCGTCTGAGTAGAAAGGTCTCTAATAATGGCACCATCGCAGGACACCACATACTTAGATGCAGGCTGATTCACAACTTCTTTTGGCAGCACGTTAAACGCGCGTCCAGAACAAGGCACAAAAGGAATACCTAACTCAGCCAGGCGGTCCAGCATTGCCATGTTGTTATCATCAAGAGATTTATCGGTATGGAGAAATGTCTCATCCATATCGGAAAAGACGATTTCTACTTTCAGATTTGATACATCTTGATTGAGCCAAGACTGCTTTTGAGCAATGAGTTCTTCAGTTGAAAGCTCTGACAAAACACTACCTCTTTATGGACGATACATAAACGTGAAGACCTCTTCACGCTGCATATTTACTTGTACACCAAGCTTTTC
>CALIAD010000157.1 GCA_938041635.1 uncultured Atopobium sp.
TGTAGGCTAGAAGGTAGTAAGGAAATAGCCTTACACCACTTTTTGAGACGTAACTTATGAAATGAAGAAGTATTTGCGCAACAACGTAAAGCTGCTCGCAATTGCAGGCATTATGGCAAGTGTGCTGGTTTTCTCACCAGTACTTTCTGCGATAGCTCTTGCTGAGGGTACTGAGGTAGCTGAGGCAAGCGCCACAACTGAGGTCACCACTACAACTGAGGCAGCAACTACAACTGAAGTTACTTCAACAACAGAGTCTGCTGTCACAACTGAGTCGACCGCTCCTGCTGCCTCAACAGATGATGATAGTGACGCAGAGGCAGTTGGATCTTATATGGGCGCCGATGGCATAATGCGTGAAATCCACATTTCAGTATCAACAGATGGCGGCACTTATAACGGAAAAGATTATATTCCACCAACTATTTCAGATGATTTTAAGAGCGTTTCTTTTAGCAGCAATGTTCAGCGTGAGGGATACACACTGGTAGGTTTTTCAACAGGTTATTTTTCGCAAGAGGAAATAAACAATGCAACACCAGATATGTCGAAACCATATACTATCGATGAGAGTGGCAATGTTCATATGAATCTTGATGATATTGTTGCTTGGAGTGTTACCGACGATATTGATACAAACACTATTACGATTCGCTATCATCTAACTACCTTATGGGCACCAAATCCTGAGCCAGAGCCAGAGCCTGAGCCTGAGCCTCAGCCAGAGCCAGAGCCCGCTCCAGTTGTGCCTGCTTCTGATGCAACCCAAACTCCTGCACCAAGGCGCGAGAAAAGCGTTCTGCCTAATACAGGTGACGCAAGCTCGGTAGTAGGTGTTTTCGCAGCAGCTGGCACTACTCTTGTTGCACTTGGTCTCCGCAGGAAAATGCAGCAGTAAATAGTCTCTCCTAGTAGAAATAAATCCTTATGCCTAAGTATTTTCACAACAGCACAAAGCTCCTTATTCTTTCCGGTGCTCTTGCAGGAGCATTGGTTTTCTCGTCAGCACTTTCTTCTCTTGCGCTTGCAGAGGGTACTGAGGTGACAGAAGCAACCGCAACTACTGCAACAACTGCAACTAACGATGCAGCTGAAGCAACCGTCACAGCTGAGACAACCGTCTCGACCGAGTTGTCCGCTACAACTGAAGCAGCCGCCGCAGCTGAGACGACTGCGACAACTGAGACAACCACTTCAGCTGAAGCTGCTGCCAACACCACCTCAACAGATGACAATGGTGCAACAATCGTTCGTTTTTATGACCCTGTAGTTGGTTGGAACACTAGGATCAATCTTGTTGTCGGTGCATACGGCACTCAATACAACGGAAATGCCTATATTCCTGCAACGATTTCAGACGATCATAAGAGTTTTACTTTTGATGGAAATATTCAGCGAGACGGTTACACGCTGGTAGGATATTCGTCAGAAACACTTCTCGGTAATCAAAGGGATAACGCAACTCCTGACCAGTCAATACCTTACACCGTTGATGCTAACGGATTTGTCCACGTGAATTTTGCTGATATTACCACGTGGTCCGTTACCGACGACCTTCGTGATGACACTACAACTTACTATTACTTTTTTGCTCCGCTTTGGTCGCCAAATCCTGAACCAGAGCCAGAGCCAGAACCTGAGCCTCAGCCAGAACCAGAGCCAGAGCCAGAACCTGAGCCTCAGCCAGAACCAGAGCCTACTCCAGTTGTGCCTGCCTCTGATGCAACCCAAACTCCTGCACCAAGGCGCGAGAAGAGCGCTCTGCCTAATACAGGTGACGCAAGCTCTGTAGCAGGTGTTATCGCAGCAGCTGGCACTACTCTTGTTGCACTTGGTCTCCGTAAGAAAATGAAGTAATAAACTGCAAGAGCTAATAAGTAACAAATACGCCTCTAGAAATAAGATTTTCTAGAGGTGTTTCTTTTTTAAGGTATCTTTTGATTTGTGGCTCGCGGTTAGTCGAGCATTTAAGACACTCTAAAAGATATATCCCTTTGCAACAGCCCAGTTCCAGATGCGGTCAGCCTGTACTTCACAGCGCTGCTTAAGTTCAGCAGTGTTAGAACCAGTGAAAGTAACCTGCTGAACAGAAAGAGGAAGGTTATCTGGCCTAGTAATAGTTAGAGTTGCGCTGTTCATAGCCATACGAGCGGTCTTGTTTGTACCAAGGCGGACCTTAACAGTAAAGTAACCACGAGCAACAGGCCACTCGGTAACTTCTCCGCTATTGGCTGTTCCAGACCTAAATCCGTTTGCATTAGCAATAATGCTATAGCCATTCATAAAGAAACCAGCTGCAATAAGTAGGCCACCAATGGCGCACAAAAGAATTCCTGCAAAAATGGTGCCCTCACCATTTAAATTAAAGAAATTCCAGAGGCCGCCAACAGCAAAAAACACACCGGCTGCCCAACCAACAAGAGGGCTAGCAGCTCCCTGAGGTTTACCAAAATCAATTACATCGTAAGTAAGAGGAATAGGAGAAGTATCGTTTTTATCGTAAAGATAAACGTTGCTTGGAGTTTCTTGTTTTTGAGCGAGTTTTTGTGGTGCTTCTGGTGGAGTTGGAAGTGACATAAAGCGTCCTCCTTTTAACTGGTAGAACCGTTCAGGATATAAAAAAATTATCCTATTTGAGAGATTTATTGTAACATATTGGATAGTAGAGGCTTAAATTTTTTAATTTGGCACTGCTCCCACTGAAAGGATGCTTAATGAAAAGACGTCGACTAGCACTGACTTGTGCACTGGTCCTTGCGCTTTCATCAGGTGTTGTATTTACTGCGTGTAACCCTAATATTTTTGGTTTACCATCACCTGAAGAGATTGCCGCTCAGAAGGAAGCAGAAGAGAAGAAAGCTGCTCTTGCTCCTTATGTAGGCATTTGGGAAGCCAAGTCAATCGAAGATGAAAATAAGGGCACAGTCACTGAAGACATGTACAAAGATGTTAGAGATGTTTATCTAGCAATTTATGGCTATGACTTCTCTGATGATGGCACTGGTTTGTTTGTTCGCTTCGGCGCTCAGAAGCCCTTTACCTGGTCTGTTGATGCCGATGGAAAGCTTACTATCACCCTTGCAGGCAATGCTGGAAGCTATACAGCAAGCGTTGATTCCTCAGGTCAGATGACCGTTGAGGGCTCTGATGGTTCTAAAGCTATCCTTACTCAGGTAAGCAAGACCTCAGGTGATTATTCTCATATTAGGTATGAGCCCTTTAATCCATTAACAGGAACGGGCAACATTTCTAAAAACAAGTCATCGCATGAAACTAAACTACGCTTTACTATCACCACTGAGCTTGATCAGGTCATTGTTGATACCGATGAGCTCTATGTAAGGCTTATTGGCATCGCTTCCCTTAAAGACCTTAAGGGTTTTGAAGGCTATGTCTTTGAGGTTATTAATAGAACTCCTTATACAACCGGCTATCAATTTACTATTCAAGATCCAACCGATGGCTATTGGGCTTATGGATTTAACGTGTTAGAGCCAGGTGAGAGAGTCTATGAATATGTTCTTAATAACCAACGTAGAGATAAGTCACTTTCTGAAGTCACGGATGTAAAAGGCACTCTTGAGTATGACCACTCTAGCAATGGCGCCCTTCATAATGACGAGAAAACCGTGACATTTGATTTGCCTACTGGGCAGAGCAAGTAACAGTTAAGAGTTAGTTTTATATCGCTGCACGTATGGAAGGAAGTTTAATGAAAAAGCGTCAAATGCTGTTAGGATGTCTGCTCGCACTGGTGCTTTCCGTAAGTGCAGTGCTTAGTGCATGCTCATCAGGGGATAACAGTCCCGCAGGAAACAAAAAGTCTGCTGGTCAGATCGTAGGTGTTTGGGAAGCTTATGACATCTTTGAACCCGGACTAGGAAACCTGAGGGAGGGAGCAGCCTACGACGATTATAAAGAACAGTTCCATGCAATTTATGCTTTCAGCTTTGCTGAGGATGGAACTGGCTTGTTTACTCGCTTTGGCATAATGAAGCCTTTTACCTGGACTGTTGATGCAGAAGGAAAGATTACAGTTACCCTTGAGGGAACTGCGGGCTCCTTTACCGGAGAGATTGACGCTGAGACTGGCAGGTTAAGGCTCAAGGGTACTGGCTACGATGAGACTGACGCCGAGCTTAAGCAGATTTCAACTACTGCTGGAGACTATTCAAGTGCTACCTATCAGCCATTTGATCAACTTACCAATAAAGGTACCGTACCAACCATGATTAGGTATGACGATCTCAAGTTCAAAAATTTTGAAATAACTCGAGAGGTCAATAAAGTTCTTATCGATACAGATAAGCTGTATATGAATCTGTATGCTATCGCTCAGGTACCAGGAAGCTCTCAAGAAGGTTACGTATTTGAGATTATCAACAAGTGTCCTGAGTCATTTTACGGAGAGTTCTCTCTTGGAGATCTACATGGTCCTCTGAAAGCCTTTGGTCAAGCCTCCTTACAACCTGGTGAGAAGTTCTATTTGTTCGTTCCTAATGTCTCGCAGACACCAGGATCTCTTGTGGCACTTTCTAATCCAAAAGCTACGGTTGATACTATTTACAATGACCCAACAACTAGCGTAGTTACTCAGCAAAGGCAGAGATTAGAGCTTGACCTAAATATCCCTCCTAAGTCTGAGTAGCAAAAGAACGCATATCTTCAGCGTGCTCACTATCACTGAAAGGATACTTGATGAAAAAACATAAATTGCTGCCAGTTCTTGCGCTTGTCTTGGCGCTCTCTGCTGGTGTTATGTTTACAGCTTGCACTCCTAACATTGGTGGGCCTTCGGCTGAAGAAATTGCAGCTCAGAAGGAAGCAGAAGAGAAGAAGGCTGCTCTTGCTCCGTTTGTGGGCGTTTGGGAAGCAAAGTCTATTAGTGATCCAAAGAAGGGCGAGATTCCCGAGAGTGTCTATCCAACAGCAAGAGACACATTCCAGGCCATTTACGGCTATGACTTTTCCGATGACGGCACTGGACTATTCGTCCGTTTCGGTGCTCAGAAGCCCTTTACCTGGACCGCTGATGCCGATGGCAAGATTACCATCACCCTTGCTGGCAACGCCGGAAGCTATACAGCAACCGTTGATTCCTCAGGCCAGATGACCATTGAGGGCTCTGACGGTTCCAAGGCAGTGCTTACCCAAGTAACTAAAACCTCAGGTGATTACTCTTCTCTTAAATATGCTCCATTTGATGCGCTTACGGGTAAGGGAACTATTGGAGGAAATTATTCCTCCCATGATGACTTTTATATGAATTTTAAGGTAGTTACCGATGTCAACAGGGTTGTTGTTGATAATGACGACATGTACGTCAGATATGTTGGAATCGCCACAACACCAAGCGGTCAAACCGAAGGTTATGTTTTTGAGGTAATCAACAAGTCCGATAAGACGGCCTCATATGACTTTAGGGTGGATAATTCGGATTCCACTGTGTTTGGAACAGCTCTTAATGTTCTTGAGCCTGGTGAGAGATTCTATGAGTTTGTAGTTGATAGCTCCAAAGCAGATGTACCTCTGGCTAAGCTTTCTGAATCTCAGGGAACTTTTAAGTATTCCCATGTTGCAGATGGAAGCAGTCTTGAAGACGAGAAGACCGAGCAGTTTGATTTGACGATTTCACAGAATAAGTAATGCACTCAGACGATACCTAGATTGAGCATAATGAACTTTGTCAAAAAAGTGTCGCCAATAAAGGACATTGTCAATCTAGAGAGCTTTGGTGTTGGAGGGACTTTCTTGAAACAGCGTAGACTACTTTTTATGCTTGTACTTACACTTGTGCTTTCTACCAGCATTGTGTTTACGGCTTGCACTCCTAATATCGGCGGACCATCTCCTGAAGAGATTGCTGCTCAAAAGGAAGCAGAAGAGAAGAAGGCGGCGCGCGCTCCGTTTGTGGGCGTTTGGGAAGCAAAGTCTATTAGTGATCCTAGCCAGGGAGATATCCCCGAGAGTGTTTACCCAACGGCAGTAGAATCCATGAAGTCAATTTATGGTTATGACTTTGCTGATGACGGCACGGGCAATTTCATCCGTTTTGGCGCTCAGAAGCCCTTTACCTGGTCTGTTGATGCCGACGGAAAGCTCACTATCACCCTTGCAGGTAATGCTGGAAGTTACACGGCAACTGTTGATTCCTCAGGCCAGATGACCATTGAGGGTTCTGATGGTTCCAAGGCAGTATTGAAGCAAGTCACTAAAACATCTGGTGATTATTCCAGCTTTAAGTACAAGCCTTTTGATGCAATGGCAGACAAGGGTACCATTGCATATAACTTCTCTTCTACTAAGGGCGAATACAAGATGCGCTTTAAGCTGAAGACCGAGGTGGACAAGGTTCTTATCGATAATGACGATCTCTATGTCAGGTATGTTGGTATTGCTAAATCCCCAGATGGTTACTCTGAAGGCTACGTCTTTGAGATTATCAATAGGTCTGAAAACTGGGTAAATTGCACCTTTAAGTTAGATAATTCTGAGAATTCCGTATGGGCTAACGACTCTAACTATCTTGAGCGTGGCGAGAGGGTCTTTGCATTTGTAGTTAATAGTGCAAATCAGAAAAAGCCTCTTGCTGATCAGACCGAGGTAGACGCAGTTGTTGAGTACTACCACATCAAAGGCGGTAAGAGTATGGAAGACACTAAGACAGAAAACGTTGACCTGATAATCTCTCAGAAGAAGTAAGTGTGCCGTTGATAATGAGACAAGTACGTACACATAAAACATTTACGTGTTGAACGTGGAATACAGAGACGTCACCTGTACAATGGGTGGCGTCTATTCTTTTACTGACCGCTCTTTAGAGTTTAAGAAAGAAGCGTGATTAATCATGCAGAAGGCTTTGATTTCGATTGATTACACCTATGATTTTGTAGCAGATGACGGAAAGCTGACAGCAGGTGCGCCAGCTCAGGCTATTTCAGACGCAATTTATGAGGCTACAAAGTGCGCTTTTGATCGTGGTGATTATATTTTCTTTGCTATTGATGCTCACGATCCAGAGGATAACTTCCATCCAGAGACTAAGCTTTTCCCACCTCACAATATTATTGGCACAAGTGGTAGAGACCTGTTTGGTCCTCTAAATGATTTCTATCAGCAGCACAAAGATGACAGCCATGTGTTCTGGATGGACAAGCGTCACTACTCGTCCTTCTCGGGAACTGATCTTGATATTCGTCTGAGGGAGCGCGGCATTAACACGGTTATCCTAACTGGTGTTCTTACCGACATCTGCGTGTTACACACGGCAGTGGACGCTTACAACCTGGGTTATCACATTGAGGTTGTTGAGCCAGCGGTTGCGTCGCTAACGCCTGAGAACCATCAGTTTGCTCTTTCGCACTTCAAGTACACCCTTGGAGCAACATTAGTTGATGCAGAGCTTAATGAGATTGAGAACTCGTAATGACGCCAGAAGAACGTGCAGTTAAATGGTTTGACAAAGTTCCCGAGGCAGATGATCTTTCATTTGACCAGAGACTCGCTATTTGCAAAAAGAACGGAAATACTATGGCACTTGTCTTTGTTATTCTCTTTTCGCTTGAGTTGATACTTGCGTATGTGCTTACCGATGGCTCATTTGTATTCACTATGACTGATATTTTAAACAGCATACTATCAAGACCTGGTAGAAGAGTTACAGCCCAGGGAGTGGCTGTAGCAGGTATTCTTGTAGTTGCGCCACTATTGATCATTCCTGTAGCTGCTACGTTTCTTACTCGTTTCATTGTTTTTAAGCAAGAAATTAAGAAGTACTTAAGTAAGTAGTTAAGTAAATTAGTTAAAGCATTTATAAGACCCAAGGTCAAAAAACTTGGGTCTTTTTGTTCGAGGCTTTAGCCTGTTGAGCGCGTGTAACGCGCGAAACACATAATCACCCGCTATGCGGGTGATTATGATTCTGCAGCGTGTTAGCGTTGGATTTTAGGCCTCGCCCACAAAATAGAGCAGCTTTGGTAGGTTCTGCCGAAGAATCGACA
>CALIAD010000158.1 GCA_938041635.1 uncultured Atopobium sp.
AGGCAGTATATAATGAACTCAATTTAAGGCCACGTAAGCGTCTGGGTTGGAAGTGCCCTTGGGAAGTCTACCATCACCAAACGTTGCACTTGCTTTGACAATTCAAGCCTAAAAATGTAAAAGAAACTGTGGATTTGCCTGATTTCTGCAAAGAATCTGTGTCTCAAATACAGATTCTTTGCACTTTTTAGGCGCGCAATGTTGCAAAGTCGTCCTTAGTGAGAAGAACGTGCCTTTGGCGCTCCTGGCGTGAAACCCGCGCTGCCGTGTGGCGCTCCCAAACGCTGGTGTTAAATCTCGTCGAAAGTGTTGTGGTGTTGCTGACCGTCGTCCAAGGTAAGGACGGTACCCAGAAGTGCTGGCTCAAGAATTTGAATCCAAAGATCGCCTCTGACCTGCTTTGCATTCTCGGCAACAGCGCGAGCTGTAACAGGGGAGTCGCAGATGGCAACCATGGTGGCACCTGAGCCCGAGATAACAAAGGCGCAAGCACGAGCGAGCTTTGCTACCTGCTTAAGCTCCTCGTAATCGGGGATGAGCTCCTTGCGATACGGTTCGTGGATCTTATCGTTGCAAGCTGCTGCCAACAGTCCGCCGTTTCCTGTTTCAAGTGCGTGAGTGACAGCAACGGTGCGTCCCATCTGGTAAACGGCCGTTTCAAGGGAGACTTTCTGCGGAACCACCTTGCGCGCTTCCTCAGTATTGATAGAGTACGGGGGCGCAATTGCAACAAAAGAGAGACCGCGCGCTACGAGCCTTCGAGTACAAACGGTATGACCGCCCTCAACAAATGACGAGGTCAGGCCACCGTAAATTGCAGGAGCAACGTTATCGGGATGGCCCTCAAAGTGGCAAGCAAAGTCGAGGGCACGCTCAGGATCCCAGCCACCATGAGACTCGGTCATCGCGGCTGCAATACCAGCAATTACGCAGGTAGAACTTGAGCCAAGTCCACCAGAAAGCGGAATAGGCGAGTCGATAGTGATGTGCTTAGGAGTAGGCTCTTCGCCCAGTTTTTCGCAGGCTCGAACATAAGATGTCCATACAAGGTTGTTATCGTTTCTGAACTGCTCGGGACAGCCGTCAATGATGAGCGTAGGAGATTCCCTAAACGTAATTTTTGCGCGCAGGTTAAACGCAAGACCCAGCGTATCGTAGCCGACGCCAATGTTTGCAGAGGTAGCAGGTACAGAAACGGTCAAGATGGTGTTGTCGAGCATGTAGAACCTGCTTTCTCAGAGTCTAACAAGCAAAAATACGCCCGCATGCTTCAGAAACGTACGAAGCAAGCTGTTCCTTCTCGCGAACGTCAGTATGAATGATAACGTTATCATTCAGCGATGAAAGCTGGATTGGCGGATTAGTGCCCGTGATTTCGGCGAGCGTATGCATGCATGCAAAGTCATCCAGGCCAGCGGTCGAGTGGCCCAGCGCGGCAAGCACGTCGGACGAGAACTTATACGGGCTAGCAGTAGACAGACAAACGCGCACATTACCCGCCTGGCGAGAAACCCTGTCAAGCACGTGCTTTGCGACGGCTGTGTGAGGGTCAATCAGCACACGACAATTCTCCCAGGTAGAACGGATAGTCTCACGCGTCTGAGCGTCGGTGGCAAAGCCAGCATCAAAGGTTTCGCGGATGGTGTCCATCACCTGAGCAGGTACCGTGTAGATACCCTCGGTTACCAGCTGGTTCATCAGATAGCTGACAAGCTCAGTATCCTTGCCGGACGCAAGATAGAGGAGTCGTTCAAGGTTTGATGAAACCAGAATGTCCA
>CALIAD010000159.1 GCA_938041635.1 uncultured Atopobium sp.
GCAAAGAATCTGTATTTGAGGTACAGATTCTTTAACAAAATCAGGCAAATCCACAGTTTCTTTTACACTTTTAGGCAAAAATTACAGATTCTTTGCAGAAATCAGGCGCGTGAAAGATAGACTGTCTGGCCCTGAATTTTTGAGCCTGAAAGCTGCATCATGTCTGAATAAATTTGCTCAGACATGGCGAGAAAACTCGGCAAATAGCTCAGATATGGTGTGCTTTTCCGGCGAATCGTTCAGACATGACGAGAAAATCAGGCGCACTTCGACGCAGTTCACGCAAACTCCACCGCAGGCCACGCGAGTGCTTGCCGCCCTCATTCTACTCAATAAAACTTTTAATCTCTTCGAGGCGCTCAAGTGCGACTTTGCGACCTGCCAGGTACAGAGACAATAGGGCTTCACCGGACTTCTCGTTAACTTTAACTTCAACTGGCTCAAGAGGTAGAAGTACCAACACTCTACCCTCTTCTTCCAGTTCAAAGAGCTGTTTGCGCTGATCCATGTAGCGTTCGGCGCGAGAAGCCAATGCGGCTTCAAAGTATGGATACGCGGAGTAGAGTTGCGAGCGGATAGCGATCTGCTCGTTGACGTCGGTTTTTACGAAATCCCTATCCTGCGTAATAATGACCAGCGCTTTCTTTGCCGGCTTGTGGTCGGGAATGTCAACCGCGTGTTCCGCTTTACCGTCGGGCAGACCAAGCGCGGCCGCAAACGGAATTGAATCGGTAGTTCCGCCGTCCAAATAACGATGTCCATCCAGCTCAACCATACGAGAAACTGTTGGCATCGACGCGGACGCTCGGACCATGGTCACGTCTTCCGGGAACTTTTTTACGTGCAGATACGCCGGCGTACCAAATGTAACATCGGACGCCACCACGTACATCTGCATGGGATTTTGATTGAACGCCTCGTTATCGCAAGGATCCAAGCGGTTTTGGATCTGGTCAAACATGAAATCAGCTCCCGCAATGTCACCGGTTGTAAGCAGCGAGCGAAACGAGAGAAAACGGTAGTCATCCCTAAATGCCAGCATAATGCGCATGGCACGACCCATCTGCTTGGACCTGAAGCTTGCGGCATTGATAGCTCCCGCGGAAACTCCCCACACGCTCTCAAAGTTAGTGACGCCCTTCTCGCGAAGCACATCAAGAATTCCAGCAGTAAAAATGCCTCGATAGCTGCCACCCTCTAGCACAAGCGCAGTTGAAGATGGGTGCGCGGGTGTCTGTTCCACGCCATCTATCTGCGAGAATTTCTGCTGCTGGTCTTCCATAACAACCTCCGAACTTTGTTATTCAGAGTGTACCCAATTTCCGCCTGGCCGCCCGCCCTGTTTCCGCAAAAAAGCGCCTGGGGTCAGGCGCTTTAGTGATGCGATATACGTGCTACGCGCAGCAAAGCCGCGGGTTCTTTTTACTTGCGAACCTTACGAGAAGCAGCAACAAAACCAAGGCCGCCTACTGCAAGAACAGAAGCTGGAACTACAACATCTGCGATACCAGTTGCAGGAAGCATAGACTTCTTCTCTGGCGCTGGTGCAGGCGTTGGAGCAGGCGCTGGCTCTGGATCAGGGGTTGGAGCTGGAGTTGGGTCTGGATCTGGCGTAGGAGCTGGATCAGGATCAGGAGTTGGAGTTGGAGTTGGAGTTGGATCGGGGTCAGGAATACGAACAAACACAACATCAATACGCTCATCGAACTCCGTTGCTGTAACCCAGTGGCCCTTAACGGTAACAGTGCCATCGCCGTTATCGACAATGACTACACCGTCAGCATTAGCTACCATAAACCCCTCTGGGATTGGGTTAGTGATATCAGGCAGGAAGTATGCATCCTCAGGAGCATATGGATTATGCGCTGGGTCCATGAGCTCCTCTCTAGTTGGTGCAGGAATAGGAGTTACGCCAGTAGTAGCAGTAGCACCGGTGGTGCTTGTAGGAGCAGGCGTTGTGCCCTCTGCCAGCGCAGATGCTGGAGCAAGTGCCAGCGCGGCTACAAGAGCAGACGAAGCGATGCAGACCTTTAAGTTCTTCATGTGGCTTTTGCGCAAATTTTTATGCACCAGACGGATGATCAGATACACAAGAATTTTTAGCGCATTCCTTTCTGATATAGATTATTTTTCACAATCTTCTTTGCAAATAATACCATACGAATATCAAACAAATGTAATTGCAAGCCGACATATTCCGTAAACGCATAATTAATTTATAAGTTTTTTTAAACTATTTTTTAAAAGTTTGATAACATTTCTGCAGGTAAACTATTACGCAACCGAGAGTTGACAAATTTCCAACTCAACTTGGTGGTGTGCAATCAGGGGAATTTCTAAAGTAATAGTCATCACATGTGAATCACACCACATCACCAACAGAAAGGAACAACCATGTTACTGAGCGAGAAAATCATGAGCCTCAGAAAGCGTAATGGTTGGTCACAAGAAGAGCTTGCACAACAGCTTGGCGTTTC
>CALIAD010000160.1 GCA_938041635.1 uncultured Atopobium sp.
CACCTAGAGCAAACGTCTTGCCCTTGACCTCGGCTCCTTCAATAATGCCGTCTGACGCATAGGCAACTACCGTAAGTTCAGAAGACACCTTTCGGAGTGCCTCGTCGTGATATGAATTTGCCTGAATGTCTTCTACCTTGCCCAGAGCGTTGTACAGCAAAGAATCTTTTTGAACATGAACAGCATGAGCTGGATGGTACAAATTTGCCGAATGAGTCCAGAATGCATGATTTTCTGTTGGTTCAAGGGTATGCAAATCTTGTACAAGCGTACCGCCTAGCACAACGTTTAAAAGCTGAAGGCCACGGCAAATAGCAAGTAAAGGTTTATCTGCAGCAAGTACTTGCTTTACCAACTCAAACTCAAGCGCATCTCGTATAGGACACAAACGATTGAGGTCGCGTGGTTCTTCTCCCCAATTGCGAGGGTCAACATCATGACCACCAGTGAGGCAGAAGCCGTCACACATCTCAACAAACTGACCAATAACATCTGGATCTTCTGTTAGAGGCATCATGATTGGAATGCCGCCAGCTGCAAGAATGGCATCAAACTGAATTTGTGATACAGAAGCAGAATCAGAAAAGTTCTCTTCAGGCATCCAGCGAGGAGTCACACAGATAAGAGGACGCTCAGAAGCAGGAAGCTTGGGAACATCACTAAATGCATCTTTGACAATATCTGGAATAACCACAAAATCCTCTTAACACTCAGCTCTTCAAACAACATAACAGTAAAGGTTAACCCTTATTGAGTCTTTGACTTTATCGCTTTTACGCTTTTCGTGCCACTCTAGCAAGCCCTCCTCCACAATGTTTTTTCATTAATGAAACATTTTTCTGTATTGCGTACAATTAATTTGGGTATTAAGAAGCCAGTTCTTTACATTTAAGCTTCATATTTTGAAGATGCAAACGGAAGGCGCCCTATGAAAGAGCACGTTTTTACTAATCTTTCCCGTAAAACATTCTTACGTGGATCTTTGGCGGCTGCCGTTGCTGCCGGTTCTGCTTCACTACTTTCTGCTTGTGGCGGTTCAGCTGGCGGAGACAGTGATAAAAAAGTTTTGCGCTTTGGTGTAAATAACCCAAAGGTAACCTTTGATACTCAGAAGACCTCTGGCTCTGTTGGCGTATCTGAGGCAGTTGCAGAATCTTTGCTGGTGCTTAACCCAGACACAAAAGAAATTGAGCCAAACCTGGTAACCGGCCTTCCTACCGTCTCTGAAGATGGCCTTACCTACTCATATGAGCTTAAGGATGGCATCAAATTCCACAATGGAGAAACCCTTAAGTCCTCTGACGTTAAATACACCCTAACACGTATGTTCTTGCCTGCTACCAAGGCAACCTCAATTGACTCGTATGCGTACATTGAGGGCGCTAAAGATATTATTGCCGGCACAACAGAAGAGCTTTCCGGAGTTGTTATTAAGGATGACCGTCACTTTGACATCAAACTGACTCAGCCTTATTCAACCTTTAATGCAATTATGGCTCAGTTCTACGCTGTTATCTACCCAGAGAAGGCTTGCAAAGAAGCCGGTGAGGCATGGGGTACTGAGACCAACTTCATTGGTACTGGCGCTTATAAGCTTGTTTCAAACGACAGCACTACAGAAGTTGTTCTTGAGGGATTTGCTGACTACCATGAGGGCAAACCTGGCTTGGATGAGCTTAGATTTGTCTACATTGATGACGCCAACACCCGTATTCTTAATTACAAGAACAACGATGTTGACCTGGTCTTTATTTCTCAGTCTCTTATTCAGCAGTACCAAAATGATGAGTCTATTTCCAAAGAGATTGTTTACTACACCCCAGCTTCCACGCAGTTTGTAAACTTGAACCTCAAGAGCGAGAACCTCAAGGATGTTCGTGTTCGACAGGCTCTCTCTATGGCTATTGATAGAGACACCATTTGTAGCACCATTCTTTCTGGTGTTGCCAAGCCTGCTAAGTCGTTTATTCCATCTTCTGAGACCGGCTACAACGAGTCCGCTCCAGAGTTTGAGTACAACGTAGACAAAGCAAAGCAGCTTCTTGCACAGGCTGGTGTTTCTAACCTCACTCTTAACGCACAGGTCAGAAGCCAGGATCAGAACCTCATGGTTGCCCTTCAGGATGCTTGGTCCAAGATTGGCGTTACCTGTAACGTAAGCGTTATTGACTCTGGTGTTTGGAGCGACGCACGTACTAACGGTGACCTTGAAGTCACTCTTGTTACCTGGTCTACCCTCTCCTTCCAGGGTGTTGAGCACATGGGCTCCTACTTCCGCTCTGACCGCGCCGCAAAGAAGTCTTCCTTCTACAACAGCACCGAGTTTGACAACCTGGTTGACCAGGCTCGTTCAACCGTTAACGACAACGATAAGGTCCTGGAGCTTACCCGCCAGGCAGACAGTCTTATGACTCACACAGACTACGCTTGCCTGCCTATCGACTGGCCACAGATGCCTTACGTCTTGAAGCCAGAGTTTACCGGCCTCAGCGTTTTGGTTAACCCTCACTTTGATAAGGTTAAGAAGAAGTAAGCGTTTCCTTCATACAAAACAAGGGCGAGAAGATCAATTGGTCTTCTCGCCATTTTTGTGTTTGTATGCCGTTTTAAGACACGACAATAAGATGCGCTACTCGGAAATCTTCTCCTCAAGGCGCGCTTCTTCTACGGCCTTCTGAGCCGCCTCAATAGCGTGTGCAACCTGAGGCGTACGGTCGGCATCAGAGAGTGACGTGTTATACAGGTGGCAAGCGCAGAAGTGACCTGGCTCAGCCTCGATGCGCTCAGGAATGCGCTCGGAGCAAACCTTCATTGCCTTAGGGCAGCGCGTGTGGAATACGCAACCTGAAGGTGGATTAGCAGGACTTGGAACGTCACCTTGAAGAATGCGCTTTTCCTGGATACGCTCGTGGCGAATACGAGGAATAACGTCAAGAAGTGCCTGAGTATAAGGGTGCAGAGGACGCTCAAAGAGGGCGTCTTTGGTGGCAAACTCCATCTGGTGACCCAGATACATGACCATAACAGTATCAGCAATGTGGCGAACAACGGAAAGGTCATGGCTGATAAAGATATAGGCCAGACCGTGGTCCTTCTGAAGCTCTTCAAGCAAGTTGATTACCTTGGCCTGAACAGAAACGTCCAAAGCAGAAACAGGCTCGTCGCAGACAACAATTTCTGGCTCAAGCACAATAGCGCGAGCAATACCAATACGCTGGCGCTGACCGCCCGAGAACTCGTGAGGATAGCGATACTTAAACTCAAGGTTAAGGCCAACTTCCTCCATAACCTCTTCAATGCGAGCGTCGCGCTCTGCTTTTGTCTTATAGGTGCCTGCAATATCAATTGGCTCGCCAATGATATCCATAACGGTCATACGAGGGTTCAGTGAGCTGTAAGGGTCCTGGAAGATAAGCTTCATCTTCTGACGAGCACGCTTAAGATCTTCTCCCTTAAGTGAGGTAAAGTCCTCTCCATCAAGCTCAACCGTACCAGAGGTTGGCTCGGTAAGGCGCAGTACGCACTTACCAGTAGTAGACTTTCCGCAGCCAGACTCACCAACGATGGCCAAGGTCTCTTTGCGCCTGAGCTCAAACGAAACGTCCTCAACAGCATGAACGGAAGCGTTAGAACGACCAAATACACCGTTTTTGATGGGGAATCGCTTAACCAAGTTCTTTACGGACAAGATGGTTTTCTCGCCAGAAAGGTCCTTAACCTCTGTGTTCTTCCCTTCTGCCATGACTACTCACCCCACTCATCAGTGTATTTCCAACAGCTGACAGTATGGCAATTGTCTTCACCAACAGCAGTCAAGCTAGGACGACGTTTCTTACAAATGTCCTTAGCAAACGGACAACGTGGATGGAATGGGCAACCAGAAGGCATGTGCGAAAGCATAGGAACGCTACCAGGAATTGCATAGAGTTCCTTGGTGCGCTCGTCAAACGATGGGATGGACGCGATCAGGCCCTGAGCATAGGGGTGCAGAGGGTTAGTAAAGAGCTCTGCAGACTGCGCATACTCAACACGATGGCCAGCGTACATGACAAGAACCCAGTCAGCCATCTCGGAAACAACGCCCATGTCGTGCGTAATCAGCATGACGGCGGTACCCAGGTCTTGCTTCATGCGGTCAATGATCTGCAGAATCTGTGCCTGAACCGTTACATCCAAAGCAGTTGTTGGCTCGTCGCAGATAAGCAGCGAAGGCTGGCACGCAAGTGCCATAGCGATCATGACACGCTGGCGCATACCACCAGAAAGCTCATGAGGATATGACGAGAAGACCTTCTCTGGTGCAGGAATACCCACCAGTTTGATCATATCAAGAGCCTTCTGATCTGCCTCCTGTTTGCTCATGTTGGGATTATGAACAAGGATGCCCTCACGAATCTGAAGACCAGATTTCATTACAGGGTTCAAGGAGGTCATAGGCTCCTGGAAAATCATGCCAATGCGATTACCACGGAAGTCACGCATGCCACCACGAGGAAGCTGAGTTAAATCAGTTCCCTCAAAAATAATTTCTCCGCCGGTAATTTGTGCAGGAGGTGTGGGAAGTAGTCCCATAACCGACAAAGCCGTCATGGACTTACCGCAGCCAGACTCTCCTACTACCGCAAGAGTCTCGCCTTTTCGCATGATAAACGAGAGGTCACTTACTGCAGGAAGTGCGCCATCTTCAGTAAATAACGTGACATCAAGATGATTGACGTCGAGAAGAACGTTTTTCTTGCACTGCTCTTCTCGCTCCTTTTGTGCGGTTTCTTGCGCAAGTTTGCGCTCCTCAAGGCTGCAAAATTGCACAGACTGACCGTTAGGACCCTCAATGACGTGCTCAAATGACGTGTCTGTGGTCTCCACTGCCTGATCACTCTCTTGTGCAAGAGCATCTGTATTTTCTGCCATAAACGTAACCTCCTTTCTAAGAACGCATCTTTGGATCAAGAGCGTCGCGCAGCGCGTCGCCAAGCAAGTTAAAGGACATAACCGTAATGATGATGACAATACCTGGGGCAATACTGTAGAGAGGCTGTGATGCAAGGTATGGCTGAGAAGCTGCAATCATTTGGCCCCAACTTGCCTCAGGTGGCTGAACACCCAATCCCAAGAACGAAAGTGTTGCCTCAGAAAGAATTGCACTTGGAATGCCCAAGGTAGAAACAACAATCAGCGTTGACATACAGTTAGGTAAAAGATGTTTCATGATGATACGGAAGCTATTACCACCAGACAGAATACAAGACTGGATGTATTCAGAATTCTTGAGGCGCATGACATCGCCTCGAATCAGCCTTGCGGTGGTAGTCCACATCAAAAGACCCAATGCAATGTAGAGGTTAATGAGGCCTGGGCCCATAACAAACATAATCAAAATTGCAAAGAGCAAGAATGGGAAGCTGGAGAAGACCTGGATGATAAAAGACACAACTGCATCAACCCAGCGACCATAATATCCTGCTGCAACGCCTGCAACAAAGCCGATAAACAGGGCAATTGCCTGCGAAATGATACCAACAGAGAGAGAAATCTGGCAGCCGTAAATAATACGAGAAAGAATATCTCGGCCGTACTCATCGGTGCCAAGTAGGTGCGCAAATGTTGGATTCTGATTCTGAATTGAAAGGTTTTGATCCTTGTAGCCATAGGGAGCAAGAACAGGAGCAAGAATTGCAATAATTACCAGAGCCAAAACAATGCCCAAGCAAATCATGCCCAGTTTATTTTTCTTAAAGATGTTCCAGCTGACCTGCCAATAGCTCTGCGCACGGACCTTTCCCGTGGCAGTCTGCTCCGCTTCTTGAGCCTTGGCGGCATCCTCAAGTACAGCTTCAGTCTTTTGGACTTTCTCGCTATTTTTATCGCTCGTAAACAAAGCCATTACTCTGATGCCTCCTCTCC
>CALIAD010000161.1 GCA_938041635.1 uncultured Atopobium sp.
TTCTCGCTATTTTTATCGCTCGTAAACAAAGCCATTACTCTGATGCCTCCTCTCCAAGACGAATGCGTGGATCAACCACTGCGTACAAAATATCAACAAGTAAATAAATCACAACGCAGATAATTGCCACATACATGACGCTACCTTGAATCAACGGCAGGTCACGAGCATTAATTGCATCGATAAGCAACTTACCCATACCGTTCATGTTGAAGATCTGCTCAATGATGATGGAACCAGTAAGGATGTCTCCCAGCTGAGATCCGGCGATGGTAATAATGGGAATCAGAGCATTTCTAAGTGCGTGCTTCAAAACAATAGCGGAGCGCTTTAAGCCCTTAGCTTCAGCAGTTCTAATGTAGTCCTGGTTTAAAACATCCAGCATGCTGGTTCTGGTAACACGAGCAATACTTGCTGCGTAACGAGAACCCAGTGCAATGACAGGAAGAACGTACGCGGAAGGAGTTTTAACGCCAGAGAGCGGGAACCACTTAAGCGTCAAAGCAAAAATAATCTGTAGTACTAATGCCACCCAAAACGATGGAGCAGAAATACCAAAGATTGCAGCTGACATAAGTGTTCTATCAAGCCATTTGCCATGGTTTACTGCGGCGAGAATACCCATCAAAAGACCAAGCACTATGGCAAAAAGATACGCGAACACTGCCAAGCGCAGCGTAACGCCCAGAGCCTTTGTCAACAGTGCAATGACAGGTCGCTTCTGAGTGTAAGAAGTTCCAAAATCTCCACCAAGCATTTTTACAAACCAGTTTGCGTACTGCTCTGGAATTGGCTTATCAAGGCCCATCGTGTGACGGACCTGCTGAACCGTAGCTTCATCAGCCATATCGCCCATCATGACTCGTACTGGGTCACCTGGGACAATGTTCAAGACAAAAAACGTTAAAGCAGAAATGCAAACTACAACGCTCACTGCTTGAAGGATTCGTTTGATTAGAAACGATCTCACTCCTGAGCTCCTCTCCCCTCAAGAAAATGAAGCGGCATCCAAGAATCTTAGATGCCGCTTTAAAGTTTATAGCAAGTTTGCTACTTAGTCCTCTGGAACGGTGTAATCGGAATTTGATGTATCAATATCGACATCAAAGAAGTGATAAATCAAGTTTCCAACCTTAGCGTTCTTGACGTACTTCTTAGCGACAAAGGAGTTCTTTGGCCAGTACAGAGGAAGTGTTGCAAAGTCTGTACGTGTGAGCAGGTTATCTGCGTCCTTGTAATCCTCTGTTCTCTTGTCCTTGTTAGACTCAGAGCGACCCTCAACAAGAAGCTTGTCAAACTCTGGGTTGTTGTAGAAGGAAGACTTCTTTGCAGCGTTGGTACTGTAGAAGTAGGTGTAGAGGTGCTGATCGCCATCAGCAAACAGTGGATACCAACCAAGGGTAGTAATCTGAAGGTTACCAGCAGCCCAGTCAGTGTTCCAAACTGCGTTGTCCTCTACCTGGACATCAAGGGTAATGCCAATCTTGCTCCAGTACTCCTGGACAGCAACAAGGAGTTTCTCGTAAGACTTTCTAACCTTTGCAGAAAGCTTAAGACCAGAAACACCAGCCTCGGAAAGAAGAGTCTTGGCCTTCTCTGGATCATACTCAAACGCAGGAGCGTTCTTGTCGTTACCAGGGGTTGCTGGTGCAAGCCAACCACTTGCAACAGTACCGTTACCGGAAGCAATGTTGTCAACAAGCTCCTGGCGGTTAATTGCCAGGGAAAGTGCCTGACGAACCTTAGGATCAGTAAGCTCAAAGCCCTCTTTGAGGTTGAGGTTGATGAAGTTAACACCAAGGGTCTGATATGCAGTGATAAGGTCCTTGACGTCAGCATCGCTTGAATACTGCTGATACAAAGAAGATGGAAGATCGCAGAAGTCGATGTCGTTGTTCTTGAATGCAAGCAGCTGAGTGTTGGAATCGTCGTAGTAGTGAATACGAATCTCGTCCAGGGCAGGCTTACCGTCGTGGTAGTCATCAAAGCGCTCAAGGACTACCTCAGTAGTGTCATCGTTGCTCTTAATCTTGTACTTACCAGTACCAATGAGGTTAGTACCAGTGCCCCAATCAGCACCAGCAGCCTCACAAGCCTTCTCTGGGAAGATGCAAGCATAGGAAATACCAAGAACGCTTACAAAGACAATGTAAGGCTCAGAAAGCGTAAAGGTAAAGTGAGTGTCGTCCTGAACAGTCAGACCCTCAAGCTCAGTTGCCTTACCGGCAAGCATCTCTGGAGCACCCTTAATCTTGTCAAAGAAGCTGGTGGAGAGAGCCTTGGTCTCTGGCTTAAACATACGCTCAAAGGTGTACTTAACATCCTTTGCGGTCAAAGTAGTACCGTCGTGGAACTTAATACCCTCTTTGAGCTCACACTTAAGGGTGAGGCCATCAGACTCAAAGGTTGGAATCTCTTTAAGCAGGCATGTAACAAGCTCGTTATCCTCAGTCCAACGAAGCAAAGACTCGCAAACAGAGTCTGCAACACATGCGGACTGTGAGTTGTTTGCACGCTGCATATCAAGGCCCTGCTTAGAGTTTGCAGAACCATAGCGAAGAATCTTCTTCTTATCAGATGCCTGAGCAGTATCAGTTGAGGAAGAGTTGCAGCCAGCCAGCATCATAGATGCGCCACCACCAGCCGCTACCATACCTGATGCCTTCAAAAAATTACGACGGCTTAGTGAGTTCTCCAGCATGTTAACCCTTCTTTCTTATTAAAACGATTTATAAGACAACCCTGCTGGGGTTAGATAACTATACAAAACAATTACCTGCATCTACCCATATATACCTAGGATGAAATAGACATGAAACATTAAATTGCGACGATAACAGCAAAATCTATTTACCTGCACTTTTTGTCTAACCATATAGGAATTGCCTATATTGAAACATAAAAATTGACTAAGCATTTTTGGACAGTTGTCCATTTTATCTATAAAAATATTGGCAGGTACCAAAACGATACCTGCCAATACAAATGCATGTAGCGAGAAGAACTCTCTGTCTTAGTGCTTACGCTTCATAAGACCTGCAGCTGTTAAAGCAGATGCACCCATAACCATAAGAGGCATTACCAGAAGCTCTTCTCCCGTATTAGGAAGCTGTGCTTTCTTCTTCTTTGTCTTCTTCTCTTTTACAGGAGAAGCAGGGTTAGAAGGCTCTTCTGGAGCTGGAGTTGGTGCAGGAGTTGGAGTATCAGACTCAACAGTGAGGGTAACTGTCTTTGCTGCCTCATAGTCATTACCTGCAGCTGCAGCATTACCGTTGAAGTAATAGTAATACGTAACGGAGTA
>CALIAD010000162.1 GCA_938041635.1 uncultured Atopobium sp.
ATACAAATCATATCTTTAGGGAAATAATCAATGAGCGTATAGGGAGGCTCACCGGGAGCACGCCCATCTAAATGGCGTGAGTAGTTCTCAATACCATTGCAATAACCCATAGTCTCAAGCATCTCTAGATCATAGTTTGTCCTCTGAGCAAGACGCTGAGCTTCTAGCAATTTATCGTTTTCTTTAAGCTCTTTAACACGAGCTTCCATCTCTTCCGAGATGGTTGTAAGAGCATGGGTAATCTTTGGACGCTCAGTAACGTAGTGAGATGCTGGCCAAATTGGAATAGCATCAAACTCTCTAAGCACTTCTCCCGTTACATTGCTAACCTCTGAAATACTTTCTACTTCATCACCAAAGAACTCAATACGCAGCGGATTTTCTGCATACGGCGGGAACACATCAACAACGTCTCCACGAACCCTAAACATACCGCGCTGTAGATCGTAATCATTTCTATCGTACTGGACATCAATAAGATCTTTAATAAAATCATCGCGCTCAAGAGGAACGGATTTATCTACATTAGGTGCAAGACCTGCATAATCTTGAGGGCTACCAATACCGTAAATACACGATACAGATGCAACTACAATGACATCTCGTCTAGATAGAAGCGATGAAGTTGCCTGGTGACGGAGCTTCTCTACCTCTTCGTTGATGGAAGCATCTTTTTCTATGTACGTATCAGACTGCGGAACATATGCCTCTGGCTGGTAGTAGTCATAGTAGGAGACAAAGTACACAACAGCGTTGTTAGGAAAAAGCTCCTTCATCTCTGAAGCAACCTGTGCAGCTAGTGTTTTGTTGGGCTCCATAATAAGCGTGGGGCGGTTGAGCTTCTCGATAGTTTTAGCCATAGAGAAGGTCTTACCCGAACCCGTAACACCTAAGAGCGTCTGGTACCTGAGCCCGTCTTCAATTCCTTGGGCAAGCTTTTCTATTGCCTGAGGCTGATCACCTGCGGGTTCAAAAGGAGATACTACCTGAAGCTTCTCTTCTCCTGCTTCACGACCAAATCGGCGCAGTTCAGCACCTATATATTCTTTATGTTGATCTTCAGTATGAGATGCATCCATGAGATTCTCCTTTTCTTGTGAAAGTAGTATACCCCACTTCTCAAAACTGAAACACTTGTTCTATACTATTTATAAATTGCAGTATAGTTTCAAAGTGTGACGGGTAATAAATAAACTACCTATATGCGTTAAACTAGCATTTAAATAAACAAGTTACATCAGATAAAGGAGATACCTTGGGCGTCTCAGATCTTTTCTCGCTAAATAAAGCTTCAAAGCAACCTCAGGGTTCTACCCTAGAGAAGATTTTGCTGCGCTCAAATAATGTCATTGCCGCTCTTAAAGACCTTGTTGCAAACAATCAGATTGCAGAGGCTGGTCTTCAAGAGATGCTGATGCGCTCTAAAAATCTCGAGAATACCAATCTGCCCAAGGGCGATGTTCATAAGCTGGACAGAACGGGTCGCTGGTGGTTCAACGCTAACACACTGGAGTGTGCACCAGAAGAGTACGACGCATTTATTGCAACTGAGGCAATTCTCAACATTTCACAAGATGTTGAAGCCCTAAAGAATACGCATGCTTCTGAGACAAATCTTCAGCTTGTTCGCACTAGCCTTTCGCAGGTAGCAAGTCTCATGCCCAAGTCAGCTTCTCTTTCTGAGCAAGTTGCTCCTTTTAGCGGTAACGCTGACGGTAGCTCAGACTGGATGAAGCGTCTCTGGTTTGCCAACTATGTTGAAAACACGCCATTCCCTTTTAGGATGGTGTATAACTTCTCTTACAATCCACAACTTGATATTTTGGTATTTGAGTTCTTTGTAGCTCGTCCACGCTGCTTTAGTTTCTTATCCGCAGAAAAGGCAGAGCAAATTGCAGCGGCGCGCGCTTACGCACTGCGTACTTCTCTTTGCGTAGCTCGTATGGCACTTCAAAGCTGCAAAATCTCTCGCGTCTGCATCAACGGCAGCTTGCGCGGAGAAGAGCGTATTGTCCTATCCATGGACTTAAACGAGGCTGCTCTTGCACGCCTCTTGCCTACTGCAGCAAACACTCAAATTGACGGCAACAGCTTCCCACAAGATCCAGCGCTCAGAGTTTCTTTTGACTCTGAAGGTTGGTTTAGCGAAGTTGAGCCTTTTATGAAGCCAACAGACGAGTGGGTGTCTCCTCGTAGCTTCTTTGAAATGCCAGACCTTTCTGATCGCCCTTGTTCACCAGCAGTTACCGCTGTTTGTGGAGCTCAAAAGGTGAGTGACCTTGGCTACTCTGAGGCATCTCATCGCATTAGGCTTTGGAACACCACTCTCAACAACATCTCAAAAGATGCCTCTACCGCAGATGCGGTTGGAAAGTTTGAAGAAGCAAAAGCTTCAACTTCTGATATTTATGCCATTGAAGGCTTTGATAGAGTCATCCATGGCCTGGTTGAAGGCACTATTGATTTCTCGGACAGAAGGTCTATGGCCGAGAAATTCCTCTTTGGTTCGCCTTTGCAAAAAACGCTTCAATCCATAAATAACATCATGGACGGAGAGCCAGATGCAGACGCTCTAGAAAAGGTGCTTACAGAGCTTGAGTCTCAGGTTTCACCAACCCTTGATATGGGTCTGTATCTTGATGACTCTGATTCTATCTACAGATATTTTGATTCCCTCTCAGAGCGCGTAGCTTATAACCTTGCATTCCCCAATGAACCAAGAAAACTGGTGCTTATTCCAGACACCTATTTTATGTCTTTAGCAAGAATGGCTCGTGCCTACAACCTGCTTGAACAGCCAGAAAAAGCAGAACGCTATGCACAAGAAGCCCATAGAATTTCTCCTTTGGGAATTGATGCAACGCTGCTTTTGGTAAGAACATTAGAAGATCAGTCAAAAGTTTTTGAGGCTGCAAAGCTGCTCAAAGACCTTATCGCACATATTTTCTCCAGCTCAGATGTTGCTCTGGTGTACTATCGCCTGGCCTATATGGAGTGGAAGCTAGGACGCTCTGACCTTTGTGCAGCTTGCTATCAAATGGCAATAATTATCGGCGGCAGTGTTGCCCAACCTGCAAAAGAAGAGCTTGAAGACCTTCTCAAGGCAGATGCTTCTGTTAAGAAACTGGATACCCCTCAAGAAGTCTTCTCGTTCCTTAAGCAAAATGGTGTTCCTGTCTTTGACCAGAAAGCTGTGTTTAACAAGGCAGTTGCTATTGGCAGCGCATGTGTTAACGATGGCATTTATTGTGTTGGCCAAAACATGCTCAAGAACTGCCTTGAAATTACCTTTGACGATGCAGCTGCCAAGGTAGAGAGTTCACTGAGGACGCCCTTCTAGAGGCCGCGCACGTAAGCTATAACTTATTGTTCTGAATGCTGGTTAAACCGAGCGTTTAACCAAAGCTCTACCTGTGCTTTAAGATCATCAAGGCCTTCAGAGTTTACAAACACCGTATCCGCCTGATTACGCAAATACGTATCGGAAGGCTGATGCGCTATACGCTGCTCAAACTCTTGGCGAGAAGATCCTCGCTGTTCAGCGCGTTCTGCTCTCAATTCCAAAGGCGCTACAACAACAACAACTTCATCAACCAGCTCAAGCAAGTCTTCAACGCGGTCAAGCAGCGGAACCTCTACAAAGCAGAACTGAGCATCTGCAGCCGGCGCCTCTTTTGTAAGGAATTGACGCATATATTCCCTGATAAAAGGCATCTCAAGCTCTTCTAAGAGTTCAGCAGATTCTCTAGTGGCAAAAGCCCTACAACCAAGCTCTCGCCTATTAATCTCATGAGTAACGGGGTCTAATAAATCGTTACCAAAAGCCTCTGCCACACGATACGTACACTCGCATCCAGGTCTCAGAAGCCTACGAGAAACCTCATCAAGGTCAAAGCGCAGACCACCTGCTGCTTCAAACATTTTAGAAACAGTTGATTTACCAGACGCCATTCCGCCGGCGAGAATTACCTTGTACATGTAGTTCACTCCTATAACTGCAGTGCTGTATAAGAGCCTAGCAGTTTTACTTCTTCAGGAGTATGAGTTACCCAAATTACAACTTTTGATTCAATGAACGGTTTGACAGAGGCAATAACCTGCTGCTTAAGCGCTTCATCTAATCCCTTGAGCGGCTCATCAAAGAGCAAGATGTCTGCATCTGCAAAGAGTGTACGTAAAAGAGCAACGCGTCTCTTTTGACCACCGGAAAGCTCAGAAACAGACTTGTTTTCTGTTCCTTCAAGTCCTACCCCACAAAGCGCCTCTTTAATACGCTCTCGAGCGCTTTGTTTTTGCTCCTTTGAGTGCAACTGTATAGCAAGCATGATATTTGCCATAACGCTCAAGTTTTCTAGCAGTCTATCTTCCTGAAACATCATGACCGTTTTAGCGTCAGGCGATTTAAGCACTGTGCCTGAATCAGCCACTTCAAGACCACAAAGAATACGAAGAAGTGTTGTTTTACCTGCTCCAGAGGGCTCAGAGAGTACGTACACTCCCTTCTCAAACTTGTAGGAAAAATTATCAAGCACAACCGTATTACCAAACGATTTAGTAATGTTTTTTACCTCAAGCAACTGCTCGGTTGCATAGGCACAATTTGTTGTATTCATACTCATGAGCAGCTCTTTTCTAACCTTGCGGCTGCCCATGAAACTAACCGCATCACGATCTTCTCGCCAAGTGCGCTCATCACAATAACCACAAGCGTCCACGCAAAAAGGGCTGGCGTATCCAAATACACTTTAGCGTTATAGAGGTGCTCGCCAATGGAGAATGCGGGAAGGCCAATGACCTCGGCTGCAATTCCCGATTTCCAGCAAAATCCCATGGCAAGTGAGGTAGCTGTCTTAAGCGAAGGCATAAGCTGCGACAAATAAATTGCTTTAATGCGTTGCCAACCGTGAATTTGGTATACATCAGCCATCTCAATAAGCTGCTGGTCAGTGCTGAGGAGCCCCTCAAGTACCGCAATGTAGATGATGGGAAGTGCCATCAAAAAGGAAATTGAAATTGAGAGGCAGGGCGTGCGAACCCAGATAAGTAGCAAGATGACAAAGGATGCTACGGGAATTGATTTGATTGTAGAAATTAGCGGCTCAAAAAGAATCTTGATCAGCTTGTACTTAAAACTCAAAAACGCCAGCAAGGAGCCAACGGTAAAAGCAAGTGCTCCACCAGCAAAAATACGTAAAAGAGAAAGACCAATAGAAACCCAAAACTCGCGTAGTTGAGCTAGCGAGAAAAGCGTCTGAATGGTCTGAATAGGTGAAGTTAAAACAATATCTTGATTGATGACAACCGCAGCTATCTGCCACACGACAAGCCAAAATACCAGTGCGCCTAAACGTGCTCCCCAGCTAGAAGCAACTTTGCGCACAGTCGGTTTGCCTTGCACGCGGCCCGAACCTTGGGTCTGACCTGCGCTTTGGGCCTGATCGTTTTTCTCGACAGAAAAATCTGCCGAGGCAGCGCCTTTCTCGGCGCTACCTCGGGCAGAAATACTATCTTTTATGTGCGGGTTATGCGCCAAAGTAGAAATCGTCTCCAGGAACCTGTCCGCCTACTGCCTGAGAATTAGCCTCAGCCAGAATGCCTAAGTAACTTGAAAGCGCGCTCTTCATATCTGCGCCATCAATATACGTAATATTACACTTAGGCAACGCAACCTTGGCAATAGGCTCTGGAACAATACCGTATTTACCTACAAGCGTAGCAGCCTCATCTGGATGATCAACCGCAAATGCAACAGAGTCTTTGTAGTGAGAAAGCAGCGCCGTTACCGCATCTGGAGAATCTGAGATGAGCTTTGAAGAAATAATAGTTACGCCGGCAATCAGCTTGCTCTGAGGATTGACAGCCTCCCACTCAGCGCCAAGGTCGATTGCAACGCGAATCTGGCTATTCTTGGCTTGTGCCACCGTAACAAAAGGCTGTGGGAGCAGCGCAATTCCCTCTGGATCTTGAGCTAGAGCAGCAACACACTCGGTATGTTCGCTCTTCCACTCTACCTGGACGTCCTCACCAAGTGTCATGCCATTTTTGCTCAACAGGTAGGACAATGTGTACTCTGGGACAGCACCCTTACCAGAAGCGTAGAGTGTCTTTCCCTTGAGGTCAGTAAGCTTAGAGATAGCGCTACCCGTCTCAACAATGTAAAGGACGTTCAATACGTTAAGACAAGCTACCTTATAGGCGCCTTTGGTCTTGTTAAAGAGCGTAGCTGCAAGGTTTGCAGGAATAGATGCAACGTCAACATCGCCCTGGGCAACCTTAGCAACTACCTGATCAGGAGCATCCAAAATCTCAAACGAGTAGTTGTTATCGGTAATGTTTTGCGCCTCAACCTCGCTCATGAACTTAACCAAGCCCATGGCAGTAGGACCTTTAAGCGTTGCAACTTTTACCGCAACAGGATTAGATTTCTTAGCCTCATCTTTTGTGGCGTCCTGAGACTTCTCTTGGTCTGTTCCCTTGCAGCCAAACAGTGCTGTAGCTGGAATGAGACCTGCAAGCTTAAGGAACGAACGTCTATCCATGAATAACTCCTGACTCGAAAAGTTAACTGAGGCTACCTTATCACGTATACGGCAAAATTCACACGATATACAGCATATCTTACAAACTCTTTGATACATCTATGAGAACAAGACGCACCCATGGCGAGAAAAACTAGTTCTTCTCGCCATATCCAAGGACGTACGCACGGCACAGGTTCTCGGTGCCGATAATTGCATCGATGTGGCAACGCTCACGACCGTGAGTGTTGAGACATGCTGGACCAAATGCGCCGCTCTTAAGATCGTTGCCGGAGAAATATGCAGCATTAGCATCAGTTGAGAAGTGGAAGGCAACCTGCTGGTTCCACTTTTCTGGCTCAACAACCTCCTGTGCACACACAATAAGTTTGTTGGAAACTTCCCAATCGTAAGGCGAGCGAATATCAGAAACAATGATGCCTACGTGGTGCTCGTTTGAATTGTAGTCAGGGCCAATAAGGGTAATGTCCAGCGATACGTACTCATCCACCTCAACAGGCAAGAATGCGCCGCCGTGACCAATCTCCTCGTACATTGGGAATGCGAACAAGGTGTTATAGAGGGGTTTCTCGCCAGATTGCGCAAGCCAACGGAGTGTATGAAGCTGTGCGGCAACACAAGCCTTATCGTCGATAAAGCGAGAAACCATATAGCCGTTGTCATACATCTCAAAGTGAGGATCAATGGCAACAACTGCACCCTCTGAGACGCCCAGCGCACGAGCCTCCTCAGCAGAAGAAACATCAGCGATAAGCGAGATGGACATGTTGTCCTCGTTGCGCTCCATGGTTCGAGCGTCTTCAAAGACGTGAACGGAGTGGTGATTGCAGATTACCTGACCATCAACAACGGCGCCATCTCTGCAGACAACATGGCAGGTCTCGCCCTCAATGCTGTGGTAGTTGATGCCGCCCAGCTGGCGAACACGCAGTGTGCCGTCTGAATTGAAGCCGCGAACAATCAGGCCAATGGTGTCAAGGTGAGCATTAACGCCCACAGTCTTGCTGGTATCTTTACCCTCTACCAGGACATATGCCGTAGCTTTGTTGTCAATCTGAAGCTCATAGCCCGCCTCGGCAACAAGCTCTCGAAGTAGCTCATGGATGCGCTCGTAGTAGCCAACAGGGCTATCGCACTCAACAAGCTTCTTTGTAGTATCAATCAAATACTGTGTATCAGTTTCAAAATGAGTCATGACTATCTCCTAGTTTTGTGGATGGGTGTAAAGCTCTACCAGGTGCTCGAGCATGTCAACCATACCCTCAAGTTCGGGGACAGGAACAAACTCTCTGACGCCGTGAGCATTGTAGTAGCAGGCAGAAAGATTAGCGCAAGGGAATCCTCTAAAGGAAAGCTGGGATCCGTCGGTGCCGCCACGCATTGGAATGCAGGTCATCTCTACGCCGACCTTCTCGTATGCAGTGCGTGCATTCTCGATTAAGTGCGCATACTCAGGCTTTAATACGATGTCAGCCAAGTTGTGATACTGGTCGTGAATCTCAACGGAAAGTACCTCAGAGCCAATCTGCTTGTTTACATACGCTGCAGCATCAACCATCAACTGCTTACGGCGCTCAACCTTTGCCTGGTCATGGTCTCGAATAATGTAATCAGCGCGAGCAGACTCGCAATCACCATTGACGCGCTCCAGATAGAAGAAGCCATCATAGCCCTCAGTGAACTCAGGACGTTCCGCAGGTGGAAGCAACTCGTGGAAGCGCATAATTGCCTCGGATGCATTAATCATCTGGCCTTTTGCGGTACCTGTATGAACCGAAAGTCCGTGAGCACGCACAAACACCTCAGCAGCATTGAAGGTCTCGTAGCAGAACTCGCCAAAGGGACCACCATCAATGGTGTAACCATACGCAGCACCAAAAGCATCAAGGTCCAGAAGAGCTGCGCCGTGGCCAATCTCCTCATCAGGAACAAACGCAAGTGCAATACGTGGGTGCTTAAGCTCTGGATGATCTTTGTAGCGAGCAAGCAAGCTGACCAGCATAGCAATGCCAGCTTTGTCATCGCCGCCAAGCAGCGACGTGCCATCAGTGGTAACCAGCTGCCAACCAACCATATGCTCAAGCTGAGGATTTGTCTCCGGGCTGATATAGACCTCTCTACCCTCACGATCAGAACCAACTGCCAGCTTGCCGCCGTCATACGTAACAACCTGAGGGTGGACGGGGTTACCCCAAGACTGCCAAGCCGTATCAATATGGCAGCAGAAACCAAGAGTTGGAAGGTCCTCCAAACCCTTGCTTGCAGGCCAGTAAGCAACCACATAAGCGTGCTTGTCAACAACTACATTCTCTGCGCCAAGCTCACGAAGGTCAGCCGCAACAACCTCAGCCATCTGGTGCTGAGACTCAGTTGAAGGAACGGTATCTGCCGTCAGAGGATTAGACTGAGAAGAAACCTTGCAATACGCAATAAATCTATCTAGAACGTCACTCATAAAACTCCCTTACAAAAAACTGCGCTAACCAAATAGTTAACGCAGTTTAGAGTATCAATGTATTAACGAGAAGACCGTGAGGCTCTTGAAGCTGTAACAAAGGATTTCCAAAGTTCACAGTCAGCTTTGCTGTATTGCCAACCATACTCTGGATGCCACTGCACACCTAGAGCAAACGTCTTGCCCTTGACCTCGGCTCCTTCAATAATGCCGTCTGA
>CALIAD010000163.1 GCA_938041635.1 uncultured Atopobium sp.
GTGAGAGACAAATCTCTTTATACAGCGGACACGTGGCGAGAAGTTCTTTGTGCGTCCCTAGCCCCACTTGTTTACCATGGTCAAGAACAAGGATCTGGTCTGCCTGCATAACCGCAGCTACACGCTGCGAAATAATGATGCTTGTAGTGGTTGCGCTGAGCTTGCGAAGGGCCGCGCGGAGGTGTGCGTCCGTGGCAAAATCAAGAGCGGAAGCAGCGTCGTCCAAGATGACAATGCGCGGGTTTCCCACCAGGGCACGAGCAATGGTTAAGCGCTGGCGCTGACCACCCGAGAAGTTCTTGCCGCCACGCTCAACAACGCTGTCAAGCTGATCGGGTTTCTCGCGGACAAAGTCTGCTGCCTGAGCAACCTTAAGGGCTGCCCAAAGCTCCTCGTCAGTAGCGTTTGGATTCTTCCAGCAGAGATTGGAACGAATAGTGCCGCTGACCAGTGAGGTGTGCTGCGGAACAAAGCCAATAAGGGAACGTAGCTGCTCAAACGTATAGGTTTTGACGTCGTGACCAAAGACACTTACAGAACCAGTCTCCGTATCAAAAAGACGTGGAATGAGGGCGGCAAAACTGGACTTACCAGAACCTGTACCGCCGATGATACCCAGTGTCTGACCAGCCTGAAGCGAAAGATTGATACTAGAAAGAGCAGGCTCTCCTCCGCCGTTGTAGACAAGCGAGGCGTCTTTGAATGTCACAGCGATGCCGGTAAAATCGGACTCTGTGAGGTTGATTTGCCTGTTTCCCTTATCAGAGAGCGTTGGCTTGGCATTCAGAACTTCCATCACGCGAGTAGCAGACGCAGTTCCGCGTGTAATGATAATGACCAGGTTAGCAACATAGCCAATAGCTAAAAGTGCACTAGTCATATAGCTGACAAGTGCCACCACGGTACCTTGAGAGAGCGTGCCAGCAGTAATCTGGGGTGCTGCTAGCCAAAGCGTTACGGCAATTCCCAGATACATAACAAGGAAGGTTGCAGGGTTCAGAAGGGCTGAATAATTTGCTGCATTTGTAGCCGTTTCTGTCTGAGCAAGAACTGCTTCAGAGAACTGAACCCTTTCTTCTGCCTCGTGCCTAAATGCTCTGATTACACGAATACCAGAGAGCATTTGTCGCATATATAAAGAAACGGTATCAAGGCGCTTCTGCAGCTCAGTAAAGAGTGCAGTAGATTTACGCGCAACAAAGAAGAAAATAGCTGCTACCAACACTGTTGCAATCAAGAAGACCATACCAAGCTGAGCATCAAGCATAAGGGTGGCAATAATAGATCCAGCCGCTAAGATTGGCCATCTGACCAGCTGACGAATGCCTAGAGCAACGCTAACCTGCACCTGGTTAACATCGTTGATAAGGCGGGTTACCAGCGTATCTGTTCCAAGCGCAGAAATATCGGCACTTGAGAGCTCTTGAATCTTCTTAAACAGCTCATTGCGCAGGTCAGTTCCCGTGCGCTGAGAAACAATAGAAGCAATTTTCTGACAGACCAGGGTAAAACTAAAGCCCAAAAGTGCAATAACTACCAGCAAAATACCGTAGCGAATAATGTCATACATGTTTGCCCCGTGAATTCCCAGGTCAATCATGCGAGCAATAATCAGCGGTGTGAGAAGATCCCCGATGACCTCAACACCTTTACAAAGCACGGCAACAAAACTCTTGCGACCATACTTTGGCCATACAAACTTAGAGAGCAGCTCTCCCATTTACGCTTCACCAAGTTTCTCTGCTAGCGTTAACCACTCGTCTTCCAGCTCCATCAGCGCAGATTCAGCATCATCAAGCTGCTGCTGCAACTCCATCAAACGCTGCGCGTCAGTAGCATCAGCGGAACTCATCTGCTCCCTAATCTGTCCAGGTAGATCCTGAGCTTTGCCCATGCGGCGCTCAATCGAATCAAAACGCTTCTTGAGCTCGCGACGCTCAGCGTTACTCAGCACCGCACCCTCCTGGCGAGAAGATCCGTCTACCTGCGACTCATTTGTATCTGAACTGCCGCGTGCACCTGACAACTCCCCCGCTTTTCTCGCCGTTTGCTTTGCAGCATCAACAAGCTTGAGGTACTCGTCCACGCCGCCAGGAACGTGGCGAATGTGGCCGTCTATGAGGGCATACTGGTCATCGG
>CALIAD010000164.1 GCA_938041635.1 uncultured Atopobium sp.
TCAAGGTGACGGGCGTTACCGTTCACCTGGCAAACGCTGATTACGACCGCGGCCCCATTATTGCTCAGCGACCCGTTGTGGTTGAAGAGGGCTGGACCGTTGACCAGCTTGAAGAGGCGATTCATCAGGTAGAGCATCAGCTGTATCCTGAGGTGTTGCAGCTTTTTGCTCAGGATAGAGTCCACGTTGAGGGTCAAAAGGTTCGTATAGAGTTAGGCGAGTAAATGGCGAGAAGTGCCCAGATTAAACTGAGCGACGTAGCAACATCACGTGTTAATAACCTGAATTTTATTAGGTTTATTGCAGCGTTAATGGTTATTGTGTCCCACTGTTATGCAGTTGTTTTGGGCGGCGATGCAGGTAGCTATCTTCTGAAGTTTACTGGAGACCGCTTGAGCCCAGGTGGCGTTTCCGTTGGTGTCTTCTTCCTCTTTGGTGGCTTCTTGATTGCTCGTAGTTGCGAGCATTACCCTGAACCAAAAAAGTTTTTCTCGGCACGTGTTTTACGGCTGTTCCCTGAGCTTGTATTTGTTGTGGTCCTTACAGCTTTTGTGTTAGGTCCAATACTCTCAACGCTTTCGCCTGCGGAGTATTTCACTAATCCACAAACGTATAAGTACCTACTCAACGGAGCTCTGATTATGGTCCATCAGCTGCCGGGAGTGTTTACCAACAATCCTTCGGGTGACGTGGTCAATGCTGCGCTGTGGACACTTCCTGTTGAGTTCATCTGCTACATTCTGTGTTTTATCAGCTACAAGCTCACCAAGTTTGATAAGAAGAAATTTTTGCTGCTCTCAGCACCTGTCTTTATACTGGCAGCAGTGTATTACGTGAAGTTTTCTCCACTTCAGCTGAGCGTTGTGCGCGCAGTTCTTCTCTTTTACTTGGGCATTTTGATCTGGGTGTTCAGAGACCAGGTTACTATCTCGCCTGTTTTAGGTCTGGCATCGATTGTTCTGTGGTTTGTTATGGTCTTCCGCGGCATTGATAATCTGGCAATGCTCACGGTTTTTCCTGTTGCTTGCTTCTGTATTGCGTATGGCATGGGCAATCACTTCAGTACGTTTGGTACCAAATTTGAGCTTTCCTATGGCATCTATCTTTGGGCTTATCCGATTCAACAGGTGCTGGTTCAGTTCTTCCCAGCATGGCACCCTTACGTGAATGCGCTGATTGCAGCTTTATTGGCTACCTGCGGAGCATTTGTAAACCACTTTGTTGTTTCCGCCCCACTTGGAAGATTCCTTAAAGAGCATCGTAAGAAAGCTCATAAAGAACGGAAGTCTTCCGAAGAGCAGAATAATGCCGCCAAGAATAAGGAACTTCCTAAAGGCGAGAAGCCCATTAAGCAGTAAGGGAACGGCTGCGTTACTATTTTGCTGCAAGTAAAAGCGTAAATATTGTTTGCGTATAAACAAATGAGGAAGCAAGCCAAATAAGCGGAACAACCAAGTCTCTAATGGTAATAAAACGATCTGATTTAGAGTGTTTTGCTATTCGCGTAAAGATTGCGCACGCAACAGCAATAGCAATAATTCCAACTATATAAGGAACAAGAAATTGCTGCTTAACTATAGTTTTAGTGGTAAGAAGTATTATGTCTACAAAGAAGACCATAGCTATAAAAAGGTAATAAAGTGCGAGCACTCCACCGCGGAAGAGGTCAAAATTTGTGCGCTTAAAGATTTTGCTCAAGCTTTGCTTTGCAAGAAGGACAAATGCCGCTATGAGATACAGGACGGCCAGGGGAATATAGATAACTTTAAAGAAACCTATAAGTGCCACATGAACCGTCCTTATCGTTGAGTCTCAGTAAGCTGATAGGCCTGACCGGCTGCCAGTTTATAGTAGCGCGGTTAGCGCAGTAACAAGTCCAAAGAGAATACCAGGGGCGTTAGCAATCATAATGGGAACATCGCGTTCTTTCTTGAAAGCACCGTAAACAAACCAAACAATGCAGTTGATCATGGCAACTAGTGGTTGGATGAAGCTGCCTTTATTGCCAGCAAGATTATTGGTAATCTGTGGGATATAAGAAACATACATCATGACTGAGAGAATGCTGCCAAATTGACCTAGCTTGTTGAAGAAGTTCTCGTCAAAAGAAAGTGTGTGCTTTTCTGTCATGTAAAGAAACCTCCAATGCCTAACAAACAGATTGCTGATACTTACCCAAGTATTAAACAAGATATTCGCTAGTTCGTTGCAGAATAACTTGCATCAACCCATTGGCAGATTTCATCAAAGTCAACAGATTCATCTAATAGTACAGAAATCCACCGTTCCTTATTCATGTGGTATGCAGGTAAATAACCATTCTGGTGTAGAAGCGTTTCTAGAAGAAATGGATCATCTATTTTCACATTAACAAGATCGCAGCGCTCGAGCTTTTTTAAGCCCAGTTTTTGACCTGGCACATCAGCTACAAGTGCAAACCACTTCTTGTTGTGCGGGTGACGTAAGACTGCATAGGTTGGAGCTGTCGAGAAGGGATAGTCAGGGTCTATGCCGTATTGATCTGCAACGTATTCAAATAGTTTTTCTCGCATAATTTGACCTCCCTCGTCCATATCTTATTATGATTGACAGCTTCTCTATGGAGAAGTTGAAATTGTCATTATCTCCAGCATACGAGCCCTAAACAGCTATACTAAATGTGTTCGTATATGTAATAAAAAGTCCAAGTGAAGGGCGTCATATGAGCCGAGTTTCTCGTAGAG
>CALIAD010000165.1 GCA_938041635.1 uncultured Atopobium sp.
ATGTCTGAACGATTTGCCGGAAAAGCGCACCAAGTCTGAGCTATTTGCCGGTTTTTCTCGCCATGTCTGAGTGAATTTACTCAGACTTCATGCAATTTTCAGGCTCGTGTGGCGTCTGGCGAGAAACCCCGTGCACTCGCAGCGGCGCTTCGCGCGTCTGACCTGCAAGTTTGTCCGCACACGACGCTGTCGCCGTACAAAAAACCGGTGCTCACCTGCGTGAACACCGGTCTGACCTGCATGTTATGTGGAGCTTCCAGCGCGCGACGTACTCGCAAGCTGCGCTTATGCGAAGCGCTCGACGCCGTCCTTGGAGACACGTGCAAAGAACAGCGGCTCCAGCTCAGGGGCACTCTCGCCAAAGACCAGAGCCTCGCGGAAGATGCGCTCGCCCTCGTCAAGACGGCTTTCGTCGCCGGTCAGAAGCGTTGCAATAACATCGCCCTTCTCGACATAATCGCCGGTCTTGCGCTCAAGGATAATACCTGCTGCTGGGTCAATCGGATCGCCCTTCTTCTCGCGACCGGCGCCCAAAGCAACAGAGGAAATGCCCACCAGCTCGGCGTTCATAGAAGTGATATATCCGCTGGTCTCGGCCACAATGTCGCGGCGGAATGGCGCAGCTTCAAACTTGGTGGTGTCAAAGATGACCTCGTCGGTGCCGCCCTGAGCCTTGACCATCTGTGCCAGCTTAGCCAAGCCCTCGCCGTTTGCAATCTGCTGGCGAGCCAGCTTACGGCAGTCCTCAACGCTTCCCTTACCTGCGAGGTTAAGCATGTTTGCAGCAAGCTCAACGCAAACGTCGGTCAAATCTTCAGGACCCTCACCCTTAAGCGTAGCCACTGCCTCAATGACCTCGAGGGAATTGCCCACGTTTTTGCCAAGAGGGCGATCCATGCCAGTAATCAGAGCTGCGGTGGTACGGCCGACGTGCTCGCCAATGGAAACCATAGCATCTGCCAGCTCAATTGCGGAGTCGACGTTCTTCATGAAGGCGCCGGAACCGCACTTGACGTCCAGCAAAATGCAGTCGGAACCGGAAGCGATCTTCTTGCTCATGATGCTCGATGCAATCAGAGGCACCGAATCAACCGTTGCGGTAACGTCGCGAAGCGCGTAGAGCTTCTTGTCAGCTGGAACAAGATTGCCCGTCTGACCTGCGACGGCAACGCCAATCTCGGAGACCTGCTTGAAGAAATCTGGCTCGGAAATCTCAATGGAAAGTCCCGGAATTGCCTCAAGTTTATCCAGCGTACCGCCCGTATGGCCCAAGCCGCGGCCACTCATCTTGGCAACCTTTACGCCAAGAGATGCAACAAGTGGGCCAACAACCAGCGTGGTTTTATCGCCAACACCGCCGGTAGAGTGTTTATCAACCTTGATACCAGGGATTGCCGAGAGGTCCATCATGTCGCCAGACTCTGCCATTGCCATGGTCAGGTGAGCCGTTTCGTGCGCGGTCATGCCCTTGTAGAAAATGGCCATCGCCAGCGCAGAGGCCTGGTAATCGGGAATATCCCCAGCTACATAGCCCGAGACAAAGTAGTCAATCTCGGCGTCGGTAAGCTCGCCGCCGTCGCGCTTCTTTTCAATCACGTCGTACATGCGCATAGTTGAACCTCTTTTCGCTGTTCGCGTTCGTTGCTGTTCGCGTTCGTTGCTGTTCGCGGCGCCGTCAGGCGCGTTCGTTGCCGTTCGCGTTAACTCTCTAGTAAAAGAGCCGGTAGCGAGAAACTCTACCGGCTCGCAATTTCATGCAACCTATCAGGTTATCTGCACCCGAAAGCGCAGGCTGCTTGATACCGCAGCTTACTGGTTACTCTTGTCGTGCTCGCCGCACCCGCAGCCACAACCGTGCTCGTGACCACTGTCGGCACCCTTCACGGCGTCGTCGCACGATGCACCGGCAGGGCTGGACTCACCCAGGTCCTCGGGACCAAATCCCATAGGCAAGATATCCTGGAGCAGATACTCGCGAGGAGCTGCATCTGCCTTGCCCAGCACAATACGGAATGTTGCAGGATCGCACCACTCGCGAATAACCTGCCTGCATACGCCGCAAGGAGTGCACCAAGCTGTTGGGGCTTCTCCCTCAGGACCGCCAACAACCGCAATGGCCACAAAATCCCTGCGACCCTCAAACACTGCGCGGAAAAACGCCGTGCGCTCAGCACAATTGGAAGGTGTATACGCAGCGTTTTCTAGGTTGGCGCCGCCGTACACCGTGCCGTCGGAGCACAATAGTGCAGCTCCAACAGCATAGTGAGAGTACGGTACATAGGCATGGTTGCGCGCCTCAATGGCAAGCTGAACAAGAGCCTCGTTAGAAACGTGGCAAGAACCCTCTACCTCTGCCATTATGCACGACTTCCCTTGATGTATGGCACGCCGTCTGCCTTAGGCGCAACGGACTTACCAACAAAGAGGACCAGCGTAATGATGGTGATGAAGTATGGAAGCATTGCAATAATCTGGCTTGGGATTGGAGTTGCGCCGCCACCAAGAAGAATTGCCAGTGCCTGAGTAAAGCCAAAGAGCAGGCAAGCTGCATAGGTGTTCAGAGGCTTCCACTTACCAAAGATAACCGCTGCCAGCGCAATAAAACCCTGACCAGAAATAGCGGTCTGAGTAAACTGAGAAATAATTGCCAGCGTTACAGAAGCACCACCAAATCCTGCAAGCACACCAGAAACAATAACGCAGAGGTAGCGAGTCTTACGAACGCTAATGCCCAGCGTCTCGGATGCGTGTGGGTGCTCGCCAACGGAGCGAATACGCAGGCCCCACTTGGTACGATAAAGCACAAACCAGACGAGAAGGGCGGTCAAAAGTGCAAGTACCACCGTAATGTCTACGTTCAAGCTGGAATAAGGTGTGTCGTTAAAGGCACCCTCACCAAAGAGCTTTGGCAGCTTATTGACTGCTGGAGACATTGCAGCGCCATCAAACAAAAGACGGCAGGCAAACAGAGCAATGCCAGGTGCCAGCAGGTTAATTGCAACACCGGAAACTGTCTGGTCAGCGTTAAACGTAATAGATGCCATGGCGTGCAAAAGCGCAATAAGACCGCCTGCAATACCTGCACAAAGGAAGCCAATCCAAGGGTTTCCGGTGAGGTAGCTGCCTGCAACGCCTGCAAAGGCACCAACGCCCATCATGCCCTCAATACCAATGTTGACAACACCGGAGCGCTCGGAGACAACGCCGCCCAGAGCACCAAAAATAAGAGGTGTCGAGTACATGAGGGTAACGGAAACAAGAAGAATCAGGTTAGTGAGCATTGTTTGCCTCCTCCTGAGATGGGTCGGACGCATCACTCACTTGAGCAGCAAGCTTTGCCTCTTCTTCCTTAGCCTTCTGGGCACGCTTGTGATCAAGACGGTCGGCAAGCATTGGAATAACGCCACCCAGAGCCATGAAGAACACGATGGTACCAATAACAATGTTGATAATCTCGGAAGGTGCACCAACCGTCTGCTGAACAGTCTGTCCACCATAAAGAAGACCAGCAAACAGGAAGGATGCAGGAATACATGCCACAGGATTGCAGTTGGCGATAAACGCAACGGACAGACCGTTAAAGCCGTTGTTCTCAAATGCTGCCAGCGTTGCAATACTGTGAGGAGCAATACCGGTAATGGTCAGAGCACCTGCAAGTCCGCAGAGTGCACCAGAAATAGCCATGCAGAGCGTAAGGTTTTTCTTAACGTTGATGCCGGTAAACTGTGCAGCGTCGCGGTTAAAACCAACAGCGCGCATCTCATAACCAACCTTGGTGCGCATAAGCAGCCAGCCAATAAAGATAGCTGCGATAATAGCAACAAAAATACCAATATTTACATCGGTACGCATAATAGCGTCGCCAATAACAGGAATATTGCGAATTGCCTCAGCACCGTCCTCGGAATTCTTCATGCCATAGAACAGTGTGGTGTAGCCAGACTCGTTAATGGAGTACGAAGAAGTTGAGTTTGGCTGGTGGAACTGTGGAAGAGAAACCACAAAGTTGCAGAGGTAAAGGCTGATCCAGTTAAACATAATGCTGGTAATAACCTCGTTGATGCCAAACTGAGCCTTAAGCCATCCAATAATGGCACCAATACCTGCGCCGCCTGCGGTACCAACCAAAACAACTACAGGAATCTGCAGTACAGGAGGAAGATCAAGACTGTAGCCAACAATAACGGCGAGGATAGTACCTACAATGTACTGACCCTCAGCGCCAATGTTAAAGAGGCCAACGCGGAATGCAAAAGCAACAGCAATACCCGTAAAGAGCAAAGGTGTTGCCTTAATAATGACGTTAGAAATGTATTTTGGCTTACCTACCATGCCGCCAATAAGAGCCTCAAACGAGCTGATAGGGTCATAACCTGCAACAACCAAAATAATAGAAGCAACCAACAGGCCAACAAAAATAGCAACAATTGCTGACGTAATGGGCTTTCTCATTATCTTTGTAAGCGTACTCACTCGGCGTCACCTCCTGCCATCAGCAGGCCAGCCTGCTCTTCAGTGATAGTACCTTGGTCAAACTCGCCAACATTCTTGCCGGCGTAAATAATTGCCATCTTATCGGCAACGTCCATAATCTCGTCCAGCTCAAAGGAAATCAGCAAAATTGCTGCACCACGGTCCCTCTCGCGAATAAGCGCCTTGTGAACAAACTCAATAGCACCAACGTCAAGACCGCGAGTTGGCTGAATGGCAATGAGGACGTCTGGGTTGGAAGAGACCTCTCGGGCGATAATAACCTTCTGCTGGTTACCACCAGAAAGTCCCGCAGCCTGATGATCTGCACACTCAGCAGGACGAATATCAAACTCGTCAATCAGCTTCTGAGAGAATTCCTTAATCTTTGCCAGGTCAAGTGCAATGCCCTTACCAAAGGTCTCCTCGTTGTGGCGCTCAAGCACCATGTTCTCGGCAACCGTAAAGGGCAGAACCAGACCCCAACGGTGACGGTCTGAAGGAATAGTTGCAACTGCGTGGTCAATGACTGTCTTTGGGGTTGTGCCCTGAATCTCCTCACCTTTAACGGTAATGGTGCCCGACTCAGGTTTGACCAGTGCGTTTATGGCATCGGCAAGTTCTTTCTGGCCGTTGCCGTCAATGCCTGCAAGACCAACAATCTCGCCGGCACGAATATCCAAATTAAAGCCGTTTACCTGCTCAATGCCGCGCTCGTCCTTGACGTGGAGGTCCTTAATAGAGAGAACAACCTCCCCAGGAGTTGCAGGCTTCTTTTCAACGTGCAGGTTAACGTTTCTACCCACCATAAGTGTTGCAAGCTCGGCCTCGGATGTCTTGGAGACATCAACGGTGCTCATGTACTTGCCGCGACGAATAATGGTGCACTCGTCAGCAGAAGACATAATCTCTTTAAGCTTGTGAGTAATAACAATGATGGTTTTACCTTTGCTTACCAGGTCATGCATGATCTGAATAAGCTTCTCAATCTCCTGCGGCGTAAGAACTGCCGTAGGCTCATCAAGAATCAGCGTATCAGCGCCGCGATATAGGGCCTTCAGAATCTCAACACGCTGCTGCATACCAACAGAAATGTCTTCAATCTTGGCGTCAGGGTCTACGTCAAAGCCGTATTCCTCAACAATCTCCAGGACCTTCTCGCGAGCTCGCTTTGGATCAAGGACGCCACCAGCCTTGGTGACCTCGTTGCCCAAAACAATATTTTCTGTAACAGTAAAGTTCTCGACCAGCATAAAGTGCTGGTGAACCATACCAATACCGTGAGCGATAGCATCGGTTGGGCCAGAAATGGATACACGCTCTCCGTTGAGGTAAACCTCGCCCTCATCAGCAGAATACAGGCCGTACAGTACGTTCATAAGCGTACTTTTACCTGCGCCGTTCTCTCCTAAAATGGCGTGGACAGTTTGCTTGCGCACGTTAAGGTCTACGGCGTCAAGAGCTTTAAACGATCCAAAAACTTTGGTAATGCCATGCATCTGAACAGCGTAATCCGAACTGACTTCCACGAGCCACCTCCTTTACACACTTGCTAGAGGTGAGGAGTGCCAAAGAGCACCCCTCACCAGCAAATCCAAACTCATCAACCTTTTGGGCCTGTCAGACGGCAAAACTATCTGACGAGAAACCCAAGACATAGAACTAAGTCAGAGCTTAGCTCAAAGACTTGACGTACTTGTCCAGGTCGTCCTTGCTTGCAGGAGGAACAACGGAGCCAGCCTTGATCTTGTCGAGAAGGTCAGTAGCTGCCTTGTAGGTGTCCTCGCCCATGAGGTGGTGATCCTCAGCAATTCCAACAGCGTCCTCGGAAGCGCCCAGGGAAACAGTAGTGCCACCCTTCTGGCCGTCCTTCAGGATCTTCTCGGAAATCTCAACGATAGCAACGTTAACGCGCTTAAGAGCAGAGGTCAGTACGTTCTCTGGAGCAAGATATGCCTGGTCACGGTCAACGCCGATAGCAAGCTTGTTTGCGTCCTTAGCTGCCTCAATAACGCCGGTTCCTACGCCGCCTGCAGCGTGGAAGACAACGTCGCAACCATCGGAGTACATGGAGTTAGCAATAGCCTTGCCCTTTGCAGCATCTGAGAAGGACTCTGCGTACTGTGCAGAAACCTCAACGTTGGTGCCCTTTTCCTTGTTTGCATAAGCAACGCCGCCGCGGTAACCATACTCAAACTGGTCGATAAGTGCGGAAGAAATGCCGCCAACAAAGCCAACCTTGCCAGTCTTTGTGGTGCGAGCAGCAATGTAGCCAACAACAAAGGAAGGCTCCTGAGCACGGAACATTACGCCGGTGAAGTTGGAAACCTGAGACTCGTTGCCGTTGTCAATGATGGCAAACTGGGTGTTTGGATTGTCCTTAGCAGCCTTAAGGGTTGCGTCTGCCATAGCAAAGCCAACGCCCCAAACAAGGTCGGACTCTGCGTCAACAGCCTTATCAAGGTTGGTTGCATAATCGGAATCCTGCTTGGACTCAAGGTAGCTGACATCCCAGCCGTTCTTGTCCTTGAGCTCGGTCATGCCCTCCCAAGCAGACTGGTTAAAGGACTGGTCGTTAACACCACCAGTGTCGGTAACCATGGTGAGCTTCTTTTTCTTCTCACCTGATGCCTTCTGGCCGCCGTCGTCCTTCTTGGGGTTGTTGCAGCCTGCAAGACCTGCGAGTGCTGCAAATGCGCCAGCGCCGGTTGCGCCGGTCACAAAACTACGACGAGAAACGTTCTTGTTCATTCCGTGCTCTCCTTACCTCATGTGGCGGGAACGTCCAGCTTTAGTGCTGGATCTTTATGAGAAGTTGACCAAACTCCCCTAACTTAAGCGGAAAATCCGCATGGTTCCAAAACAAACAGCAATGGCAAACTGCCTATCTGCGATGCTTTACGCAACAAGTGCCTTAAGCAACAACAGAAAGAGCAACCTCCATCATCTGCGTGAAACTAGTCTGACGCTCTTCAGCAGTAAGTGCTTCTCCTGTAAGAGGCAAATCAGAGATAGTTAGCAGCGTAAGCGCATGCTTATGAGCGTACATGGCGTTGAGATACAGGGCTGCCGACTCCATCTCAACGGCAAGAACATCCATGCTTGCCCATTTTGGAAGCGAGTTGTTTACGGTATAGAACACGTCGCTTGCCAGGATATTACCAACGCGAACGGGATAACCCAGCTTTTCTGCACCAGCAATAGCCTTGCTCAACAGGCCAAAGTCTGCGGTAGGTGCAATGGTTCCAGGCATTCCGTACTGTGATGGATAATTAGAATCAGTGCTGGAAGACATGCCAATAACAATATCTCTAAGCTTTACCTCAGGAGCAAGGCCGCCAGCGCTACCAATGCGGAGAATGTTGTCAACTCCGTAGAAATTAAAGAGCTCGTAAGAATAAATACCAATGGAAGGCATACCCATACCAGAACCCATAACGGAGACTGGCTGTCCCTTGTACGTACCGGTATAACCAAACATGTTGCGAACGGTGTTGAACTGCTCAACGTTCTCCAGATACGTGTCTGCAAGAAGTTTTGCGCGCAGAGGATCGCCTGGCATGAGGACAGTCTTAGCAATCTGGCCCTCAACAGCAGCGTTATGGGGAGTTGGGGTAGTAGCCATTAGTTCTCCTTAAGAATCTCTGACAGGTGAGAAGTTCCAACACCAAGTTGCTCAACGCCAAAATAATCAAGGATTGTCTCGGCCATATCGGCAAATGTGGCAGTTGTACCAAGGTTGGTGTTTGGCTTGACCTTTGGACCCGTGATAAGCAGTGGAACGTACTCACGAGAGTGATCAGTAGATGGTGTTACCGGGTCACAGCCATGATCTGCGGTGATAATGAACAGGTCATCCTCACGAAGACCCTCAATAATTTGAGGAACGCGCTCATCAAAATAAGAAAGAGCGTTGGAGTATCCCACAGGATCGTTGCGGTGACCGTAAATCATGTCAGTATCAACAAGGTTGGTGAAGCACAGACCGTTGAAGTCTTTACTAGTAGCCTCAATAGTTTTCTGAATTCCGTCTGCATTGCAGGTAGTAAACTCAAACTCTGTCATGCCACGGTGAGCAAAGATGTCATAAATCTTGCCGATAGAAAGAACGTCAAAGCCGCTCTCTTTAAGGCGATCAAGCATAGTTGGACCTGTTGGCTCAAGCGAGAAGTCATGACGGCGAGAAGTGCGCTGGTATGGCCACTCTCCCTCAAAAGGACGAGCAATAACGCGAGCAACGCCGTGCTCACCCTGCAGAATCTCGCGCGCAATGCGGCAATACTCATAGAGTTTCTCGGGACTTACCACGTCCTCATGAGCAGCAATCTGGAAAACAGAATCTGCTGAGGTATAGACAATCAGAGCACCAGTCTCTACGTGCTCTTTACCAAAGTCTCTAATAACATCAGTTCCGGAGTAAGGCTTATTGCAGAGAACCTTACGGCCCGTCTTCTGCTCAAACTCCTCAATGACCTCCTGTGGAAAACCATCAGGATAGGTTGGGAACTTCTTTGGAGAAATGACGCCCGCCATCTCCCAGTGACCAACCGTAGTGTCTTTACCAGCGGATTTCTCCTGCATGCGAGCGTATGCGCCTTCAGGAGACTCAATTGGCTTCAGATCAACGTCGTACACGGTATCAAGCGCGCCATCAATATTAAGAAGGCCCAGCTTTGTCATATTTGGGATCTTAAGAACGCCACTTGTTGCGCATGCACAAAGGGTATTACTACCCTCATCTCCATATGCCGCTGCATCAGGCTCTTCGCCGATGCCAAAACTATCAAGAACAACTACAAAAACACGTTTAGGCATGCTACCTCCTAAAACGCCCGAAACAAGCATTTGCGCACGATACATGCGCGAACTAACTTATGTGGACGAGTCATTACTATTCATTAAATATATTATTACAGTTGCATAACGCCGACGCCCAATTTAGAGAGATTTTCACGATACAACCGTTTGCAGATACTAAAATTCTGTAAACGGTACGCAGCAAATGCTTAGAAAAATTAAGCAGGTAAAACCAATGTGGCGAGAAAATCGTTGAGCTCACCAGGGAAAAATTTAATGAATTCATTCTTTACAGACTCTAGCTGCTGTCTTATCGTTGTCCAAAGCAAGATTTAAGCACTAGCTTAAATAAGATAAGCACCTGTTTAGAAGTTTTATATAAGCACCTGTTTAGTCGGATTCTATTTTTGCTGCTAGGAGGCCTGATGCTCACCAATAGAGAACAGATGATTTTCAACTGGATTAAAGAGCAGCCTTCCATTACTCAGAAGGAAATTGCAGAGCGTGCAGGTATCTCGCGTTCTTCTGTTTCGGTTCACATCTCCAACCTTACCGCAAAGGGCGCAATTTTGGGCCGCCGCTACATTTTGAGCGAGCGTCCCTACATCATTGTTATTGGCGCTGCTAACATGGACATTGCTGGTCGCCCAGACTCTTCCCTTGTAGCAGGAGACTCCAACCCTGGTAAAGTCACCATGTCCTTTGGTGGTGTGGGTAGAAATATTGCACACAACCTAGCCCTTCTCGACGGTGACGTTCGTCTGCTCACCGCCTTTGGCGAGGACTATCGTGCGCGCGAGCTCAAAGAGGGCTGCCTGGATTGCGGCATTGACATTGACGCTTCAATTACCGTGCCGGGTGCTTCCACTTCCACCTACCTCTTCATCATGGATGAACAAGGTGAGATGCAGGAAGCCATCAATGACATGCAGATTTACGAGTATGTCACCCCTGAGCGCATCGAGGAGCGCCTGGATATTATCCAGCATGCTGCGGCCTGTGTAATTGACACCAATTTACCTCAGCAAACAATTGAGTTTATTGCCAAAAATGTGACTTGCCCTATCTTCTGCGACCCCGTTTCTTCTATCAAAGCGCAAAAGCTCAAGAAGGTTCTGGGAAAAATTCACACGCTCAAACCAAATCAGCTTGAGGCTGAAACACTTTCAGGCATTAAGATTACTGACGACGCCTCCCTTGAAGCCGCAGCTCATGAGCTTCTTGCAACAGGTCTCAAACGTGTATTTATCTCTCTTGGTGAGAAAGGCCTTTTTTGCGCTGATCACGAGAAGACCATTCGCTTGCCGCTACTCCCTGCAAAGCTAGTCAACATGACGGGAGCAGGAGATGCCATTATGGCAGGAGTTACCTGGGCATATACTCAAGGCATGACACTTGAGCAGACCGGCCTGGTAGGTTTGGCTGCTTCCACCATGGCCGTTGAAGGTGAGAATACTATCAACGAACAACTCAACGTTGAAGAGGTTATCAAGCGCGCAGGTATTTAGCGCATCTGCACGGCACAGCGCGTCTGCACGGCACAGCGCGTCTGCACGGCACGGCGCGTCTGCACGGCACAGTACGTCTGCACGGCACAGTACGTCTGCACGGCACTACTTTCGGTTCCATTAGTCGTTTACGATTGGAGTATATATGTCTAACCTGAAGGATTTTCTCGTTGTATCTGATGAGGTCAAAGAGGCTCTTGAGCAGAACAAGCCTGTTGTAGCTCTGGAGTCCACCATCATTTCTCACGGTATGCCTTACCCACAGAACGTCGAGACCGCTCTGAAGGTTGAGCAGATTATCCGCGACAACGGTGCAATTCCTGCAACTATCGCAATTATTAACGGCCAGATGCGTGCCGGTCTTTCCGCTGACGAGATTGACTACCTGGGCAAGAAAGGTCGCGAGGTTGCTAAGGTTAGCCGCCGCGACCTTCCTGTCATCATCGCTGAGAAGAAGGACGGCGCAACTACCGTCACTACTACCATGATGATTGCTCACATGGCAGGTATCGACGTCTTTGCAACCGGCGGTATTGGTGGCGTTCACCGTGGCGCTGAGACCACCATGGACATCTCTGCTGACCTCGAGGAGCTTGCACAGACTCCTGTTATGGTCATTTGCGCTGGTGCAAAGTCCATTCTTGACCTTGGCCTTACCCTTGAATACCTGGAGACCAAGGGTGTTCCAGTACTTGGTTACCAGACCGAGGAGCTTCCTGCGTTCTACACCCGCAAGAGCGGCTTTAGCGTTGACTACCGCGTTGACTCCCCTGCTGAGCTGGCAGAGATCTTTACTACCCAGCAGCAGATTGGCATGAACAGCGGCCTTCTGGTCACCAACCCAATTCCTGAGCAGTATGCAATGGATAAGGACACCATCGACACAGCTATCGAGAAGGCCCTTGCAGAGGCAGAGGCAAACGGCATCCACGGCAAGGAGTCCACACCATTCCTGCTGGCAAAGGTTGCTGAGATTACTGGCAACAACTCCCTTGAGTCCAACATTCAGCTGGTCTTCAACAACGTTGCTCTTGGCGCAAAGGTTGCTGCTGAGGTCTGCAACCGCAAGTAAGTACGCGTACGCGCTGCGTAAGCACCACGTAAGCACCACGTAAGCACACGTGCAAACGCTGCGTAAGCATCGCATTTCTTTTGGCCCCTACGTCGTTTTGAACTGCCTCCTATTTCTTGAACATAAGAAATGGGAGGCAGTTCATATGTGAGTGATTATGATTCTGCAGCGTGTTAGCGCCGACTTTTAGGCTTGGCGCACAAAATAGCGCAGCTTTGTTAAGCCTCGCTGAAGAATCGACATATTCCTAATCAAGATAGCTAGGCAGCTAGGCGGTCACACTACCTGATATGCATCTCTATGCATAAACTTCATCTAATATGCTTAAACATGA
>CALIAD010000166.1 GCA_938041635.1 uncultured Atopobium sp.
TACGGCGTGCTGTATTGCATCTTTGCAGGTATTCCAGCTGTTTTGGTTACCTATGGCTTAGCAATTCTCTTTAAATCACCAGAGTCAGCCATGCTTCGTTCACTGGTTTCTCGCGTAAGGTCATAGTATGGCCAGAAGCGGCGCAAAAAGCGGTAAAGATAGCTCTCAGAACAACCTTGATCCCAGCTATGTGCCTTCGGGTGCGCCAGGGCTTGCGCCGTCGTTTTCTTCTAAACCCTCAGATGACCTGGTGTCTATTAGAGAACAGGTTGACCAGGTGCCAACTGATCCAGGCTGCTACCTCTGGAAAGATGGTTCTGGCAAGGTTATCTATGTAGGCAAGGCCAAGAACCTGCGCGCTCGTATGAGGCAGTACGTCACACTACAAGATGACCGTGCTAAGATTCCTCTGATGATGCAGGTCGTGCGCAGTTTTGACTACATTGTGGTAGAAAACGAGCACGAAGCACTGGTGCTGGAGCGCAATCTTATCGCTCAGTATCGTCCGTACTTTAACGTGGACTTCAAAGACGATAAGAGCTATCCCTACATTGCCATTACCGAGTCAGATACCTTCCCAGCAATTAAATACACGCGCGAGAAACACAAGAAGGGTACGCGCTATTTTGGTCCCTACACTGATTCTTACGCCGCTCGCCAGACCATTGAGACGCTCAGAAAAGTAGTGCCTATCTGCTCCGCTACGTGCGTGGAGTGGAAGCGTGCTAAGCGTTTGCTCGAAAAAGACCCTGATGGGGCGGCTGTTGCTAACTTGCTGCTGGCAAAGAAGGGACGTCCCTGCTTTGATTACCACGTAGGCAAGGGACCTGGCGTGTGCGTTGGCGCTATTGATACCGTTTCCTACGCAAAGAACGTCAGGCAGGTAGAAAACTTTCTCCGCGGAAATCGTTCCGAGATTGTCTCTGAGCTCAAAGATCAGATGCAAGAAGCCGCCGCTGACCTGGATTTTGAGAAGGCAGCTAGGCTTAAGTCCCGCCTGACTTCACTTTCTGATCTTGACGACCGCCAGCAAGTCACATTTCCTACCTCGGTCAACATTGACCTCATTGGCATTTATCGAGAAGAAACTATCTCCGCTGCCTGCGTTTTTGTTGTGCGAGAAGGTCGTACCATCCGCTCAGTTGAGTTTATCCTGGACAAAGGCTTGGACGTTTCCGAGGAAGAGCTGGTTTCGGGCTTCCTAAAGCGCTACTACGATGAAACCGCTGACATTCCCGCAGAGGTTAACCTGCCCATCGATCTTCTCGACGCAGAGGTTTTGTCCGAGTGGCTGACGCAAAAACGAGGCCACAACTGCGTGCTTCACCACCCACAACGTGGCGAGAAGTTCCGTCTTCTTCAGATGGCTTCCGCTAACGCTCGTCATGCGCTGATGCGCCACATGATTCGCACGGGTTATGCTGACGACCGTACTAACCAGGCACTTCTTCAGCTTGAAAGCGCACTTGCGCTTGACGCGCCGCCACTGCGCATTGAGTGCTTTGATATCTCTACGCTTCATGGCAACTTTACCGTTGCGTCTATGGTGGTCTTTACTAACGGAAAGGCTGATAAAAGCCAGTATCGACGCTTTAAAATCCGCGCTGAGCTTGACGAAGCAAACGACTTTGTCTCAATGACAGAAGTCCTGGGCAGAAGGTACAGTCCGGAGCGTATGGCAGATGAACGCTTCGGCTCACGACCTGATTTGCTGGTAGTTGATGGTGGTAAGCCTCAGCTGACCGCCGCAATCAATCAGCTTAATGAGCTGGGGTTGGATATTCCCGTCTGCGGTCTTGCTAAGTCTGATGAGGAAGTCTTTGTACCTTGGGACGACACGCCAATCGTGTTGCCTACAGGATCTGCTTCTTTGTACCTTATCAAGCAAGTTCGTGATGAGTCTCACCGTTTTGCGATTACGTTCCATCGTGAGCTTAGAGATAAGGCAATGACCGTCTCTATTCTGGACGAAATCCCTGGTGTAGGACCTAAACGTAAAAAAGATATCATGCGTCATTTTGGCTCTTTTAAGCGCTTAAAGGCTGCAAGTGTTGAGGATATCTCTCAGGTAAAAGGTGTTTCTGTGAACTTGGCAGAAACTATTTATGAAGAGCTCAAAGCTTGGGAAGAATCTTCAACAGCTGTACATGAGAAGTTAGATGCAAGGGGAGGAACTCATGAGTAAAACAGCGGACGAGAAGATCTTGGCACTGGTAAATCCTGATTACATTAAGCGTATTCCGTTTTTTGTCCGTGGGCATGCAACGGGCAAGTCTTGTGAATATATTGCTCAGAAGCATCCAGAGCTATACGCTACATTTGAGGGTGAACCTAGTGCTCAACAAGTTGAAGAGATGTCAAAGATTATCAACGAGCTCTTTGAGCAAAGGATGAAGAAACATAACCTTTAAGCTAGATCAGGCAATAGAGTTATTTGCTTTAAGAATGGCAGCTATGACGTATTAAGGTGCCATTCTTATTTTTTTTCATTCATCGCTGAAATATAACCATTAACCGGGGGATGAACTGTTCAAACATACTCTCTCGGAATATCATTAGAGCTACCTAGTCATTACTCTTACGTCGGTTGCTACATGCAGTTCTAATGAGGTGACAGATGATGCAGCGTAGAAAAAGGTTTATAAAAGGTCTGTCATTATTGGTAGTTCTTATTATTTGTGGCTTACTGATTAACAACTGGTTTTTTAAGCTGAATACTATGAGACTGCCAGAGTTAAAAAAGCAGGCAGCTCAGTATGTTGTGCAACAATATAATGCTTGTAAAAACGGTTCAAAGTCAGATTTTACTTCTGTTGATAACATTAACTTGGAAGATACAGAGATTGCTGGCCCGTTTTTGGGCGTTAGCAAAGATGGCCCAGTAGTAATGAACATAACGCTCTATTGGACAATAAGTTCTCATGGAGTTCTTATTGGAACTGTTGAGCAAGATTTGGGAGTCTTTGCTATAAGCGCATTTACGGGATCTTCATCAGAACTGTGGATTCAAACAAGGAATGCTGGGCTGTTACAAGAAATGAATAAGCAAAAATTACCGTGCTTGGTTTGGTCAGTTGCAGGAGAAAATGGATGGCCTCCAAGCTACCGATCAGATGGTTATTATGGCCGCTATAGTCCAGCTGACGGAGATTTCGAAGTTATAAAAGAAGATGCATATCACGTATCGGAAATTATTAGCTTCCGATTAGGGGAAGAACACTTGGACTTTATGGCAAATCCTGAACGAATCCTGGATTTAACCAAGTAATTTTGCGGTGTTTTCGCTGTTCTAAAACAAGAGTCAGTTCAATTTGGGCTGACTCTTGTTTAATCTTCACAACATATCCGTAATTTCTAAAGGCAAACGGTAGTAAAACATCGGTAAACGGTAGTTGACTTTGCTTACTACTTGTGTAGTTAGTTAAATAATTTATATATTATACAAGGTAAAATAATAGTAAAGCCCGCTATCTGCGGGCCTTCTTAGCTGCTATTAAGATTTATATGTAGTAAATAATACAACAAAACACGTTTTCATATTTTGAGCAGCCAATGGGCGATATTTTTATACCGTTGGGCGAACTGTGTTCAGAGGAAATATCTTTTCTTCATATAGTTATATAGATGTAAGCCACACAAGTGGCATTGGTGCCACGTTGTGGCAAGGAGAGTTTTTAGAAAGAGGCAGAAATGAGCGAGTTTATTAACCGTCCACTTTCGCGTCGCGGCTTCCTTGGCGGAGCAACTGTAGCAGCTGGTCTTGGTCTCACCGCTTGTGGTGGCGGACAGCAGAAGGCAGCTGAAGCTCCATCTGGAAAGGAAGGCGGCGGCACAATTACTGCTGGTACCGCTTATTCAACCCAGAACTATGATCCATCTACTACTTCATCAGCACTTGCTCTTGGTGTTAACTGGCAGGTAGTTGAGGGCCTCTACGGTCTTAACTTCCACGACTACTCAACATTCAATGAGCTGGCTACTGCTGATCCTAAGAAGGTTGACGATTACACCTTTGAGATTACCCTCCGTGACGGCGCAAAGTTCTCTGATGGTAACGAGGTAAAGGCAGATGACGTTGTTGAGTCCTTCAACCGTTCCGCTGCTAAGGGTAGCGTTTACGTCCCAATGCTCTCTCCAATTGCTTCCGTAGAGAAGAAGGATGACAAGACTGTCACCGTTAAGACTACTATTGCTAACTTCTCCCTCCTCAAGGAGCGCCTGTCCATTGTTCGCGTTGTTCCAGCAAGCAGCTCCCAGGATGAGATGAAGAAGCAGCCAGTTGGTTCTGGTCCATGGATGTATGAGTCCATCTCTGACAACACTCTTGACCTTGTTCCTAACAAAAACTACAACGGCGCAACTCCTGCTAAGGACGATAAGCTCCACTATGACGTCCTTAAGGATCCAACCGCTCGTCTGACCGCACAGCAGGACGGAACCACCCTTGCTATGGAAATGGTCCCTGCAGACGCTGTAGACCAGCTCAAGGGCGCAGGCTGCACCGTTGACGCTGTTCAGGGCTTTGGTGTCCGTTTTGCAATGTTCAACCTTGGCAAGGCTCCTTGGGACAACGTTAAGGTTCGCCAGGCATGCCTCTATGCACTTGATACAGATAAGATGCTTGCAAACGCATTCTCTGGTCAGGCAGAGGTTGCTACCAGCTACCTTCCTTCTTCCTTTGCTAACTATCACAAGGCATCTACTGTCTATGCACACGATGTAGATAAGGCTAAGAAGCTCATTGCTGATTCTGGCATTACTCCAGGTGATGTTGTTCTCCGCACCACCGATAACGAGCAGGTTAAGTCCATGGCAACTCAGGTCAAGAACGACCTTGATGCACTTGGCTTTAATGTAAGCATCGTTTCCGATACTTCTCCAGCAACCTATGCTGCAATCGACGCAGTTGACGGTTCCTGGGACATCCTGCTTGCCCCTGGCGATCCTTCCTGCTTCGGCGCAGACGTCGACCTGCTGCTTAACTGGTGGTATGGCGATAACGTCTGGATGACCAAGCGTTGCCCATGGAAGGAGTCTGATGAGTGGACCAAGCTCCACAATCTTATGACCAAGGCTCTTGGCCAGTCTGGTGCTGATCAGCAGTCCACTTGGAACGAGTGCTTCGACATCATCGCTGAGAACGTACCTCTGTACCCAGTTCTCTTTGCTAAGACCTTCACCGCTTCCTGGAGCGAGAAGCCAAACAGCAACGGCGTTGCTCTCAAGGGCTTCAAGGGCATCGGAACCACCGGCCTGTCCTTCATTGATGTCAACACAGTTACTGCTAGCTAATTTGTTGTCGTCACGCGCTTAGCATCTCATACATTGGGGCCCGAGCGTTTTACTTATAACGCTCGGGCTCTTGTGCGCTAAATTTAGTCCTGAGATGATTAAAGTCTCATCAAATTTTATTTGTACGGTTTGTTTTAAAGAGAGAGGGGGAGATAGTGAACAACCTATTACGTCTTATCGGACGCCGTCTTATTGCGCTGCCGATTATGGCTTTAGGCGTCACCTTTCTCGTATTCTTCCTAATGTCTTTCTCGCATGTTGATCCTGCATACAATGCCTTGGGAGAGTCTGCTTCTGAAGAAGCTATCCAGCAGTATCACATTGAGAATGGCCTTGATGACCCATGGCCTGTGAGATATGTACGCTATATCGGTGATGTTGCTCATGGAAACTTGGGTACCTACGGCACTTCTCACTATTCAGTTGCTGAAAGAATTTCAAAGGCTCTGCCAGTAACTATGCAGTTGACCTTTATGGGTCTCTTTATTGGCGCAATAGTTTCGTTTACGTTGGGCGTTATTGCGGCTCTCTATAGAGATCAATGGCCCGATCAAATCATCCGCGTATTCTCAATTGCCGGTCTTGCAACGCCATCATTTTGGTTGGCAGTTCTTTTGATTCTGGTCTTTGCGTCTACGCTTAAGCTGCTACCAGCCTCTGGAGCACTACCAGATCCTACGGTAAATCTTGTCGGCTACTTTGCTCGTATGATTATGCCGGCATTTGCACTTGCGGTTCCAATGTCTGGTCAGATGACCCGTATTGTTCGCACCGCAATGGTCGAGGAGCTGGATAAGGACTACGTCCGCACTGCTCGCGGCGCCGGTATTCCAGAGAGAATCGTCATCGCAAGAAACGTACTTCGCAACGCTCTTATTACCCCTGTAACCACGCTTGGCCTGAAGATTGGTTACCTCATGGGTGGCGCCGTTGTTATTGAGGTTATTTTTAACCTTCCTGGCATGGGTACCGCAATTCTTGAGGGCATTCAGGGTAACGAGGCAATGCTTGTTCAGGGCGTTGTTGTTGTCGTTGCACTGTCCTTCATCATCATCAACATTGTTGTTGATATGTTGTACATCTTGATTAACCCACGCATTAGGACGGTGTAGTGCGATGGTACAAATTAGAAAAAAACAAGTCGAGAAGCTCGAAGAAGCTGCTGCAAAGGGTTCAACCTTTGGTGGCTTTAAGAAGATGAAGACAGCTTCCAAGATTGCTCTTGTCATTCTTGTCTTTGTTGTTCTTGCTTCTGTCTTTGCAAATTTTATTGCTCCACACAACCCACTTGAGATCTTCAACGCTCGTCAGGCTCCAGGCAATGGATTCATTTTTGGTACTGACGATAAGGGCCGCGATATTCTTTCTCGTATGCTCTATGGTGGTCAGTATTCACTGGTCATTGGCTTTGGTGCTACAGGTATGGCACTGCTGTGTGGCTCAATTATTGGCGCAATTGCAGCTGTTTCTAGAAAGGCTGTCTCTGAGGTCATCATGCGTGTGCTCGACATCATCATGTCGTTCCCAGGCATTGCTCTTGCAGCAGTCTTTGTTTCTATTCTGGGTAACAGCGTTCCTTCAATCATCTTTGCTATTGGCTTTATGTATACGCCACAGATTGCTCGTATTGTTCGCGCAAATATCGTAAGCGAGTACGGCGAAGATTACGTAAGGGCAACCATTGTTTCTGGTGCTCGTGCACCATGGATTCTGTGGAAGCATGTTCTTCGTAACTGCATTGCTCCAATCATGGTCTTTACCGTTACGCTTGTTGCAGACGCAATCATCTTTGAGGCATCCCTGACTTTCATTGGTGCAGGTATTGCAGAGCCAACTCCTACATGGGGTAACATCCTGGCTGATGCTCGTGCCGGCGTTCTTGCTGGCCGTTGGTGGCAGGCATTCTTCCCAGGCCTGGCCATCATGATGACCTGCCTGGCACTGAACATCCTCTCCGAGGGTCTTACTGATGCTATGGCAGCAGCGCCTGGCGCTCCTGTTGACACGGAGAACTCTGATTCTAGGCGTGCAGATGACATCTTGGCATCTGATCCAGTTCGTGCGTATGCAGAGCAGGCAGAGTCCCTTGAGCGCAGACTTAATGCACTCAAAGAGGTTGAGCTGTTCAGAACAGACAGACGTAAGCCAGACTTTGATGTTGCGCCATTGCTCAGCGTTAAAGATCTTTGCATTAGTTTTGAGTCTCACGGAGACGTCAAGGTTGTTGACCACGTAAGCTTTGATGTTCGTCCTGGTCAGTGCATGGCACTGGTCGGCGAGTCTGGCTGCGGCAAGTCAATTACTACCAAGGTCATTATGGGCTTGACTGATCCAAAAGAGACCATTACTGGTCAGGTTCTCTACAAAGACCAAGACCTCCTGGAGCTCTCCAAAGAAGAGCACCGCAAGCTGCTTGGTCATGAGCTTGCAATGGTGTATCAGGATGCTCTGTCTTCGCTGAACCCATCCATGCTTATCTCTTCTCAGATGAAGCAGCTCACCAGCAGGGGAGGCACTCGTTCTGCTGAGGAGCTTCTGGAGCTTGTTGGTCTGGATCCAAAGCGTACGCTTGAGTCCTACCCACACGAGCTTTCCGGTGGTCAGCGTCAGCGTGTTCTGATTGCTATGGCACTCACCCGCGATCCTTCGTTGGTCATCTGCGACGAGCCAACAACTGCTCTGGACGTTACTGTTCAGAAGCAGGTTATCAAGCTCTTGAATGACCTCCAGCGTCGTCTTGGCTTCGCAATGATCTTTGTTAGCCACGACCTTGCACTTGTTGCAGAGGTTGCTTCTGAGATTACCGTTATGTACGCAGGTCAGGTTATTGAGCAGGCAGCTACTACCGAGCTTCTGACCAATCCTGTTCACGAGTATACCCGCGGTCTTCTCGGCTCTGTTCTTTCCATTGAGGAAGGCGCACAGGATGGTACTAGGCTTCACCAGGTACCAGGTTCTGTTCCTTCTCCAGAAGACTTCCCAGCAGGCGATAGGTTTGCTCCTCGTTCAAGTCACCCAGATCTTGGTCTTGAGGTTCACCCTGTTATCAAGGAGATTCCTGGTAAGCACCATCGTTTCTCCGAGCTGCCTGATGAATATCTGAAGGAGCATGGTCTTGCGCCTTACCTTGAGCGTTCTCAAAAGGAGGTGAGGTAAATGGCTACAACAACTGAAGAGCAGCCAATTATCTTCCTCGATGATATTTCGGTTACGTTTAAAACACGTACGGGTTCAATCTTTAAGCCTAATAAGGTTCACGCAGTACAGAATGTTTCTCTCAAGCTTATGCCTGG
>CALIAD010000167.1 GCA_938041635.1 uncultured Atopobium sp.
ACGGCGCAATAGAAAAGTATCTCGCTCCAAGTTGTTCCTGAAATAAAAAGATTAATTACAAATCCAACAAGAAGTGGTTGGATCACCATAAGCGCTGTGACAAAGAATGACAGAAAGAGAAAAATCGCAAGACTGCCTTTATCCAGAATGGTAGATATACAGTAGCGGATAATGTTAAAAAACTTACTCATTCGAATCACCTTCTGAAGTTGTTAAGAGTAAGATTTCTTGTCTTCTAGTTCTTCGCAGTTTTGATTCAAATATAAATTTCTTAAATTTTTGTTCATCAAGTTTAATAAAACAAAAAAACAAATCCAGCACTAATCCGTGAACGGTAACAAAATTGAATCTTGATTAGTACGGTATGGAACTCAAAGGTTTTCCACAAACCGTTTATACTTACACCAATACACAATGGTTGCGAGGAGTATGCATGCTTGTCTATAACACTCAGACGCATAAAAAAGAAGAGTTCAAGCCAATCGACGAGGGCAAAATCCGCATGTACGTGTGCGGTCCTACGGTTTACGATCAGATTCACATCGGAAACGCCCGTACCTTCCTCTCGTTTGACGTTATTCGCCGTTATCTGATGCACAAGGGTTACGAGGTCACCTTCGCTCAGAACCTGACTGACGTTGATGACAAGATTATTCAGCGCGCCATTGAGCAGGGAAGGACTGCTCAAGAGGTTTCTGAAGAGTTTTCTCAGGCGTTTATCGAGCAGATGCATCGTTTCAATATACTGGACCCAGATATTCGTCCTCGTGCAACGCATGAGATTGAAGCCATGCTTCAGATGATTCAATCTTTGATTGAGCAGGGTCACGCTTACGCGGTGCCTTCGGGTGACGTGTACTTCTCGGTCCGTTCTGACCACGGCTATGGCGTGCTTTCTGGCCGCGATCTTAATCAGCTTCGCGCGGGTGAGCGCGTTGAGGTTAATGACGAGAAACGCGATCCATTTGACTTTGCACTCTGGAAGGCTGCAAAGCCTGGTGAGCCTAGCTGGCCAAGCCCTTGGGGAGAAGGTCGTCCAGGTTGGCACAGTGAGTGCTGCGCCATGATTCATCGCTACCTGGGCACTCCAATTGACATTCACGGTGGTGGTTCTGACCTGGTATTCCCTCACCATGAGAATGAGACTGCGCAGGCATCTTGCGCTTGGCACGCTCCTCTCGCCAATTATTGGATGCACACCGGAATGCTTCGCGTTGATGGCGAGAAGATGTCCAAGTCTTTGGGCAACTTCTACACACTCAAGGAAGTTTTGGATAAGTATCCTGCAGATGCAGTAAGACTTTTGATGCTTCAGACGCACTATCGTGCACCACTTGATTTCTCGTTTGAGCGCCTTGAGGGCACCGTTGGTACGCTTGAGCGCATGAAGACCTGCGTTGCAAATCTCCGCTGGGCTTTCAAGCAGTCTTCTGCTCAGCACGAACTTTCCGACGCTGATAGTACGCTTGCTGAGGCAATCAATACAGCTCAGAGCGAGTTTGACGCTCAGATGGATGATGATTTCAATACCGCAGGAGCACTCGCTGCTATCTTTGCGCTGGTAACTGCTGCAAATACATATCTTGCGGAGGTTGGTCAGAACGTTGGCGCAAGTCCTGTTCTCCGTGCAGCAGATATGTTGTGCGAGCTCACGGGAGCTTTGGGAATTGATTTGACTCAGGCGGCGTCTACCTCTGATTTACCAGAAGAGCTTGTGGCGCTTGCCGCCCAGGTGGCAGCCTATGAGGGCGCGTCAGCTGACGAGGCTGCAGAGGCTTTGCTTGCTGCTCGTCAGGAGGCTCGTTCCCAGAAGAACTGGGCAGTTGCTGATCAAATTAGAGACGGCATTGTCGAGCTTGGACTTTTGATTGAAGATACCGCCGCTGGCGCTCGACTAAAGCGTAAGGCAGACTAACTATGGCAAGAAATCAGCGTTCTACCTCTAGAAACACTCGTTCCGAGGGCGCTGCCGGACGTGGCGGAGCTGCGGGTCGCGGCGGCTCCACTGGTCGCAGTGGCGCTGCAGGTCGCAGCGGGGCTGCAGGTCGCGGCGGCGCAGGTCGCGGCTCTAAGAAGGCTGCCGACTGGGGCGGTTATTTCGGCGCCAAGAATGGCCAGGGCTCAAAGGGCAGTCGCTCCGCACAAGGCACACGTGCAGCTCAGGGCACTCGCGGACAGAAAGGTGCTGGTGGACAGCGAGGTGCCGGCGCTGGACGTCCCGGTAACAAGAAGCCTGCAACCGATCTTATCGAGGGTCGTCGCGCAGTAGCAGAGGCGCTGACCGTTGGTATTCCTTTGAAGAATGCTCTGGTACAAGCCGCAAGCGGTCAGAAGGACCAAGAGATTGAGGCGCTTGCACGTCAGCTTGAGCAGGAGGGTATTCCTGTCGAGCGTGTTGCAAAGCCTGTACTCGACTCGCTTTCAAGCCACGGCGCTCACCAGGGCGTTATTGTCCGTACGCAGCCTTTTGCTTACGCTGACCTCTCTGAAATCATCCAGCGCGCTGGATCAGAAAACGCTCTTGTTGTGGTCTTGGATCATGTCACTGATGAGGGAAACTTTGGTGCAATCGTAAGAAGTGCTGAGGTAGTTGGCGCAGCCGGCGTTGTTATTGCAAACGCTCGCGCCGCCCGAGTTGGCGTTGGAGCATATAAGACGTCCGCTGGAGCCGTGCTTCACCTGCCAATCGCTCAGGTTTCTAATCTGCCGCGCGCTCTTGAAGAGCTTAAAGCCGCAGGTTTTTGGACATGTGGCTCTACCGAGCACGCCACTCAGTCCGTGTGGGAGGCTCCTATGGGAGGTCGCCTTGCACTTGTTATGGGCTCTGAAGGTTCAGGAATTTCTCGCCTTATGCTTGAGAAGTGCGATTTTACGTGCAAACTTCCTCAGTTTGGCCAGGTAGAGTCCCTGAACGTTGCTCAGGCAACAACGGTCATGTGCTACGAGTGGCTCCGCAGGACTCAGGAAGCATAAGCCCAGGAAGCCCAGGAAGCGTAAGAAGCCCAGGAAGCCCAGGAAGCGTAAGGTATGGCTCAGAAAAAATCGCTGCTTGTAGTCGATGGCTATAACGTCATGTTGGCAACTCCTCGCTATGAGGCGTTGCTGGATGAGCGTGGCTCTTCTGCACAAGAAACCGCTGCTGAGAGAGCCTATCACCTCAACACCGATCCGTTTTATCGCGCCCGTTTGGCGCTCATTTCTGACGTTGCCACGTTTGCGCAGGGTACCTACGAGGCCGTTATTGTGTTTGACGGCAAGGGAAACGTAAACGACGAGCGTCCGGAGCGCACCCACGCTGGCGTGCAACTGGTCTTCTCCGAGACGGGGGAGTCCGCTGATAGCGTCATCGAGCGCCTGGTCACGGATGCGCGAGAGGCTGGTCGCAAGGTATTTTTGGTCACGTCGGACAGGGACATCCGCGCCACGGCCGGCTTTGGCCCCGGCGAGGTCACGCGCATTGCAAGCGCATCGCTGGTTCACGAGATTTCCCAGGCAGATAACGTTGTTGAAGAGATGCGTCGCGATCAGGTCAGTACGCGCATGACGCTTGAAGACCGCATTTCTCCAGATCAGCGCGAGAAACTCTGGAAGCTTCTGGGCAAATAGGCAGCCAGGTCAGCGTCGCAAGCGCCCACGCGCTAATACGCCCGACGCGCCAATTTGACTGACGCGCCAATGCACTCGACGTGCCTGGGCGCAATCAGCGCGCCTGATTTCTGCAAAGAATCTGTAAATTCTGCCTGATAACAGCAAAGAATCTGTGGATTTGCCTGATTTTGTTAAAGAATCGGTGGCTTAAATACAGAATCTTTGCACTTTTCAGGCGGGCATTTCGTGACGTGACTTTTGAATCTGGTGTGGTTCATGGGCGCTTTCATCGAGCCTGATTTTCTCGCCAAGTCTGAACGATTTGCCGGAAAAGTGCGCCAAGTCTGAGTGTTTTGCCGGTTTTTCTCGTCATGTCTGAGCTGTTTTACTCAGACATGATGTACTTTTCAGGCTGACTAAACTTAACCAGACAGCGCATTTGTACCAAGTTCACCCCCACAGAAGGGCAGCGCTCCTACGAGCCACATTGACCAGTTTGTGGAGAAAAATTTCTCGAAAATTGAGACTAGACCAAAGCCAGAAAAGTCTATAGAATATCCTCTGCACTTGATGCCGCTATAGCTCAGCTGGTAGAGCAACTGACTTGTAATCAGTAGGTCCCGGGTTCGAAGCCTGGTGGCGGCACCACTTGAATTTTCAGCCAGGCATTGCCTGGCTTTTTTCGTGCAAATTTTGGGGCATTCGCGACGTATCGCGTATGGCTCCTATAGACAACCGCTAAAGCCCGTGTCCGTTTGTCGAGAAAACCGCTTGTAATTGTGGAAAAAATTTGATAAGATACGCCCGGTTGGGTGGATTACGTTGACAAGATTTTTATTCAATCGTAATATTTTCCCGCTTGAGAGGTAATTGGAAGATCAACTAGACTTCCTGCGTACGTTAAACTGCAAGGTAAACAGCGTACACAATTGCTTCTAGAGTGCTTGAAAACGGCATTCGGGGATATGGCACAGCGGCAACTGCGGCGGACTGTAAATCCGCTCCCTCTGGGTTCCTTGGTTCGAGTCCAAGTATCCCCACCACGCCCGTGTAGCTCAGTAGGTAGAGCACTTCGTTGGTAACGAAGAGGTCACCGGTTCAAATCCGGTCGCGGGCTCCATTTTTCAAGCGGCATTTATGCCGGCGTAGCTCAGCTGGTTAGAGCACACGGCTCATACCCGTGACGTCACTGGTTCGAATCCAGTCGCCGGTACCAGACTCTTTACGGCGTACATGTCCTAGACATTTGCGCCGTTGAGTATAAACAGACGTTTTTTCACCACGGTCTAGCCCGAGGGTTAGTTCCAGAAGGAGGATTGGCAATGGCCAAGGAAAAGTTTGACCGCACAAAGCCACACGTAAACATCGGTACCATTGGTCACGTCGACCACGGTAAGACTACCCTTACCGCAGCAATCACCAAGGTTCTCTCTGAGACCGAGGGCTGCAAGGCAGACTATACCGCCTTCGAGAACATCGATAAGGCTCCAGAGGAGCGTCAGCGTGGTATTACCATTTCCGTTGCTCACGTTGAGTACGAGACTTGGGAGCGCCATTACGCTCACGTCGACTGCCCTGGCCACGCAGACTACATCAAGAACATGATTTCTGGTGCAGCTCAGATGGACGGCGCAATCCTCGTTATTGCTGCAACCGATGGTCCTATGGCTCAGACTCGTGAGCACATCCTTCTCGCACGTCAGGTCGGCGTTCCTTACATCGTCGTCTTCCTGAACAAGTGCGACATGGTCGACGATGACGAGCTCATCGACCTCGTCGAGATGGAGACCCGTGACCTTCTCTCCGAGTACGACTTCCCAGGCGATGACCTTCCAATCATCCGTGGTTCCGCTCTCGGCGCTCTTAACGGCGAGGAGAAGTGGGTTGAGTCCATCCGTGAGCTCATGCACACTGTTGACTCCTACATCCCAACACCAGCTCGTGACAACGAGAAGCCATTCCTGATGGCAATCGAGGACGTCATGACTATTTCTGGTCGTGGTACCGTTGCTACCGGCCGTGTTGAGCGTGGTGAGCTCAAGCTCAACGATCCAGTCGAGATCGTTGGTATTAAGCCAACTCAGAACTCTGTTGCTACCGGCATTGAGATGTTCCGTAAGACCATGGACTTCTGCGAGGCTGGCGACAACGTTGGTATTCTTCTTCGTGGTGTTAAGCGCGAGGACATCGAGCGCGGTCAGGTTCTCTGCAAGCCTGGTACCGTTACTCCACACAAGAAGTTCACCGGTGAGGTTTACGTTCTTACTAAGGAAGAGGGCGGCCGTCACACCCCATTCTTCTCTGGTTACCGTCCACAGTTCTACTTCCGTACAACTGACGTAACCGGCGACATCTACGAGCTCACCGATGCAAACGGTGGCAAGGTAGAGATGGCTATGCCTGGCGACCACATCACCGTTGGCTGCGAGCTCATTCACCCAATTGCTCTTGAGCAGGGTCTGAAGTTCGCTATCCGCGAGGGTGGCCACACCGTCGGCGATGGCCGTGTTTCCACCGTCATCGAGTAACTTCTTTTAAAGTTGCTAACTTGCCCGGCGTGCTTTTTGCGCGCCGGGTTTTTTGTCGAGAAAAAATATGTGAACGCCTAGAGTAATTAGAGAAAAGTATTGACATCTCTGGGTAGTGGGTGCTAACCTAAGCAACCGCGTCACATTTCGAGAATACATCTCGTGACCGTGTTCAGGAGGATCAATGCGTACACTCGTTACTCTCGCCTGCACTGAGTGCAAGCGTCGTAATTACACTACGGACAAGAATAAGTCCAACAACCCAGATCGTATGGAGTTGAAGAAGTACTGCCCATGGTGCCACAAGCACACGGTACATCGCGAGACCCGCTAGGCTAGGTGGGTTCGTTCTAGGCCAGTAGCTCCAATGGTAGAGCGGCGGTCTCCAAAACCGTTTGTTGAGGGTTCGAGTCCTTCCTGGCCTGCCAGATAACTTCACCGGCCTTCCCATAAGGGTTGGCCGGTTTGTATGTAGGTATAACATCCAAGGGAGCGTAGGATGGCAAATAAGGAGCGCAATAAGAGGAGCGCACGTAAGGCTCGCGCAGAAGAGCGCGCCCAGCGTGAGTCCCTTCAGGCTGAAGCTACTCCTGAAGCTTCTGCTAAGGCCACTAAGGTCGAGGCAAAGAAGCAGGAGAAGTCCATTCAGCGTAACGCTAACCCTGGCTTCTTTGGCCGCCTGGGTGCTTATTTTGCAGGCGTTCGTACAGAAATGCACCGCGTTGTGTGGCCTTCAAGCTCTGAGCTTGCTGGTTTCTCTGTAGCCGTAATTGCAACAATCATTTTCTTTGGCTTGGTAACTTGGCTGGTTGATACTGGCATTGTTGCTGGTCTCGTCGCCTTTACTGGACTGAGGGGATAATCAATGGCTAAGCGCTGGTATGTAGTTCACACCTATTCAGGTTATGAGAACAAGGTAAAGACAGACCTTGAGCACCGTATTGAGACCTATGGCCTTGAGCGTGCTGTTGTTGATATTCAGATTCCTACTGAGGAAGTTACTGAGGTCAAGGACGGCGGCAAGCGCGAGACCAAAGAGTCTAAGGTTTTCCCAGGTTACGTTCTTGTTCGCATGGAGCTGGATGACAATACTTGGGCTGTTGTTCGCAACACCCCAGGCGTAACTGGTTTTGTCGGCATTGACGGCAAGCCAGTTCCTCTGCGTCGTGATGAGTTCGATAAGATCATGCGTCGCGGCGGTATGAAGACGGGTAGCCCTGTACCTAAGCGTACAGCAACCAATATTGAGGTCGGTCAGGCAATTCACGTTCTTTCTGGTCCTCTCGCTGACTTCGACGGAACTGTTTCTGAGGTCAACGCAGAGTCCGGCAAGATCAAGGTTATGCTCACCATCTTTGGTCGCGAGACTCCGGTTGAGCTCACCATGGATCAGATTTCCCTGATAGACTAGTAACTAACGGCTTATCCCGCACTTCTCGTCCCTTGTGGATTGCTTCTCGGGAGTGCGCGAGAATAGACTCAAACGTATTCAAACAGGAGGCTTAACATGCCCGCAAAGAAGGTTGTTAACTTTATTAAGCTGCAGATTCCTGCAGGCCAGGCAAACCCAGCTCCTCCAGTAGGACCAGCTCTGGGTGCTGCACAGGTCAACATTATGCAGTTCTGCCAGGCATTCAACGCTGCAACTCAGGACAAGGCTGGCGACATCATCCCAGTCGAGATTTCTGTTTACGAGGATCGTTCCTTTGACTTCGTAACCAAGACTCCTCCAGCAGCTCAGCTCATCAAGAAGGAGCTTCACCTCAAGGGTGGTTCCGGTGTTCCTCAGCGCGATAAGGTTGGCCAGCTCTCCCAGGAGCAGCTCACCAAGATTGCTGAGATCAAGATGCCTGACCTCAACGCAAACGACATTGAGGCTGCAAAGAAGATCGTCGCTGGTACCGCTCGTTCCATGGGTGTAACCATCGCCGAGTAGTGTTTACTCCCGTCAGCTATTTGTGTGGCTGACGGTTGTTTTGTCAGAGCATCCGACGTTAGTGCACATAGTTGGGTTTCTCGCCAAGAGGGCGTAACTATGGACGGAAGATGCAGGAGTGGGAGGGCAGACGCCCGCTAACCACAGGAGGTACATAATGCCTAAGCACGGAAAGAACTACAAGAATGCAGTTGCCAAGGTAGACGGTGCAAACCTCTACAGCCCAAAAGAGGCAGTAACCCTGTCTAAGGAGCTTGCAACTGCTAAGTTTGACGAGACCATTGAGGTAGCAATTCGCCTTGGTGTCGATACTCGTAAGGCTGACCAGAACGTTCGCGGTTCCATCTCTTTGCCTCACGGCACTGGTAAGTCCGTTCGCGTTGCAGTCTTCGCAGAGGGCGAGAAGGCCCGCGAGGCTGAGGCAGCTGGCGCTGACATCGTCGGTGGCGACGAGCTCATCGCAGAGGTCGAGAAGGGCATGCTTGACTTTGACGCAGCAATCGCAACCCCTCAGATGATGGGTAAGGTTGGTCGTCTTGGTCGTGTTCTTGGTCCTCGTGGCCTTATGCCTAACCCTAAGCTCGGCACCGTTACCATGGATGTTGCAAAGATGGTTAACGAGCTCAAGGCTGGTCGTGTTGAGTATCGTGCAGACCGTTTTGGTATCTGCCACGTTGCTATCGGCAAGGCTTCTTTTGAGGTCCAGCAGCTTGTTGAGAACTATGGCGCACTTCTCTCTGAGATCATCCGCGTCAAGCCATCCAGCGCTAAGGGCAAGTACGTCAAGACCGTTGCTATTTCCTCTACTATGGGCCCTGGCATCAAGGTTGATCCAACCAAGGTTCGTAACCTCATGGAGGACTAAGCTAATCGCTTAGAAGTACCTAGCACGTTTAATCCGGTATCTGCTTGCAGGTACCGGATTTTTCTTACGGCGTGCGCAGTTTGCGTCGCGCGCAGCGGCACACGGCGTGCGCGTGGCTCGTGGCTTGCGGCTGATGTGTGTGGCTGAGTTGTGCGCCGCAGCTCGACCGCCCTTCTCGTCAAATTTTTGTGAAGAGAAAGAAATTATGCGCTCAACCTTGACTCGCGTTGATTTTTGCTGCACAATATCTAACGCAAGACAGACGTCTTGTAGTTGCACGTTCGCTGCCAAAGACAGCCGGCGCCTTGAATCCAAGGCTTAATGGGAATTCCCGCCTGCCGAGGTGGTCTTGAGATTAGTACATCCAGACCCCGCTTTGGTTGCCGAAGTGGGGTCTTTTCATGTGAGGGCCGCACCTGTTGGCGCTCGTGCCTGAGACATGATAAAGGAGGTGTACTACATGCCAGCTCAGTCTAAACTTGATTTGCTCGAGAAGGTTTCCGCTTCTCTCGACAACTCCAAGGGCCTGTTTGTTATCGACTATCGTGGTCTCTCCGTAAAGGAGACTCAGGAGCTTCGCCGCGCACTTACCGCAGCAGGCGCTCACATGAAGGTCTATAAGAACAACATCGTCAAGATTGCTCTTAAGAACGCTGGTATGCCAGAGATTGACGAGATGCTCGCCGGTACCTGCGCATACGTTTTCTATGAGAATGATCCTGTCGAGGCCGCTAAGGTCATCAAGGATCAGGCCAAGAAGCTCAAGAAAGTTGAGTTCATTGGTGGTATCGCTGATGGTCAGGCACTTACCGCTGACGAGGCAAAGGCTTACGCAGACCTTCCTTCTCGCGAGGAGCTCATTGCAAAGCTTGTCTTCGTTGTTGCAAGCCCACTTACCGGTATTGCACAGGTTTGCGCTGGTCCAGCTCGTGGACTCGCAACCGCTCTTTCTGCAGTCGCAGATCAGAAGAACGCTGCATAAGCAACGTTTTGTTGTACCCGCGCATTGGCGCAAACCGCGTGAGAGTGTAGACACACTTAAACGCACACATACAAGCCGGGCTTTTGCCCAGATGCAGTACAAAGGCTGCATCGTTTAAAAAGGAGAATTGACATGGCTGTCACTAAAGATGAGATCATTGAGGCCCTTAAAGAGATGCCAGCACTCGAGCTTTCTGAGCTCGTTCACGAGCTTGAGGACGTCTTTGGCGTTTCCGCTGCTGCTCCTGTAGCTGTCGCTGCTGCTCCTGCAGCTGGTGGCGCTGCTGAGGAGGCAGAGGAGAAGACCAACTTTGACGTTGTTCTCGAGGGCTTCGGCGACAACAAGATCGGCGTCATCAAGGTTGTCCGTGCTCTTACCAACCTTGGCCTCAAGGAGGCAAAGGAGGTCGTCGAGGGTGCTCCTAAGGCAGTCCTCGAGGGCGCTAAGAAGGAGGACGCTGAGGCTGCTAAGGCTCAGCTCGAGGAGGCTGGCGCTACCGTCACCCTTAAGTAAGTCCATCCTACATTGCTTACTGGAGAGGTCAGACTTCGGTCTGGCCTCTTTTTTGTTTACCAAGCGAGAAACCCGTGCGCTCGCAGCGCATGGAGCCGAGGTGTTTTTGCAGCAGCCGGAAAAGCGCATCAAGCTGGGGCGCTTTAGCTGCAGCCTGAAAAGTGCATCAAGTCTGAGATGCGTTCGCTGCAGCCTGAAAAGTGCATCAAGTCTGAGTGATTTGCCGGATTTTCTCGCCATGTCTGAGCGATTTGCCTGTTTTTCTCGCTTTGTCTGAGTACTTTTGCTCAGACTTGGTGTGCATTTCAGGCTCATAAATCCTGCGTGATTGCTCTGGCTTACTGCGTGACATGCCCTAGTTTTTCTCGCGCCTGATTTCTACAAAGAATCTGTAACTTTTGCCTAAAATTACAAAAGAATCTGTGTATTTGCCTGATTTTGCAAAAGAATCGGTGGCGCAAATACAGATTCTTTGCACTTTTCAGGCGCGTGCAGCAAAAGGTCGGCGCGTGTGGCGAGAAACCCGTGCGCTCGCAGCCGCGCTCGTACCCGCGCCTGGCGAGAAACCCGTGCGCTCGGAGCACACCCGGTGCATTCGGAGCACCGTACGAAGTAACCCAGCGGCGGGGGAGTGCCGCTCACCGAAAGTGATTTCTGTCTCCGTGGACCTTCTCCACAAAATCTTCATAATTAGAAAAGACGAGTTAGTCAAGGATTTACCTGCAACATAACGTTTATGCAGTTGAAAAACATAAACGCGATAATATAGTCAAAACGTCTTAAAAAATCAAGTGTTTTTCTGTTGACGCGCATTAAAATCTTGACTAAATTACTAGGTTGCGACAATTGCCACCTTCCACCCTTTTGAAGGAGGACAACCTGGTGTCTACCGCTAAAAAGACTTCCCTCACCACGCCTCAGGCGCATACTGGACGCAGGACGTTCAGTAAGATTCCCGCAGCTATGGAGCTGCCAAATCTGATTTCTGTACAGAAGGAATCATTTGAGCGCTTTATGGGAGAGGGCCTTGCAGAGTCCTTCGCTGAGTTCTCGCCAATTGAGAACAGCGCTGGAACCATGCAGGTCACCTTTGGTGACCATCAGTTCGGCGACCCTGCCAATTCAATGGCTGAGTGTCGTGCAAAAGACATTTCATATCAAGCACCTCTTTTTGTTGACGTCCGTTTTGTCAACAAAGAGACTGGTGAGATGAAGGAGCAGCTTGTCTTCATGGGTGATTTCCCACTGATGACTGAGCGCGGTACCTTCATCATCAACGGTTCTGAGCGCGTTGTGGTTTCACAGCTCGTTCGTTCACCTGGCGTGTATTTCTCGTCAGAGATGGACAACGGTGTTCTGGTCCACAAGTCTCAGTTCATTCCTGCACGTGGTGCATGGCTTGAGTTTGAGGTTGATAAGCGCGGCCACCTGGTCGTCTCCATTGACCGCAAGCGTCGCCAGAGCGCTACCGTCTTCCTCCGTGCACTTGGCATTGCTGTTACCGATGACGAGATTCTCTCGCTCCTTGGTGATTCCGATGTTGTTCGCAACACACTTGAGCGTGACGTTGCAACCACACGTGAGGATGCTCTTATCGAGATTTATCGTCGTCAGCGTCCAGGCGAGCCACCAACTGTTGACTCTGCCCGTTCTCTGCTTGACGGCCTTTTCTTCAACGAGCAGCGCTATGACCTTGCTCGCGTTGGTCGTTACAAGATTAACAAAAAGCTTGAGGAAGAGATTCCTGCAGATGTTCGTGTCCTTACCAAAGAGGACATTGTCGCAGCTCTTCAGTACCTTCTTGCAGTGCATGCAGGTGATGAGTCTAAGCACCTTGATGACATTGACCACTTTGGCAACCGCCGCGTCCGTACCGTTGGCGAGCTGGTCCAGAACCAGTTCCGCATTGGTATGAGCCGCATGGAGCGCGTTGTCCGTGAGCGTATGGCATCTCAGGACGCAGACGACATCACTCCACAGTCTTTGATCAACATCCGTCCAATTGTTGCTGCAATCAAGGAGTTCTTCGGTTCTTCTCAGCTTTCGCAGTTCATGGACCAGGCAAACCCACTTGCTGGTTTGACTCACAAGCGTCGTCTCTCTGCTCTGGGACCTGGCGGTCTTGCAGGACACAAGTCCGGCTCCAGCCGTCGTACCAACGTTCCTACCGCAGTCCGCGACGTTCATAACTCGCACTACTCCCGTATGTGCCCAATCGAGACTCCTGAGGGACCAAACATTGGTCTTATCGGCTCCTTGGCACTGTACGCTCACGTAAATGAGTACGGCTTTATCGAGGCTCCTTATCGTAAGGTCACAGGCGGTGTTGTCTCTGATGACATTGTCTGGATGACTGCAGACGAGGAGGAGAATCACATTATTGCTCCTGCTAACACCCCAATTGACCCTAAGTCTAAGAAGTTTGTTGAGGTTGACGCAGACGGCAAGATTGTTGATGCAGACCGCGTTATTGCACGTACCCGCGACTTCGACGGTTCCTTCGGTGCACCTGCACAGGTTCCTGTTGAGGACGTTGACTACATGGACGTTTCTCCACGTCAGCTTCTCTCCGTCGCAGCTAACCTCATTCCATTCCTTGAGCACGACGACGCAAAGCGTACCCTCATGGGTGCAAACATGCAGCGTCAGGCAGTGCCTCTGATTCAGTCCCACGCTCCATTTGTTGGAACTGGTATGGAGGGCCGCGCAGCTCAGGACTCTGGTGAGCTTATTTGCGCAGAGTTTGCCGGCGAGGTCACCGAGGTTGATGCAGCTCACATTGTCATCTACTCCGATGAGCACGGTTCTCAGCGCTACGATCTTCCTAAGTACGAGCGCTCCAACCAGTCCACTTGCATCAACCACCGTCCAATCGTCACTGTTGGACAGCAGGTCGAGAAAGGCCAGCCAATCGCAGACGGTCCATCTGTTGACCACTCTGAGCTGGCACTTGGTGCAAACCTTACCGTTGCTTACATGCCATGGGAAGGCTACAACTACGAGGACGGTATTATCGTCTCCGAGCGCGTTGTTCAGGAAGACCTTCTGACCTCCGTTAACATTTCCCGCCACGAGATTGATGCTCGCGATACCAAGCTTGGTGCTGAGGAGATTACCCGCGAGATTCCAAACCTTGGTGAGGACATGCTCGCAAACCTCGACGATGACGGTATCATCCGCATCGGCGCTGAGGTTGGCCCTGGCGATATTCTGGTTGGTAAGGTCACTCCTAAGGGTGAGACTGCTCTGACTGCAGAAGAGCGCCTGCTTCGCGCAATCTTCGGTGCTAAGGCACACGATGTTCGTGATACTTCCCTTAAGATGCCACACGGCTCCTATGGCCGCGTTGTTGACGTTGTCCGCTTCAGCCGTGAGGCTGGAGACGACCTGCCTCCAGGAGTAAACGACCTGGTCCGCGTCTTTGTTGCTCAGCGCAGAAAGATCCAGCAGGGCGATAAGATCGCTGGTCGCCACGGTAACAAGGGTGTTATTTGTAAGGTTCTCCCAGTTGAGGACATGCCTTACATGGCAGATGGTACCCCAGTAGACGTTATTCTCGACCCACTGGGCGTTCCTTCCCGTATGAACGTTGGTCAGCTGCTTGAGTGCCATCTTGGTTGGGGCGCTGCACACGGTTGGGATGACGACGACGCAGATTCTAAGCGTTACGTTGAGGGTCCAATTCCTGTTGCAACACCACTCTTTGACGGTGCTACTGATGAGTCCGTTGCAGAGATTGTTCGCCGCACCAACATCAATATGATCAACAAGGCTCTCAAGGAGTACGGCGAGGACATGCGTGAGGAGTTTGTTCCACAGCTCAACGAGCGTGGTAAGACTACCCTCTACGATGGTCGTACCGGCGAGGCATTCAAGAGCCCAATTACCGTTGGTGTTTCTTACATTCTGAAGCTCGGCCACATGGTTGACGATAAGATCCACGCACGTTCAACTGGTCCTTACTCTCTTGTTACCCAGCAGCCTCTGGGTGGTAAGGCACAGTTCGGCGGTCAGCGCTTTGGTGAGATGGAGGTTTGGGCACTGTATGCATACGGTGCTGCTAACGTCCTCCAGGAGATCCTCACCGTTAAGTCTGACGATACCAACGGCCGTGTTAAGACCTATGAGTCCATTGTTAAGGGCGAGAACATTCCTACTGCAGGAATTCCTGAGTCCTTCAAGGTTCTGGTCAAAGAGATTCGCTCCCTGGCACTTGACATTGAGCCAATCTCCTATCGTAAGCGTGCAAATACCGCAAAGGTCACAGATCCTGAGGAGAAGAACGCTGTTGAGATCCTCAACGACCTTGGCTTCACTGAGGTAACCGCTTCCGACCTGTCCCAAGACGCTGAGGGTGCATCCGCACTTGTAGGCGACGCGACCACCGATAAGGAGTAGCGACTGTGGCAGATTTCGATTCCACTGAATTTGACGCTATTAAAATTTCTCTAGCGTCTGCTGATGATATCCGCGGTTGGTCCTATGGCGAGGTAAAGAAGCCTGAGACCATCAACTACCGTACCCTTAAGCCAGAAAAGGACGGCCTTTTCTGCGAGAAGATCTTTGGACCTGTAAGGGACTGGGAGTGCGCCTGCGGTAAGTACAAAGGCATTCGCTTCAAGGGCATTACCTGCGAGCGCTGCGGTGTTGAAGTTACCACCGCAAAGGTTCGTCGTGACCGCATGGGCCACATCGAGCTTGCTGCTCCTGTAAGCCACATCTGGTACTTCAAGAGCCCAACCAGCTTCCCTCTGGCACGTCTTCTTGACATCAAGAGCAAGGACCTCGAGAAAGTCCTCTACTTTGCATCTTACGTAATCACTAGTGTTGACACTGAGGCACGTGAGGCTGACGTAGACGATCTTCGTGAGGAGCTTGCAGCAGATATCGAAGAGCTCGACGCAGAGCGCGACGATCAGATCGCACGCCTTCGCGAGCAGGGCCAGCCACAGGATGACGAGTTTGGCGATTTTGAGCCTCTTTCTGAGGACGAGATTCGTGCAGGCGTCGCTGATCTTGAGGAAGAGTACGAGGAAGAGAAGACGCTTCGTCGTGAGGCTTTTGAGAAGTTCATGCAGCTTGAGACCAGAGAGCTCATCTCCGATGAGGGTCTGTTCTCTGAGCTTAAGCGCTACTATGGCATCTACTTCAAGGGTGGCATGGGTGCTGAGGCAGTCCGCGACCTTCTTTCCAACATTGACCTTGAGAAAGAGGCCAAGGAGCTCCGCGCTATTATCGCCAATGAGGATGCTCAGAAGCAGAAGCGCGAGAAGGCCATTAAGCGCCTTGAGATTGTTGATGCTTTCCTTAAGGGTGGCAACGATCCAGCTAACATGATTCTTGACGTTGTACCAGTTATTCCACCTGATCTTCGTCCTATGGTTCAGCTTGATGGTGGCCGTTTTGCAGCTTCCGACTTAAACGATTTGTATCGTCGTGTTATTAACCGTAACAATCGTCTTAAGCGCCTGCTTGACCTTGACGCACCTTCTATCATTGTTAATAACGAGAAGCGCATGCTTCAGGAGTCCGTTGACGCTCTGTTTGACAACGGTCGCCGTGGTCGTCCTGTTACCGGCCGTGGTGGACGTCCTCTGAAGTCTCTTGCTGAGGCCCTTAAGGGTAAGCAGGGTCGCTTCCGTCAGAACCTTCTGGGTAAGCGTGTTGACTACTCTGGCCGTTCCGTCATTGTTGTTGACCCACACCTGAAGTTGCACCAGTGCGGTCTTCCATCCGCTATGGCACTTGAGCTCTTCAAGCCATTTGTCATGCGTCGTTTGGTTGAGCTCCGCAAGGTTGAAAACATTAAGGGCGCAAAGCGCGCTATTGACCGTGGTACTCCAGTTGTTTGGGACGTTCTGGATGAGGTCATTCAGGACCGCCTCGTTCTTCTCAACCGCGCACCTACCCTTCACCGTCTGTCCATTCAGGCATTTGAGCCAGTCCTTATCGAGGGTAAGGCAATCCACCTGCACCCACTGGTCTGCGCACCATTCAACGCAGACTTCGACGGCGACCAGATGTCTGTCCACGTGCCACTTTCTACTCAGGCACAGACAGAGGCTCGCATTCTGATGCTCTCCAGCAACAACCTTAGAAGCCCTGCTTCTGGTAAGGTTCTGACCGTTCCTTCTCAGGATATGGTCTTTGGTGTCTACTACCTCACTTCCGAGAAGATCGGTGAAGACGCTAAGACTCTTACCTTTGCAAGCTTTGAGGATGCTCTTCTGGCTATTGAGGCCAACCGTGACCTTGATATCCAGGCAAAGGTTGTTGTCCGCGTAAGCTCCAAGGATGCAAACGTTGCTGATAGCGATCGTGCTATCTTCCGCGTTATGACCGGCCGCGGTCAGTATGAGGACCTGGACGTTACTGAGGGTACTAAGCGTTTTGAGACCACTGTTGGTCGCATTATCTTCAACCGTCAGTGCCTGCCAGAGGATTACCCATACATCAACTACAAGATGGTTAAGTCCGACATTGGTGTTCTGGTCAACGATTGCTGCGACCGTTACCCAATGGCTGATGTTGAGCCAATTCTGGACAATATCAAGAAGACTGGTTTCCACTACGCAACTCTTGCTGGTCTGACCGTTTCTGTTTGGGACGCTGTTATTCCTCCACACAAGCCACAGCTGCTTCAGGAGGCACAGGATCGCGTTGACCAGATCAACGAGTACTACGAGGACGGCTTCCTTTCCGAGCGAGAGCGTCACGTTGAGGTTGTTAACGCATGGACCGAGTGCACCGATCTTCTCGGCTCTGAGATGCTTGCAGGCTTTGCAGAGAACAACCCAATTTACATGATGGCTGACTCTGGAGCTCGTGGTTCTAAGACACAGCTTCGCCAGCTTGCTGGTATGCGAGGCCTGATGGCGGATATGTCCGGTGAAACCATCGACCTTCCAATTAAGGCAAACTTCCGCGAGGGTCTTGAGCCTCTTGAGTACTTCATTTCTACCTACGGCGCTCGTAAGGGCCTGGTAGATACCGCATCCCACACCTCCGACTCTGGTTACCTGACTCGTCGTCTTGTCGACGTTGCGCAGGACGTCATTGTTCGCGAGGAGGACTGCGGCACTGATGAGGCAGTTACCTATCCTCTGATTAAGCCTGGTCAGACTTCTGTTGATACTGATCTGATTGGCCGCTGCACCCTTGAGGATGTCTGCGATCCAAACACTGGCGAGGTTCTTATCCCTGCTGGTGGCTATGTTGAGTCCAAGCAGGATCTTGAGCGTCTTGTTGAGCACGGCCTTGCTAAGGTTCAGCTCCGCGCGCTTCTGACCTGTAAGTCTAAGTACGGCGTCTGCCAGAAGTGCTACGGTTGGGATCTTTCCACCCGTCGTCCTGTCAACATTGGTACTGCAGTTGGTATTATCGCAGCTCAGTCCATTGGTGAGCCTGGTACTCAGTTGACCATGCGTACCATTCACTCCGGTGGTGTTGCAGGCGCAGACGATATTACGCAGGGTCTTCCTACCGTTGCTCGTATGTTCGACGTCGTCGGCAACGTCAACGAGAAGATTCTTGGTCGCGAGGCTGACCTGGCTCCTGTTTCTGGTGTTCTTCACATTACCCCAGAGACTACCGAGTACCTGCTGCGTATTGTTGATGCAGACGATGCTTCCCGTGTCATCGAGGAGTGGCGTGTACCTGCATCCGTCCGCTTCATGCCTGGCATTGAGGATGGCGTTGTTGTCCGTGCTGGTGACCAGATTACCCGCGGCTTCGTCAACTTCCGTATGCTCCGTCGACTCACTGACATTGAGTCCACTATGCACACCTTCGTTGAGTCCGTTAAGGACGTCTATACCTCCCAGGGTGTAGAACTCAACGATAAGCACATCGAGGTTATCGCACGTCAGATGCTTCGTCGTGTTCAGGTTACCAACCCAGGTGACTCTTCGTACCTGCTTGGTCAGTACGTGGACCGCTACGTCTTTGCAGAGACTGTCCAGAACATTGCTCTTGCTGGTGGTACTCCACCAGAGGCAGAGCCAGCAATCCTCGGTACTCTGAAGGTTGCAAGCTCGATTGATTCTTGGCTCTCCAGCGCATCGTTCATCCGTACTGCAGGCGTTCTTACCTCTGCAGCTATCGAGGGCGACGTTGACCACCTGCTTGACCTCAAGTCCAACGTTATTGTTGGTAAGCAGATTCCTGCAGGTACGGGTCTCTCCGCATACAACGATGTTGAGCTTACGTACCACGGCACCAAGATTGATGGCCCAACCTCTTCTCTTGCTAAGTCTCTTCCAGACTGGGCACCAGCAGAGCTTAAGGACATCGAGGAGCAGCTTCCTAAGCAGCTTGACTGGGTCAACGAGGATTACAACGGTGGCGTTTACTCCAAGAATGGCCGCACGCTTTCAAGCGAGGACGCAAAGCTGTACCTCTTCGACGATCTTGGCGTGTCACAGCGTTGGACCAACAAGTTCAGCGAGGTTGGCATTGAGACCGTAGGCGATCTTATCGGTAAGACTGAGGAAGACCTGCTCCGCATCGATGGTATTGGTGCAAAGGCAATCGAGGAGCTCCGCGATGGCCTTGAGGCTCGTAACCTCCTGTATATCCTTGAGCCAGAAGAGGATGAGGCAGATTCTGAGGATCTTTCTCAGCTGCTCAACATGGTCTTCTCGCCAGAAGGCGATGGCGGCTTGATGCTGGGCTCTGCAGCTCCATCCACTCACTCTGATTACACCGAGACACTCATCGGTTCTTCTTCCGACGAGGTTAGCCTTGATGTAATCAACGAGGACCTTGGTTCTCTGGATGACCTTCTCAATCAGGTTGTCCGCATGGACGCTGAGGCAGACGGTGAAGACGAGTAAGTAATCTCGCCTGATACATCAAACTTTTTCGGAGATTGACTCCGATACAGAAGAGGACTTCAGCCGTTAGCTGGAGTCCTCTTTTAGTTGCGCTTACAGAAGCGAGTATCGGTATATACTAATCTTTTATGAATTACGTTTGGTAAGTCATGAACTTTGCGACTCTCAAAAGATAGGAATAGCAATGGATAGTCATTCCCACGATTCTGAACAGTGCGAGCACACTCATTCTACGTGCGATTATGTTTCTGATCAGAAGCTGAACGAATACCTGGTAAACGACGACATCATCTATGATGCAACTCAGATTTTTGATGCACTGTCTGATTTCACGCGATTCCAGATTTTGGGTGCCCTGGTAAATGGCGAGAAAAGCGTCACAGAGCTGCAGGAAATGCTTTCTGTTTCACAGTCAGCAACCTCTCATCAGTTGCGTCTTTTGCGAGACCGTGGTCTTGTCAATGCAAAAAGAGATGGCAGAAAGGTCATCTATTCACTTGCAGATGAGCATGTCACAACGCTGATTCGTGTTGGCCTTGCACATGCCGCACACCTGTTGGGTCACTAACGTACGCATCGGAACTGTGGAGAGAACTTATGGGTGAGTATCGCGTCATTGAAGTTAAGCAGAGTGTTTTTGCAGCTAACGAGAAAAGCGCAGATCAGCTAAGGGAAGAAATGAAGAAAAAGGGAACCCTGCTGGTAAACCTTATGTCTTCTCCAGGTTCTGGTAAAACTACTACCCTTAAAAAGACTATTGCCGCTCTGAATGGCAAGCTTTCACTTGCAGTTATGGAAGCTGATATTGATTCAGATGTTGATGCTGCTGCTATTTCCGAAACAGGGGTAAAAGCCATTCAGCTGCATACGGGTGGCATGTGTCACCTTGATGCGCATATGTGCGCTCAGGGTCTTGAAGGTCTCAACGCAGGAGATGTAGACCTTATCTTTTTAGAGAACGTTGGAAACTTGGTATGTCCGGCAGAGTTTGACACCGGCGCTGGCGTAAATGTCACCATTCTTTCAGTTCCCGAAGGCGACGATAAGCCGCTGAAGTACCCACTGATGTACCAGGTCTGTGATGTGGTGCTTGTTAACAAAATAGACGTAGCACCTTATTTTGACTTTGATCTAGAGAAACTCAAGAAAAATGTAGCCCTCAGAAATCCAAAGGCACTTGTTATTCCTTTCTCTGCCAAAACTGGGGAAGGATTAGATGCTTGGACTGAATGGCTTTCTCGCAAAGTTGCAGAGTGGAAAAGCAGTCAGTAACTCATGATGAGCGCTTAAAGAATGTCTTATGCCTGATAGGAGAGGTCATGGCAGAGGAAGTACCAGCACGTAAGACCCCAAAACATGGAAATGCCATGCGCGGCAGTCTTACTGATGAAGAAATTGCACGCAGAAATGTATTGCCAACTACTAACCCTGCAGGCGGTCCTATTCGTATACTCGCTCAAAATCACATTACAGAAAATGACGAGGTAGTTCATTACAAAACTGTAGATCCAAATGAGCCTGGACCAGCTTCTTCTGAGCAATTTAAGCCTCTTGTAAGAGATGAAGTTCAAAAAATTACCAGCCGCCTTGGTCACAAAATTGTAAAAGATGACCCAGAATATTGGGGAATTGCAGCAATTATGACTGAGGAAGAGGCTGCGGTAACCAAACACATGAAGGTGCGCCAGCCAGCTACTTTAGAGGAGCTTTGCAAGCGAACCGGCAAAACTGCAGAAGAGCTTCAACCCATCCTAGACGTCCTGTCTGTAAAGGGCATGATAGAGTACAACTGGGAAAACAAGAGCAAGCAAAAGCAGTATGTCCTTCCCATGTTTGTTCCCGGCTCAGCAGAATTCACCGTGATGAACGAGAGCCAACTAGAAGAACACCCCGAGATGGCTTCTTTGTTTGAGCGCATGACGTATCTACCGCTCAAAAATGTCACGAAGCTGGTTCCTGAAGGTGGCGCGGGTGTTGGAATGCACGTCATTCCTGTTGAGCGCTCTATTGAGCAGGTCAATCACACCGTTACCGTTGAGCATATCTCGCATTGGCTGAAGAAATACGATAGATATGCTGCAACTCCCTGTTCTTGTCGCCTTGCCGAGCGTGTTCGTGGCGACGGCTGTGCTGACGATCCAGAAGATTGGTGCCTTGCCATTGGAGATATGGCTGATTACTGCGTAGAAACAGGAAAAGGCCACTACATCACCTACGACGAGGTTATCGATATCTGTACAAAGGCCGAGAAAAACGGTTTTGTTCATCAGATTACTAACATTGACGGTGAAGATAAGATCTTTGCTATTTGTAACTGCAACGTAAATGTTTGCTATGCACTCAGAACTTCTCAGCTGTTTAATACACCTAATTTGTCTCGCTCTGCTTTTGTAGCTCATGTTGATGAAGAAAAATGCGTTGCTTGCGGTGGCTGTGTAGAAGTTTGCCCAGCTGGAGCCCCTCAATTAGGCCAGAAGCTTCCTACTAGGACCGGCAAAATTTCCTATCCAACACAGGATCTTCCCGATGATAAGTTCTGGGGAGAGTCTGATTGGGATTGGAATTATAAGAACAACAACCGTATTGAGTGTCACGATACCGGTACTGCTCCTTGTAAAGTTGCTTGTCCCGCACATATTTCTGTTCAGGGTTATCTGCGTATGGCAGCTGAAGGCCGCTATCGAGATGCGCTTGAGCTGATCAAAAAAGAAAATCCATTCCCAGCTGTTTGTGGCCGCGTGTGCAATAAACGTTGTGAAGCAGCGTGTACACGAGGAACTATTGACCAGGCAGTAGCCATTGATGACGTTAAGAAATTCATTGCTCAAAAAGATCTAGAGGCAGAACATCGCTTTATTCCAGAGCCAGTTATCCCGTCAAATAGAGGCCGATTCAACCAAAAAATTGCCATTATTGGTGCAGGTCCAGCTGGTCTGTCTTGTGCATATTACCTGGCAGAACGCGGTTACAATCCCGTCGTTTTTGAGAAGAACCTCCTTCCTGGCGGAATGATGGTATATGGCATCCCTTCTTATAAGCTCGAGAAAAACGTTGTTGCCGCAGAGATTGATGTTCTTAAAGAAATGGGCGTTGAGATTCGCTGTGGTGTTGAGGTAGGAAAAGACATAACCCTAGATGAGCTGCGTGCTCAAGGCTTTATTGGTTTTTACATTGCCATTGGTTGCCAAGGCGGTAGAAAGGCTAATATTGCTGGAGAAGACGCCGATGGGGTTATTTCTGCTGTTGATTTCTTGCATTTTGTAACCGAGCATCCTCAACATGAAGTACACGGTAAGACGGTGGTTATTGGCGGCGGTAATGTTGCTATCGATGCAGCTCGAGTCTCTGCTCGTTGTGGATCAGAGTCAGTCACTATGGTGTGCCTGGAGCAGCCAGAAGAGATGCCTGCACTGCCAGAAGAAATTACAGAAGCGCAGGAAGATGGCGTGTCAATCAAAAATGGTTGGGGACCTGCTTTTATTGACACAGATGAGCAAGGACACGTTTGCGGCGTGACGTTTAAACGCTGCACGCGTGTTTTTGACAAGGACAAGCGTTTCTCTCCTTGTTTTGATGACGAGCAAACAATGTATCTTGAGGCAGATGCTGTGGTCTTGTCTATTGGTCAAACCGTTGAGTGGGGAAGTCTTTTGGAGGGTCAGGCGGTTGAGCTTACGCGCGGCAATCTTGCGTGTGCTGACTCCCAGACGTATCAGACTGCTCAGCCCGATGTTTTTGTGGGCGGAGATGTGTATACGGGTCCTCGCTTTGTTATTGATGCTATTGCCGCAGGTCATGAAGCTGCTATTTCGTTGCATCGTTTTGTGCAAAAAGGCTCTTCTTTGACTATTGGTCGCAATCAGCGCCATTATGTTGAGCTTGATAAATCAGACGCAGCAGTTGAGTCTTGCGGATATGATCATGCAGGTCGCCAGCGTTCTACCTGTGATACGGTCAAAAACATTAGACACAACTGGTCAGACCCTAGCCATACCTTTACGCCAGAGCAAATCAGAATCGAGACCGCACGCTGCTTGAAGTGCGGCGCTTCAATTGTTGATGCAAATAAGTGTATTGGCTGTGGACTCTGTACAACACGCTGCGAGTTTGATGCAATTCACCTGTTCCGAGACAATCCTCACTGCTCTGATATGGTTGCCGCAGAGCATAAGGCCGGAAAAATTCTCTCGTATGTTGGAAAACGTGCGGTAAAGATTATTAAAAACCCCGCGAGAAAAACAAAGACTCCTAAGCCTCAGTTACATGTCACAACCGATGAGCTTGGTAATCCCGTTGCCTCAGGCAGTACTGGTATTTCAAGCTAACGTGCAAACAGAAATCAACTAACATGCATGAGCTGGGAATTGCGTTTTACCTCATAGATATGGTTGAAGACCTGGGAAAACAGAACAACCTCACTTCAGTTGCGCGCGTAAAGTTGCAGCTAGGGGAGGTATCTGGAGTTGTTCCAACGTACTTGTTGGATGTATGGCGCTGGGCAGCTGATCGCACGGAGCTGCTACACGGAGCTCAGCTAGAAATTGAAGAAGTACCAGCTCTAACACAGTGTTTATCGTGCAATAAAACGTACGTTACGGTAACGTATGGTCGCACATGCCCTTACTGTTCTAGCGAGAAAACAGAACTCATCCAAGGCTTAGAAATTGAGCTTGCTGAGATTGAGGCCACCTAGCATTTGTATTTTCTATGAAGTATGGATACGCCCGGCACAGTGTCTTGTTGACATGTGGCTTTCATCAGCGTAAAGTACTTCCCTGCGTAATTCCAAGGGGACAGTGCTGTGTCGCCTTTCGAATATGTAAAACTGCAGGTAGATAGGTATAAGAAGGAGAAGATCTTGCCTACTATTAACCAGCTCGTACGTAAGGGCCGCGTGAGCGTCAAGTCAAAGTCCAAAAACGCTGCTCTTCAGCACAACCCACAGAAGCGTGGTGTTTGCACCCGCGTTTTCACCACTACGCCAAAGAAGCCTAACTCAGCACTCCGTAAGGTTGCTCGTGTTCGTCTTGTTAATGGCATTGAGGTAACCGCTTACATTCCTGGTGAGGGCCACAACCTCCAGGAGCACTCCATTGTTCTGGTTCGTGGCGGCCGTGTCCGTGACCTTCCTGGTGTTCGTTACAAGGTTGTTCGCGGTGCATTCGACTGCGCAGCAGTTCAGAATCGTGCTCAGGGCCGTTCCCGTTACGGCACTAAGCGTGCTAAGTAATCACGTCCACTACTCGAACTAGTTCTTAGGAGATTAATATGCCGCGTCGCGCAGCAGCAGTACGTCGTGAGGTTATGCCTGACGCCGTCTACAACAATCGTCTGGTAACCCAGCTCATTAACAAGGTCCTTCTCGACGGCAAGAAAGCAACCGCAGAGCGCATTGTCTACGGTGCATTTGACATCGTCGCAGAGAAGACTGGCGAGGATGCCCTCACTGTCTTCAAGAAGGCTATGGATAACATTCGCCCAACACTCGAGGTTAAGCCTAAGCGTGTTGGTGGCGCTACTTACCAGGTTCCAATGGAGGTCAACTCCCGCCGTGCAACTACTCTTGCTATCCGCTGGATGGTCACTTTCAGCCGTAGCCGTAAAGAGAAGACCATGGCAGAGCGTCTTGCAAACGAGATCATCGACGCAACTAACGGCGTAGGTGCATCCGTCAAGCGCCGCGAGGACCTGTACAAGATGGCTGAGGCCAACCGCGCCTTCTCCCACTACCGCTTCTAGTCGGAATTCAGGAGTAGCAAACAAATGGCTAAGACTAAGTACAATCTTAAAGACCTCCGCAACATCGGCATCATGGCTCACATCGATGCTGGTAAGACAACCACTACGGAGCGTATTCTTTACTACACCGGTAAGACCCACAAGATTGGTGAGGTTCACGACGGTGCAGCAACTATGGACTGGATGGTTCAGGAGCAGGAGCGCGGCGTAACCATTACTTCCGCAGCTACCACTTGCTTCTGGAAAGACCACGTCATCCAGATTATCGACACCCCAGGTCACGTTGACTTTACCGCTGAGGTTGAGCGTTCTCTTCGTGTTCTGGACGGCGCAGTTGCAGTCTTCGACGCAGTTGCAGGCGTTCAGCCACAGTCCGAGACCGTTTGGCGTCAGGCAACCAAGTACGGCGTACCTCGTATTGCATTCATCAACAAGTTTGACCGCGTAGGCGCAGACTTCTTCCGTGCAATCCAGACCATGCGTGACCGCCTTGGCGCAAACGCAATTGCAGCTCAGGTCCCAATGGGCGCTGAGTCCAACTTCTGGGGTCTTATCGACCTTGTCACCAACACTGCATGGGACTTCAAAGAGGATGCTAAGGGCATGATTTACCCTGAGCCACTCGACGAGATTCCTGCTGAGTTTGTAGAGATTGCAGCTGAGAAGCGTGAAGAGCTTCTTGAGGCAGCTTCTGACTTCTCTGAGGAGCTCATGATGGCTGTTCTCGAGGGTGAAGAGGTTGACGTTGAGACCCTTAAGGGTGCTCTTCGTGCTGGCGTTCTTGCTGGTCAGATTAACCCTGTCTTTGTTGGTTCCGCTTACAAGAACAAGGGTATTCAGGAGCTTCTGGACGCAGTCATCGACTTCCTTCCAAGTCCTCTGGATGTTCCAGAGATTGATGGCGTCACTCCTAAGGGTGACGAGGCTGTCCGTCACGCAGACGTTAAAGAGCCATTCTCCGCTCTTGCATTCAAGATCATGACTGACCCTTATGTTGGTAAGCTTACCTACATTCGTGTTTACTCTGGTCAGGCTGAGGCAGGTTCTTACGTCTACAACTCCGTCAAGGACAACCGTGAGCGCTTTGGCCGCATCCTTGAGATGAACGCAAACGACCGTGTTGACCGTGAAGAGTGCTCCGCAGGCGACATCGTTGCATGCGTTGGTCTGAAGAACACCACTACTGGTGACACCCTTTGTGACGAGAAGAACCCAATCATCCTTGAGTCCATCAGCTTCGCAGATCCTGTTATCGACGTTGCTGTTGAGCCTAAGACCAAGGCTGAGCAGGAGAAGATGTCCATCGGCCTTTCTAAGCTGGCTGAAGAGGACCCAACCTTCCAGGTTCACACTGATCACGAGACCGGCCAGACCATCATTGCTGGTATGGGCGAGCTTCACCTTGAGATTATTGTTGACCGTCTCCGTCGTGAGTTTAAGGTTGACTGCAACGTTGGTAAGCCACAGGTTGCTTACCGTGAGACTGCTGGTAAGGCAGTAAGCCACGCTGAGGGCAAGTTTGTCCGTCAGTCCGGTGGTAAGGGTCAGTATGGCCACGCAGTCATCGACCTTGAGCCACAGGAAGAGGGCAAGGGTTACGAGTTTGTCAACGCTATCGTCGGTGGTGTTATTCCTAAGGAGTACATCCCATCTATCGATAAGGGCATTCGTGAGGCTCTTGAGAACGGCGTCATTGCTGGTTACCCAGTAGTCGACATCAAGGTCACCCTTGTTGACGGTTCTTACCACGAGGTCGACTCTTCTGAGGCAGCATTCAAGATTGCTGGTTCTATGGCAATTAAGGATGCTCTCAAGAAGTCCAACCCAGTCCTTCTCGAGCCAGTTGAGTCTGTTGAGGTTGAGACACCTGAGCAGTACATGGGCGACGTTATGGGCAACCTTTCTTCCCGTCGTGGCAAGATTGAGGGTATGGACGATCGTATGGACGCCAAGGTCATCCGCGCTAAGGTGCCTCTTGGTGAGATGTTCGGTTACGCAACCGACCTTCGTTCCCAGACCCAGGGCCGTGCGAGCTACACCATGCAGTTCGATTCTTACGAGCCTGTTCCAAACGCTGTACGCGAAGAGATTGTCGCCAAAAACGGCGGCTCTGCATCCTAAGTAAACGACCACGAGCTCTAGCTCATTTATGGAGGTACCCAAAGTGTCAAGCCAGAAGATCAGGATTCGCCTCAAGGGCTATGATCACGAGGTCATTGATCAGTCCGCTAAGCTGATTGTTGACACCGCACAGAAGACAGGTGCGCGTGTTTCCGGTCCTATCCCTCTGCCAACCGAGCGCAACCTTTACACCGTTATCCGCTCACCACACAAGGATAAGGATTCCCGTGATCAGTTTGAGATGCGCACTCACAAGCGTCTCATCGATATTCTCGACCCAAGCGCTTCTACCGTTGATTCGCTTATGCGTCTCGACCTTCCAGCTGGTGTCGATATCGAGATCAAGCTCTAAGCATACGGCTTAATCCAACTTGCAAACCCTCCTGCGCATCTTCGCGCGGGAGGGTTTTTGCGTGAGTGGCGTTGAACCACGTGCGGAGACCGTGCGAACACGGGTCGCAAGCGATTTCAACCCGGCATCCATTTCGTGTGGATAACGGGTTTCTTGTGCGCATATGCTGGAAGTGGACGGGTTTCTCGCCAGGTGGGCGGCGCGAGCCTGACGTGCGCCTGATTTCTTCAAAGAATCTGTAAATTTTGCCTAAATACATCAAAGAATCTGTGGATTTGCCTGATTTTGTTAAAGAATCGGTGGCGGAAATACAGATTCTTTGTACTTTTCAGGCAGACTTTTCTAGACGTAACTCACATCTGCACTTGGCGAGAAACCCGTAGAATAGGAAGCGAATACTTTTACAGCGCACAGGAGAAGAGATGAACCAAAACCCGCAGAATGCAAGTAGCCAGCTAAATATCGGCTGCTCGGTAAACGCTCACCCAAATTACTCCCGTATGACAAAAATCCTCTTTGTGTGCCACGGAAATATCTGCAGGTCAACGATGGCACAGTACGTCATGCAAGATCTTGTCGAGAAAAATGGTCTCGCAGACTCGTTTGTCATCGACTCAGCGGCAACCTCCACTGAAGAGATTGGTAATCCAGTTGACCCTCGTACGCGACGCAAGCTTCAGCAAGAGGGGATTCGTTGCGGCAATCATCGTGCGAGGCAGATGACGCGCGCAGATTACGAGAACTTTGATTACCTCATTGGCATGGACCACAATAACCTGCGCAACATGATGCGCATACTAAAGGATGATTCGCTTGGAAAGGTTTCGCTACTCCTTGATTGGACAGAGAAGCCTCGTGATATTGCGGATCCATGGTATTCAGGAAATTTTGATCTGACGTATGAGGATGTCACTGAGGGTTGCGAAGTATTGCTCAAGAAACTTTTGGCTGCCTGGTCTTAGTTGCCTAGCCTTAGCTGCTTAGTCTTGGCAGCCTGATTTTGGCAAAGTTATTATCGCGGATTGTTTTTACAAAATTTTTCGAAAAAACTTTTCAAAATTCCTTGGGTTTCTCGCCAATGGATACGCCCGGGTCAGCGGTTTGACCTCGCAAAATACGCGAGAAGAAAGATCTCGCAGCTAGAAGGTATCAAACGCTCTTCACAAAGCGTTCATCTTTTAGAGATTTTAGGCTTGTTTCTTGTCAAAAATGAGTGTAAAGTAGACGGGCTGCTCAAACAGGACAATTATGTCTAAAGGCAGTATGTACAGGACGTGGTCCGCTGGGGAAGAGTACCCGATGTGCTCTCAAGGTCCCATGACCACCGAAGGTTAGGAAAGAGCATGGTTAATACCATCCTCGGCCGCAAGCTGGGCATGACCCAGGTATGGGACGAGAACGACAATGTCGTTCCTGTTACCGTCGTTCTTGCTGGCCCCTGCACCGTTTCACAGGTAAAGACTGTTGAGACGGACGGCTACAATGCCGTACAGATTGGCTTCGGCGACATCTCCGAGAAGCATGTCAACAAGCCAATGGCTGGTCACTTCAAGGCACAGGGCGTCGAGCCAATGCGTTACCTCCGCGAGGTCCGCGTTGAGGATGCTTCTGAGCACAAGACCGGCGATGTTGTCACAGTTGCTGACTTCTCTGAGGTCACCGCTGTTGACGTAACAGGCACTTCTAAGGGTAAGGGTTTCCAGGGTACCGTTAAGCGCTGGAACTTCTCTCGCGGTCCAATGACTCACGGTTCTCGTAACCAGCGTCGTCCAGGTTCCATTGGTCAGTGCGCATACCCTGCACGCGTTCGTAAGGGCCTTCA
>CALIAD010000168.1 GCA_938041635.1 uncultured Atopobium sp.
CCATACGCATAAAAAGCCTCCTATTTCTTATGTCCAAGAAATGGGAGGCAGTTCACATCTAAGTGGCAAGGCGTTTTTTTGTGCGTATGTAACAGTTTCTTAGGCGAGAAGAACGTGGTGTAGATCTTCTACGGTATCTACAATTGCAACTGCTCCCGCATCAATAAGCTCCTGTTTATTTGTGGTTTTGCCATACAACACGCCAATACACGGAATCTGATTTGGGAATGCCGCTTCCATATCAAAACGGCGGTCTCCTACCATGACGCTTTCAGAGGCGTCAAAGCCAAGCTGGCGCATAACGTGAGCAATGGCGGTGATTTTATCGGTTGCCGCCTCATCTATTCTTCCTGCATAGGCATCAAGAACACCAATAAGGTTGTTGTCCCTAAGCCCCATCTCTAGCATAGGCTGATTCTTTGAGCTTGCTACGGCAACCTTTTTACCGGCGGCGTGAAGGTCATCAATAAGGTCTCTCATACCTTCAAAAAGCGGCCATTTTCCTGTAGTTACATAGAGCTCACGGTAACGCTTAGTAACCGCAACAGCGTCTTCGTGGCTTAAACCAAAGACCAGTTCAAACCCATAAGGAAACGGTGGTCCTACAAGCTTTTTAAGATCTGCTTCTATAAAGTCTGTATGATCACAGTCTGTCATTGCCATCTTTGCTGTAGAAACAATGGTGGGCAATGTGTCTGCCATAGTTCCATCAAAATCAAAAATAATAAGCGAGCGATGCTGCAAATCTGAAACTACCTCAGAAGTTACCAGCGCTCTATTTGAATCAGTTACGTTTTGCAATATTGCCATGTCAATCCAATCATCTACGTATGTGAGTATACCGTTGATGACGCAAAACTAACCAGTCAATGGCATTTTCTTCTCGTCTGCCGAATTAACTATTGACAGCTGAAATGTCGCACACCAGCTAAGGTATATAGTTAACTATAGATGAATCACTATGCCTAACCTGGGAGGTGTATGATGACTCGTCAGGAAAATAATCCAGAAGCTAAGCAACCTGGAAGAAACAGGCTTGGAAAACTCTATCCGTCTCTCGTCAACAAAGACGTTCTGCCTGATGAGTCTCTAGACGCTGCTCAAATTAATCAGCAAGTTGGTTCTATTGATCAGACTGGTTGGCATACAAAGCTCAACATTGAAGCACTCTCTCTTGCACTTACAGAGTCCACTACTCCCCTTGAAGTGCTTAAACACTTTGTAAATACGGCCTTTTTGCGTGAAAAAGATTCTCACCGAAAAGGTGGTTCTGTTGCCATCCCGCCTAGTGACTTTGAGCTACATCTGGCTCAAAGATTAAAAGATGCCGGCGTTCTTAACGCACAAGATAGTGCTATCCCCTGCCGTGTGGTACGTCTGCGCACCAATGGCCTCTTTTATCTTCGCGCTAATCAAAAAGCACTTTCCTATGACCAGAAGATTCAGCTCCTTACTATTGAAAGTGCACTAAACACAGCCCTCTTTGCAGAGCGATACTTTCTTGATGCAAATATGGCATCTGAGCATGACTTACTTGCTTTTGAGCAAAAGATTGTTTCTACCATGATGAAGCAGTCGCGACCCCGCTGTGCTACAACTCAAAGCACCCAGGAAGATGGCGAGTGGGTTGTCCGCAAAGCCATTTCCCTACACATTGAAAGCCTGCGCCTTTCTCAGCGTCTTGTCACTGAGTTTAGAACCAACGTACACAAAGGTATTGCCGCCTTTAGAGTGCATCTGGCCCTTCCTGAGCAATTCCCAAGAAGCTTTCTTAGCTCAGATGGAAGCATCAAAGAGGCAACCTTTGATGATCTCTGTCGTGCAGCCACCGCTTATAACTTACATCTTGGCATGCTCATTTCCGCAAGCGCCTTTAGAAGCTCGCAGAAGATTAACGAGGTATGGCTCTCTGGCATATGCAATACAAACAAGCTGCATGCCTGTCTTTTCTCGTTCCACATTACTCGCAAGCAATTTGAAGATACAAACATTACAGAAGAGACTAATCCGCTTTCTGTCTATCAGCTCTGGAACGCACAAATTGACGAGGTAGATGGCATTCTTCATGCGGTGCACCCGCTCTTTACCCTAGACAACGAGATTTTCTGTCCACCCAGTAGGTACGATTTTGTTGAGTCTTCTCAAAAACGTCTTGATAGCGTCGCAGCTCACGCACTAGGCACCGATGAAGTGTCGGGGCTTTCTATTGATGAAGGTCAGGCGCGAGAAGAAATTATCACCAAAATTTTGCGCAACCTCTCTTCTTCTACAGAAGAAAACGTCCGCACTATCTTGTCGTATACCGCAAACTCTACCGATCCTACGGTGCGAGCAGCGGGAGAACGCGTGGTTTCTCGCTTTATTAAGGGCACGCTTGCAGAAGATGACTTTGAGGCTATTTCAGAAGAGTTTGTTGATGGAGGCGTTCTTTCCTTGGCGGTTACCAAGGCCCAGCGTCTTATTGGCGAGAAAAACTATCAAGACGCAGAACTGCTCCTACGTGAAGTGCTGGACTCCGTTGATGGAAATAACACCTACACAGATACAACCACCACTCAGTGGCGTGTATTTATGAACTACGTTGATCGCGTACTTTACAACAGAATTCTCTCTAATCCCGAGAAAAATACTCGCCTAGCCCCCATGTCTTACTTTGAGGCGCACCTTTTGGTGTCTATTGCTCAGACGCTCCAAGGACAAACTCAAAGTGCTCTTCAGCACGCGAGAAGGGCTGTTGAGATTGCTCCTCTCAGCATGAGTGCAAGGCTACACCTCTCCCACTGTCTTGAGGAGTCGCTAGATATTACAGCTGCTGCAGATGAACTCAAGAAGCTCCTGCTGCTTGCCCATGACCCCGAGAGTATTGGGTTTGGCTATTATCGCATGACATTCTTCCAGTGGCGTTTGAGACATCTTAAAGCTGCTCAAGCTTGCTATCAGTTTGCTCTTAAGTTTTTACCAGGTGCTACGTTTATTATTGGTACCGAGACGGCTATTCTTGCGCAAACAGAGCCTGAGTTTAGCTGCGATGAAATGAGCGATGATGAGATTTACGCCACGCTCATAGAAAATCAAATTCCTGTTGCTCCAACAGATGAGGTCTCTACTATTTTCTTAGATGGTACCCGCGCCTCACTTGATGCAGAGCTCTTTAGTGTTGCCAAGAACTTCATGATGAACCTAGGAATTATGACTAAAGATGACGTCTACTTTGACATGCTCAACTCCATTGAAGGAGAGCCTGATAGATAAGGCGGCATGAACTGTAAAGACCGTGAGTCCAAAAGACCAAGTGGACCGCATGAACTCCGCGCGACATAACTTACCAGTAAAAAGGAGCCCCGATAGTTCGAAGCTCCTTCTTTGTGGACATTATTCCAAGCACTTTGGCTACAGCTCGTTCATTACGCGGACAAGTTTAACAGCGTAGTTCTTATCCATTGCCCACGTACCAGCAAGCTTACGGATAATGTTAGCCTTCTTAGCAAGAATCCATGAACCATAACGAGGATCAACGTCTCTAGCCTTGCTTGGATCAACTGTCAGTGGCTCATAACCTGCATATGCACGAAGGTGCAGTGCCTGTGCACGAAGTCCCTTAAGAACGGTATCAAACGAGAGTCCGCGCTCACCGTTTCCGGTTGCACCAAGACCACCAAAGTTACACTGCTCAGGGAGGACGTCGCCACCAAAGCGAAGGTTGCCTGTCTCAATCATGACCTGCGCATAGAGGAGCTCTGGACGAACTCCCTCGTCAATTGCAGCCTGCCATAGCTGGTTTACAAAATCGGTTCCTGTTGCAGCGCCCTTCTCGGCATAAACAGATGGATAAGCAGAACCTACGCGCTTGTTAAAATCTCTTTGGAGGTCCTCTTTAGAGACAAGAGGAGCTCCAAGAACACTGGTGCGATCAGAGAAATTGCCGCGAGTTGGCTCAATTGGAGAACCGTCATCAGCTGGAGTGTTGTTAGCGTCTCTATTATCTCCACCGTTATTGCCGTCAACGTTTCCACCTCTACCGTTATTGGTATCAGTAGGTTTGATGTTAAGGACACCGCTTGCATCTGCATGTACAACACGACCATCTGAAAGCGTGATGTCTTGGTTGCGCAGCAGACCATAGCCCAAATCAAAGTAATAATATGACCCATTAATTGCCTGCAGGCCAATGAGTGCAGCGTGCTCATTTGTAGTTGGATCAAAGTACCAGGTCTTGCCATTTGGAGTATTGAACCAACCAGAAGCCAAAGCACCGCTTGACTGGGCCCAGGCCCAATTACCGTCACCATAATTTACCCAGCCGTCTTTAATGACACCGAAGTTAATGTCGGCGTAATAGTCCCTATTTTGGACCGTAAATTGACCAAGCTTTACAGCATTGTGAGTAGATGATGGATCTGCATAGAACGTCTTACCATCTGCAGTAGTAATCCAACCAGAAGCTGCAATTCCTTGAGCACCAAAATAGTGCCAGCCATCGGCGTCGTGAAGCCAACGATCTGTATACCTGAAGCCATTGTCGTCTGTATACATCCATCCGTTAGCAACTTGCTTCCAACCGGTAACTGTTCCTTCAGTTGCTTCAAAGTTCATCTGACGTGTAATTTCCTGTCCATCAGATGAAATGGCCTTAAGGTACAAAACATAATTACCAGTCATAGGAGGAACAAAAGAAATTGAAGTATCAGTGGTCTTATACGCAACAGTTGTCCAAGAACCATCTGGAGCTGTATAGCCAAAGGTAAAGGTTGCGCCTGTGACAACACCAGTTAAAACAGGTTTAACTGTAACTTTATTACCCTCTTGAACAGCAGAAATACTGCTCATACTCCATGTTTCTTCAGTTGCTTCAAAGTTCATCTGACGTGTAATTTCCTGTCCATCAGATGAAAT
>CALIAD010000169.1 GCA_938041635.1 uncultured Atopobium sp.
AGCGGGAACAGTTGCTTCTGCTCCATGACGCCTCCGCCCAAAATAATGCGCTGAGGTGAGTAACACATTACATATGTGGAGAGGGCTTTTGCAAGGTAGGCAGCCTCAAGCTCCCATACCTCGTCTTTCTCGGTAAGCTCAACAGCTGGAAGTCCCCAGCGCTCTTGAATAGCAGGACCTGATGCCAGCCCCTCAAGGCAGTTCTGGTGATAGGGACATTTTGTCTGCTGCCAAGAATCGTTTGCCTCACGTTCAACAAGAATATGACCAGCCTCGGGATGGAGCATGCCGTGCTGGAGTTTTCCTTCTAGCAGCACACCGGCACCAATTCCAGTTCCTACTGTCAGGTAGACAACGTTATCAAGGCCTCGAGCTGCACCAAAAACAACTTCTCCTAAACAAGCTGCATTAACGTCGGTATCGTATCCAACAGGGACGTTCAGTCCATCCTTCAACGCCTGCAACAGATTGAAGTTGCGCCAACCTTGCTTAGGAGTCGAGAGAATCTTTCCGTAGCTAGGCAGGTCAGGATTGACTCCCGTGGGGCCAAATGCGCCAACACCTAGAGCCTGAATAGAGCGAGCTTTGAACCAGCCCACAATTTTTGGCAAAACAGACTCTGGCGCTGTCGTGGGAAAGACCTCACGCTCGTAAATTTTTCCATCTAGTGTACCCGTGGCAAGAACAATCTTTGTTCCGCCAAACTCAATACCACCAAGAAGCGTCTCTGCACACATGTTTTTCTCGCCAGTTACTTGTTAAGGAGCTTCTCGTACACGTCGATGAAGTCCTCAGCAATGATGCGGAAAGATTCAGCCTGCATAAGCTGGTCCTCAGCGTGCAGCAAGATGAGCGAGAACTCAACGTTGCTGTTATCAATTGCGGACTGCTGCAACATGTTCAGATGCGTGCTGTGGCCCTCATTAAAGATCTCTGTACCAGCGAGAACATCTGCGCGAGCACCTTCAATATCGCCTGTTTTTGCCTTCTGGATAGCGCCAATATACATTGACTTTGCAGTTCCAACGGTAGCAATAATCTCAAAGGCTGCCTCTTGCGTAGCAGTCATGCCGTCATCTAAATCCATTTTTTACCCCATACTCTTTTTTTGAGCACCTGGGAGCTCAGAAAATCTTTTACCGCTTATTTAATAAGCTCCAGTGCGTCGTCAAGGATTTTTGCAGCGTTCATCCTGCCGTAATCAACCATAGGAATAACAGCTACAGGAGTAGATCCTGCTGCAGCCTCAACGTCTGCCTTTGCATACGCAATCTGAGGTCCAAGCAAAAAAACGTCTGCGCCATCAATAAGCTCAAGTGCCTTATTAAGAGGATTAGCAATAATCTCTGCATCTAAACCGCGAGAAGCAGCCTCTTTCTGAAGCTTCTGGACAAGCAAACTGGTAGACATTCCGGCGTTGCAAGCAAGTAAGATTTTCATGTGATCTCCTTCTAATGAGCCAGCCACCTAATACGATGGCTGGCTTCAAGTGATACTCAGATTATAAGCTTACAAACTACTCTGCATCCTGAGCGTTCTCTGCAAGAGCCTCAGCCTGCTTGGCCTGTGCACGCTCGGAAATCTTCATGAATGGCAGGTAAATTGCCATAGCGAGAAGCACCTCGATGACCTGCCAGATAACAGCACGAACGTCACCACCGGTTGCCAGCCAGCCACTCAGGAAGACTGGGGTTGTCCAAGGAACCATAGCAACGCAAGGGCTAATCCAACCAAGGTTGGTGAACAAGTAGGTCAGGCCGATGAACAAATCTGGAACAAGAACAAATGGAATCATCAAAGGAAGGTTAAAGACGATTGGGTAACCGTAAATAACTGGCTCGTTGATGTTGAAGATACCTGGAAGAAGAGAAAGTGCTGCAACGTCTTTGGAAGCCTTGTTCTTAGAGAAGACAAAGGTGTCAAGAAGCAGCATCAGAGTACAACCAGAACCACCGATCAGTGCAAAGGTGTTGATGATCTGCATGTTCATGTAGTGGTCCTGAGGAATTGGCTGACCAGCTGCAAAAGTTGCCATGTTGTCAACAATAAGCATAGTCAGGATTGGCTCAATCAGAACACCAGAGATGGTGGACTGGTGAATGCCAAGGCAGAAGAGCAGGTTAGCAAAGGTGTAGATAATGATGACTGCAAATGGACCAGCATTCATGAGGCCCTTCAGTGGGGCAGAAATGCTTGTTGCAATGATGGTCATAAGGTCAGTACCAGCACAAACTGCAAGAAGAGCAGAAGCAATACCAAAAACGGTCAAGGTCAACATCATTGGAATCATGGTGTTAAAAGAATCTGCAACCGCTGGTGGAACGCCCTCACCAAGGCTGACCTTCAGCTGCTTAACGCTGGAGAGCTTAATGAAGATGGTGGTAGAAAGCAGGCCAATGATGATAGCACCAAAGAGGCCGTTAGTACCGGTGAAGGAAGTGGAGAAAGCACCAGTTACATCAACGCCGGTAACTGCATAGCCACTTGGCAGAAGCTTAGCAACATCAGCTACAGGAAGTGCAACTGCTGCAGCTGCTGCATCAGCAGCGTTTGCTGCATGAAGAACAGCACCTGCAGTAGCAACAATGCTCTGAGGCATCATGATGATAAGTGCAGCAATACCAATAACAACGCAAGAGATTGCGTTTTCAAAACGCTTGTTACGAGCAAGGCAATAACCAATAATGCCTGCAAGAATAACTGCCGAGAAACTCAGAGTGCCCTGAGCAACTGCTGCACCCCAAACCTTGAAATTAGCCAAGGTAACTGGATTATTTGCAAAGATGAGTGGGAACAGAACGTTGTTGATCAGTACTGCAATACCAGCCAAAATGTAAATTGGGCTGACAGTTGCAAATGCATCGCGCAGGCTTCTCAAGTGAACTTGATTACCTACTTTTGCAGAAACTTCTGCAAATTTATCTAGAAACGATGCTTGGCCATTATTTTTTGCCATGAGCAAACTCCTTTCACGAGTTTCTAGTCAACTATATGTGTGGTGGCAACGTGCTTAAGCCACTTAGCTGATTTCTTAAGGCGACGGTTGTAGTTATCTTCCAGGTCAACCTCAACAAAGCCATAACGGTTCTTAAAAGCATTTGCCCAAGACCAGTTATCGATAATGGCCCAGTAGTGATAACCACGGCATTTTGCGCCGTCCTGAATTGCACGAGCAATCCACTCAAGATGACGACGGACAAAATCAACACGATAATCGTCTTGAATTACACCGTTTTCGTCTTTCTTAAGATCTTCTCGCTCAACGCCCATGCCATTCTCGGAAACAAACCACTCAAGCTCTGGATACTCATCGCGAACCTTCATGGCAAAGTCGTAGAGTCCTTGTGGGTAAATCTCCCAACCACGAGAAACATTCATCTCTGCTTCTGGCCAGATATACGGGTCAGCAAAGTTTGGAATACCATTCTCATCAATATCTTTTGCAGGAGCTTGAATGCGCTCTGGATGGTAATAATTGCAGCCCAGCCAATCCACAACGCCGTCGGCAAGAATCAGCTTGTCCTCAGGGCGAATAGGCAGGTCAACGCCACGGGTCTGCAGCGTATCAATGACATCCTGTGGAAGCTCTCCCTTAGTTACCAGGTCAAGCCACCAGCGAATGTTGACGCCGTCGGTCATGCGTAGCGCCTCAAGATCTGCCTCAGATGGATTCTCTTTGGTATATGGTGGTGCAAAGCAATTGATGAGGCCAATGCGAGAGTCCTCAAGCATAAAACCTGCTGCTTTTGCACGACGATACTCGCGCACGCCAAGTGCGTGAGCAAGTGAAATGTTGTACTGAACAGCACGAGCACGCGAATAATTCTTAACAAAGGGGTACCAACCACCAAGTGTGTAACGGACCTCTGGCTCAACAATTGGCTCGTTAAAGGTAAACCAATAACGAATCTCTTTTCCAAACGTTTCAAACGCAATGCGTGCATAATGCGCGTATGCCTCAACTACCTCACGGGACTCCCAGCCACCGCGGTTGAAGAGGTATTCAGGCATGTCAAAGTGGTAAAGGTTTACAAAAATCTCAATACCAACCTTCTTAGCAACAGCAAAAAGGTGGTGATAGTACTTCTCACCCTCTGGATTAAGGTTGCCGTTAATGTCCAACAAACGGCTCCACTGGATAGAAGTGCGAATGGAATCCAATCCAAGAGACTTGAGAAGCTGAAGATCGTCTTCCATTCTTTCTGTAAAGTCATTTCCAGCGTAGGAACCAACGCGGTTGTGGAATGCATGAATGTCTAGGTTAGACCAGGTGTCCCAAAGGTTTGGCAGCTTTCCTCCGTCTTGCCATTTACCCTCGGTCTGTGGACCAGACATTGCCCCACCAAAGAAGAAATTCTCAGGCAACTGATACGACATGCCCATCCTTTCTCAAAAGTACCTAAACCTAACATGTCAACTTTATAAAACAGATATGTTAGGTTTTCTATGTAGTATACTAATGCAAATCAGATAGAATGCAAAGTAAAATTTTGCTACCTGAGGAGGTGTCATGAATAAGTACGACTTGATTGTTCAGGATCTTAAAACTGATATTGCTATAGGCACGTATCCTGCTTATTCTCGCCTGCCTTCTGTTGCTCAGCTCTGCGAGCAATATGAAGTGAGCAAAATTACCATTAATAAGGCTCTAGAAGTTCTTGAGCAGCAAGGACTTATCTTCAGACGAAAAGGCTCCGGCACTTTTGTCAAAAAGCTGGAAGAAGGAACACAAATTAAGCCAAGTAAAGAAGTCTCCGGTCAAATGGAGGGCTTCATGGCTGAACACGCTGCCCGAGGTGAGCGCGTTAAATCAAAGGTCTATACCTTTGAAGTTGAGCGTCCCTCTGAATACATTGCTAAAGCTCTTGATATTACTACCGAAGATTTTGT
>CALIAD010000170.1 GCA_938041635.1 uncultured Atopobium sp.
GGACTCCAGACGCTGACGAGTTTGAGGGCTATGTAGTTGCCTCTGTTGCTGGCGTTGACGCTCCTGTACCCGCTCGTATGCTTGCTCGCAGGCAGGACATTGAGTACTTCAACCACCGTGACCCAGAGCGTTTGCGTAAGCTTCGCGAGAAGATCCTTCACGCCCAGGTTGAGGACATCAAAGAACTGGGAAGCACCATGCCTCAAAGCTATGATGACCTCTCGGTTGTTGTCTTTGGCGCCAAGGAGGCCATTGAAGCCTCCAAGCTTGATCTTGAGGTTGTCGACCTCTTTAGTGGCCAGGAGAACTAGGTCTGGTAGCTGCAATAGCAATGCAAAAACCCTGTCATGCGTGCGCATGACAGGGTTTTTCTTGTGAGGTATGAGGTGCAGCTAGACGGTCTTCTCGCCAGACAGCGCGACCAGCCAGCGCCTTACTCGCTTCTCAGCGCCTGAACTGGATCGGACTTAGCCGCTCTACCTGCAGGGATAAGACCTGCAAGAAGCGTCAGAACAACGCTAATCAGAATCAAAATAAGTGCTCCGTTTATCGGCAAGATCACCAAATTGTCCACGTTAAACATGGCTTTGACCACAGCATTTGCGGGCAAAATAAGCAGTTGTGTAATGCCAATGCCCATAACACCAGAGATAAGGCCTTCAATAAACGTCTCTGCATTGAATACGTTGGCAATATCTCGCCTAGAAGCACCAATAGAGCGCAGAATACCAATCTCCTTTTTACGTTCAAGAACCGAGATGAACGTAATGATGCCAATCATAATGCTGGAAACAACAAGCGAAATAGATACAAACGCAATCAGCATCGCCGAGATCATATCAACAATCAGCGTGACAGAACTCATCAGCGCACCAACAATGTCGGTATACGTAACCACCTTAGACTCTTCACCTGCAGCCTTTGCATCAGCATTGTACGTATTAAGAATTTCAACAATCTTCTCTTTGCTTGCAAAGTCTTTAGGATAAATATTGATTGACGTGGGCTTATTAAGATCCGCATATCCCATCTTAGTAAGATTTGATTCATACGTTGCTGGCGTTGCCCTTAGCATTGACGCGGCAATAGCTGCTAGCTGCGATGGGTCAGCATTGAGCTTAAAGGCACTTGCGAGCGTTGCTTGATCTATGTGCATAGCATTGGACATATTTGCCGCAACGCCCTGCATAGCTGTATTGAGAGCGCCTGCAATCTGATTTTGCATCCTGGAAGCAACCTGCGTCATCACGCTGGTTAACGCAGACTGCACGTAAGCACTCATAGCGCGCGTAATAGCTGCAGAAAGAGCACTTGCAATCTGTGATTGATAAGCACTCATAAGCCTTTGAGAAACCTCAGCCTGAACACTTGGAAGGTCTGGATTGGTTCCCAGCTTATTTGCTAGGGCTGTGACCAGCTGTTGCTGCAGGTCATCAGTATCAACCGCAGAAGAAACCGTAGTCACAATCTGCGTGCGCACCTGATCTGTTGCAAGGTAGTCTGCCATAGTCTTGCCGGGATTAGCAGCACTCCAAGAGTTCCATCCCAGAGCAATGTTGCCCATGAGCGAAGAAATAGCAGCTTGTCCGCCTG
>CALIAD010000171.1 GCA_938041635.1 uncultured Atopobium sp.
GCTCTGAGTTCTATAACGCTCTTCAGTCTGGTCTTGCTATCGTGTGCGGACCTTGTGTTTCTAGTATTAATCTTTCTTTTATCAAGCCAAGTTCCTTCTCGCCAAAAGATGAAAAAACAGCATCTCAGACGCATGCTGAAGAATCTGAAGTAGAGCCAGAGAATAGTGAAGGGCTAGCTACCTGTCAGCCAGTTGTCCCACAAACAGACAAAGATATTCGTTTAACCATTTCTGAACCAGAGGTAAAGGAGGTCAACAACAATGGAGCAGGACTTCTTTAAAAAGGTTCAAGAAAACTGCAAAAAATATGTTGTCGGCCATCCAGGTGCTGTTATTGGTGGATTCGTCGGACTCCTATCTGCCATTTTGTTATTTATCTTTGGTCTTTTTAAAATGCTGATTGTTGCATTATTTGTACTGGTAGGAGTTACTATTGGTCAGATCTTTGACGGAAAAGCAACTATCTTGACAAAGATTCGTTCCTTATTTACGGACAAAAATTAGATAGGAGAGAGCTGTGGCAGAAGAACTTACAGATTCCCTTGAGAATACCTCTGAAGAAATTGTTTCTGCGGAAGAAACAACAGATGTTCCCTCTGATGCAGGTCTTGAAGACACAGATTCTTTAACGTTTTCCGGTGGAGTTGTCGAGAAAATTGTCTCTCTTGCCCTGCGTGATGTTACTAATGTAGTGGGCACCCGCGGAAACTGGCTCAATAGAGTTCAGGATGTACTAGGTGCATCTGATACAGCTAAGGGTGTAACAGTAGAAGTTTTACCTGATAGCTCGCTTAATATTACTGTCTCTGTTCTCATCAAGTATGGTTCGTATGCTCCTCAGATTTTTGAGGATGTTAAGCGTACTATTGTGGAGAAAATCACAGGTATGACTGGACTTGAAGTTTCTGGTGTTAACCTGCGGATTGAGGATGTTTTGACTGAAGAAGAATACGATCGTCTAAAGCATCATCCAGAAGAAACTGAACAGCTAGACAAAGAAGAGTAAAGTACGATAAAATTTATACGTTTTCATGCTTTTTTGTTACTCGTTTCACCATTGTTTGTTAGAAATGCTCCCGATGCGCAAGGAGTTTTGCCATGAAAAGGCTTACACGTTGGAGTATGGCGATTGTCGCTACATTTGTATTGGCACTTTCGCTCGTTGGAGGACTTGCAAAGCAAGCACTCGCAGATACCCCTGTTACCTCAGAGGCTGAGCTGCTGGCTGCTATTGCTGCAGCCCCAGCAGATGGATCACAGTCTATTGTTCAGGTTAACGCAGACTTCACCATCACTGCCCCTGTTCAGATTCCCGCAAACAAGAACATCAGGTTAATGGGTAGCGGAACTATTACCAGCGCCATGACCGGCTCTAATCATTTCTATATGTTCAAGATTGCTTCTGGCGGTGCAGTTACTCTCGATGGTGCCACCATTGATGGTAATAACACCGCATTTGCTGTTGAAAACCGCGGTACTTTTACCATGCTTAACGGTGTTATAAAAAATGGCAAAGCAAGACCTTATTCTGGAAATAACGGCGTAGTTCTTACCACTGGCGCCGGTGCAAAATTTGTTATGGCCGGCGGCACCATCCAGGACAGCACGATCGCTAACGATCGTGGTGGTGCGGTTACTGTTGTAAATGGTGCTACAGGCGAGCTTCGTGGCGGTACTATTCAGAACACCACTCTTACCAACCAGTACTCCGGTAGTGTAATGGTTAAAAATGCAGATTTCACCATGACTGGCGGAACCATCACTGGTGGTGATGCTTCCTCTACTATTAATTCTTCTGGTGGTCTGATGCTGTATGCTCTTGATCCTAATGGCGAGACAACAACAGCTTCTATGAACGGCGGATATATCACTAACAACAAGGCTATTGAAGGTGCAGGCGTCTACGTTTACGCAGGTAATCCTCAGTTTGGTGATTCTAAGTCAAAGGCAGACTTTACCTTTAATGGTGGTTCAATTACTGATAATGTTGCTTCTGAGTCTGGTGGCGGTATCTACGTAACTTGGAACGGCAACGTTGTTATGAACAACGGCATCATCAAGAACAACACTGCTGGCATTGCTGGTGGTGGTGTTGCTACCTACGACCAGTTTGTTGGAGTTGTTGCTGGTCAGGATCTTACGCGTATGCGTAATTCCAAGGTTCCTTATTCTAGGGTTGGTGCTCCTTGGAATAACTGGCCAAATATTTACCGTGCTGGTTTTACCATGAACGGTGGTTCTATTGAACAGAATAAGGCTACTAGTAACGGTACTAACCAGCTTGGCGATAAGGGCGTTGGCGCTGGTGTTTATATTGCATCTGCTAATGTAACTCTTAATGCGGGCGAAATTATTAATAACACTGCAAACGATCAGGGTGGCGCAGTTTACGTTGCTTCTGTTCCTTATGTTGTTCACATTAATAACGCACTTATTAAGAACAACACCGCAACCGTTATTGGCGGCGGCGCTTGGTTCTGTCCAACCGGTGTAGCTGAGTTCCACTCCAAAAATGGCGTAGCATTCTTCAACAACACCGCAAATGGTGCTGCTGATGAGATTGCAACCGTTCGTGGTGCAGGTGAATCTGCCGGTGCAACTATTTCTGATTATATGCTTGGTGGTGCCTCTGCACATTGGACTAAGGATGGCGCGGTTACCATCAACCTTCCTTCAATCCTTGGTGAAGCTGATCCAGCTGCTGCACGTCATACTACTGAAGAAGTAAGCAATATCGTTAACAACACCGATATGCTTGCTCTTGAGTCTAATCTTCGTTATAGCTCTATCACCGCAGCACAGAATAAGGCTAAACTGATTATTTCTGGAAATACCGCACAGCGTGGTGGTGGTATTGGCTCCAACGGTACCGTTATGACTGGTGAAGAGGGTACTCAGGATGTAACCGTTAAGAAGGTTTGGGATACTTCTGCAAACCCAGATGCAGTTATTCCAGAGACGCTTACTGTTTACCTAAAGGCAGATGGATATGTTGTTGACTCCGTTGAGCTTTCTGCAGCAAACAACTGGGAGCATACATTCCACGGTCTTCCTGATAACGTAACTTTGAGCTTTACAGAAGGAACCGTAGTCGGTTGGACTGCTCAGACTCCTGAGGTTAACGGTAACGTTACTACCTTGACTAACAAGGCTGATGCTCCTGTAACTCGCGATGTTCCAGTAACCAAAGTTTGGAATGGTACAAAGAAGGATTCTGTAACCGTTCACCTGCTTGCTGATGGTGTTGACACTGGTCAGACCCTTGTCCTTTCTGAGGCAAACAATTGGACCGGTTCATTTGTTGGTGTAAATCTTTACGCAGCAGATAATCACGTCATTGCTTACACCGTTTCTGAGGATGCTATTGAGGGTTACACTTCTGAGATAACTGGTGATATGGCTAATGGCTTTACTATTACAAACACCGAGACTCCAGTTACTCCAACTCCAGAGAAGCCTGGTAAGAAGCGTAAGCACCGCACGCCTGATACTGGTGACGCAAGTGTTGTAGCTATGGTTGCATTTGCAACGGTCGGCGCTGGCTTTGTTGGTGTTGGAGCATATGCTCGCACTCGTAAAGAGCAGTAAGCAACACATATACACCTAGTATGCAGATCCCCCGCTTTCATAGAAAGTGGGGGATTTTTGTTAGAAGGACAATTTCTAGTTTTAACTGGGGATGTTTACGTTCACCGAATTTGCCAACCGTTTAACCAATAAGAGTGTTCTTCTCGCCAGGAGAGGTTAGAGAAGAAGGACAATACTACTAGGTGGATAGTGAGTATCTGCATGAGTACCTTATTGGAGGTTGTTATGGAGCTCAAAGCTGATAAAAAGGTAATTGTCGAGCGTAATAACAAAGTTGTGTACGACAACGGAGACACAGTCGTTAAGGTGTTCAGCGGAAGCAAACCTTCTGCTGATATTATGAATGAGGGTTTAAACCTCACTCGTGCTGAGCAGGCCGGCATCAACGTACCTTCTCTTGTAGAGATCAGTAAGGTAGGTAATTGCTGGGCTGTATCAACCAGAAAAGTTGCAGGCAAAACAATCAGGCAGCTTATTGAGGAGCATCCAGAAAAAGAGGACGAGTATCTCAATAAGTTCGTCGATATTGAGCTGGCTATTCACGCTCATAAGGCACCACTTCTTACTCGTCAAAAAGACAAGTTCACTAGAATGATTAATAGCATTCCAGACATTCTTGATGAGGCTACAAGGTACGAGCTTCTGCTTAAGCTTGATGGCATGAAGCCTCACACTAAGGTCTGTCATGGTGACTTTGTTCCTTCCAACGTTATTCTCACCGAGGATGGCGCTCCTGTAATTCTTGACTGGGCTCACGCTACACAGGGCAATGGTGCTGCAGACTGCGCTACAACTTACCTGCACCTGCTTCTTCATGGCGATGAGGAACTTGCCGAGAAATACATCAATCTGTATTGCACCAAGCAAGGCTGCACTCGTCAGTATGTAAACGAATGGCTTGGCATTATTGCTGCAGCAGAGCTTGCTCGCGGTCGTGTAAAAGAAACAGAGTTCCTGCTTAAGTGGGTAAATGTTTTTGATGCAATGTAGTTGGTTACAAGAACTTTAAACTAACTGAGAAGAGCCTCGTCAGGGGCTCTTCTTTTATTACACTTCTTGTTATTATATAAAGAGACACAAGGAGTTAGTCATGTATGATATTGATCCAAAGCAGACCATCGCAAAGTCAGAAAATAAGAAATCAAAGCTTGAGCGTATGAGCACAGGTGAGTGGTGTGGTGGCGATGCTGATGCAGAACAAAGCGCAGCTTTTTGGCGCGCTAAGGATCTTGCCTGGGAGTTCAATCAGACTCGTCCAAGTGATAAAGAAAAATGTCGTCAGATTTTGACTGAACTTCTCGGCGAACTGGGAGAGGGAAGTGCAGCAGTTTCTCCCTTCAACGTCGATTATGGCTTCAACATCAAGATTGGCCCACATAGCTTTATTAACCATGGTGCATACTTGATGGATTGTGCGCCTATCACTTTTGGTGCTCATAGTTTTGTAGGCCCTCAGTTTAAGGCGTACACCGTTCAGCATCCTTTAGATGTTGAGGAGAGAAACGCTTGGTATGAGCGAGCTCTACCTATTACAGTAGGAGATAACTGCTGGTTTGGCGGAAATGTGACGGTGCTTCCCGGTGTAACTATCGGAAATAACTGTGTAATTGGTGCTAATAGTCTGGTTACTAAAGATATTCCAGACAATTCTCTTGTTGTGGGTTCTCCAGCAAAGGTGGTTCGTCAAATTACTGAGGCAGATAAGCTGGGACTTAAGGAGCTTCTGGGCTAGTCCGTTGGGCTAAGATCACGTGGCTTCGGGGCATTGTTTAACTATTTATTTGATGTTAGAGGAGTCCGCGCTAGTCCGCGCTATAATAAATGTACGGGGAGCTAGGAAATAGCCTGGCTGAGAGGCAGCACCTCATGCTGCGACCCATTAACCTGATCTGGGTAATGCCAGCGTAGGGAGTCAATGCCATCCTTACGCACTACAAGAAGGAGGGCATATGAAAAAACTTTCTCAGTTTGCGCTGCAAGCCATATCCCTTACTTCTTTTCTTGTGCTTTGGCAGCTTGTTATTGTTGCAGGAATTATTCCAAATTATCTTGTTCCAACACCTGTTCAGGTTGTATTTGCACTGGTCAAGGACTTTCAGCTTCTTATGACACATACAGGGATTACACTTCTAGAATCCCTTGTTGGTCTGGCTATTGGAGTGCTTATTGGCTTTGCGCTTGCGGTTCTTATGGACTTCTTCAAAACGCTGGACAAGCTGCTTTCTCCACTTGTTACTATCTCGCAGACTATTCCTATTGTGACTATCGCACCGCTTCTGGTGCTTTGGCTGGGTTATGGCCTTTTGCCAAAGATTGTTCTTGTGGCCATTTCAACGTTTTTCCCCATTACCGTGGCGTTGAACTCGGCATTTAAATCAATTGATCCCGATATGGTTGACCTGATGACCACCATGGGAGCTAGTCGTGTGCAGATTTTTTGGCACGTCAAGTTGGCTGCTGCTGCACCACAGTTTTTCTCGGGACTCAAAATGAGCGTGACCTACGCCGTAATTGGCGCAGTAATTGCAGAATGGCTGGGAGGCGACGCTGGACTGGGAGTGTATATGACGCGCGTCAGAAAGGCGTTTGCGTACGACAGGATGTTTGCGGCAATCGTGGTAGTGTCTGCGCTGTCGCTGGTGTTGATGAAGCTCGTGGAACTTGTCCAAAAGCGTGCACTTCCTTGGGATACCTCTCAGGATGCCAAAGAATCTGCACGATAACTTTGACGGAACTCAAAGAAAGAAGTGATTACGCGCATGAACGCATTTAATCGCAAGGGTATAACAAGAAAAGGCTTTCTAACTGCGATGGGTTTCTCGACAGCAGGACTTTGCACAGGTTGCTCGCTTGAGCAGCCGTCGGCTCCATCCAACGCAAACAAGAGTGCTGGGCAGAATTCCAGCGGTACCACAGAGATTACGTTTGCTCTGGACTACACTCCTAACACCAACCACACCGGCATTTATGTGGCTCAGGAGAAGGGCTACTTTGACGAGGTCGGCCTCAAGGTAACTATTCAGCAGCCACCTGCTGACGGCGCCGATGCGCTGATTGGTGCCGGCGGCGCTCAGATGGGCGTTACCTACCAGGACTATATTGCTAACAGCCTCTCGTCTTCTAATCCGCTGCCATATACTGCGGTGGCCGCTATCATTCAGCACAATCTTTCGGGCATTATGAGCCGTGAAGAGGATCACATTGTTCGTCCACGTGACCTTAATGATCGTACCTACGCAACGTGGAATCTCCCTGTTGAACAGGCTACTATCAGGTCTGTTATGGAGTCTGATGGAGGAGATCCTTCAACGCTCAAGATGGTGCCTTACGAGGTAGATGATGAGGTATCTGGCCTAAAAGCAAAGATGTTTGATGCAGTTTGGGTGTATGAGCAGTGGGCTGTTCAAAACGCTCGTGTTCAGAACTTTGCATACAACTACTTTGCGTTTGCAACTATTGATCAGAATTTTGACTATTACACTCCAGTCATTGCAGTAAATGATGGCTTTGCAAAAGAGAATCCAGACGCTGTTAAGGCCTTCTTAAGCGCTACCAGAAAAGGTTATGAGTTCTGCGTCTCTAACCCAGACGAGGCAGCAGAGATTCTGCTCAAAGCTGTTCCAGAACTTGACGCTGACCTGGTTAAAGCTTCTCAGAAGTTCTTGGCAGCCAAATACATTGACGACGCCGAGAAGTGGGGTGTTATTGACTCTGCCCGCTGGCAGCGTTTCTACACCTGGCTCAATAACCAGCAGCTGCTAGAGAATAAGATTGATCCATCCGCAGGATTTACTAGTGAGTACCTTGGATAAGAAACTTACTGACATAACAGAAGGCGCTGCTATGGACGCTTCTGGCGAGAAAAGCCTAGGAGCTGCACCTGCATGCGAGACGCAACAGGACGCGCCAGCACTTGAGGCACGCAACCTCACGCTGGTTTGGGGAAACAGCCAGGTAGTTGCCAAGGACATCTCAATTGAGCTGCAACCTGGTACCATTACCTGCTTGGTTGGTCGCTCGGGCTGCGGCAAGACAACGCTGCTCCATGCGCTTGCAGGACTTTTGCAGCCGCAGGAGGGCAAGGTACTGCTGCATGGCTCTGATGTCACGGGACACCCGGGACACATCGGCTACATGCTCCAGAAGGATTTGCTCATCCCAAGCAAGCGCATCATCGACAACGTAGCGCTTCCGCTTGAGCTGAAGGGCGTCTCGCGCTCTGAGGCACGCGCACAGGCACAGGAGATGCTGGAACGCGGTGGACTTGAGCGCGTGGCACAAAGCTGGCCTCACGAGCTCTCAGGCGGCATGAGACAGCGTGTTGCGTTCCTGCGCACGGCACTCATTGGCTCAGACATTATGCTGCTGGACGAGCCCTTCTCGGCACTCGATGCCCTCACACGGCGAGAAATGCGTGCGTGGCTCATGTCTTCCGTGAAGGAGTTTGGCCTCTCCGTGCTGGTGATCACGCACGACGTTGATGAGGCGGTTGCCATGGCTTCTCGCATTTACGTAATGGCGGGAAGTCCCGCGCAGGGTGTGGTAACCAAGATTGTGGGCGTTGTTGAACCGCAGGGCTGCGCTGATACGGTATCGGAGGCAGGTTCTGGCAAAGGCGCTGGTCAAGGTGCTGACCTAGCATCATTTGATTTGAGCGAAGAGTTTTTGGCTGCCAAGCGAGAAGTGCTTTCATTGCTGGGATAATTGCCTGGATGCATTGCTGCGGGTGCGCGGGTTTCTCGCCTTGAATTTGATACAGAAAAAAGACGTGAGAGTTTGTCTCTCACGTCTTTCTTGTTAGCTTGATTTTCGTGCACGCAATTTTGTTTGTGCAGTTAATTTGCGTAGCTTAATTACTCGCTGAACTCAAGGAATGCGCGGTATCCACGATATGCCTCAAAGATGTCGGCCTTGTTTGCAATCTCCCAAGGTGCGTGCATGGAGAGAACAGGAACGCCGCAGTCGATGACGTGCATGCCATATTTAGCCAACATGTATGCGATAGTTCCGCCGCCACCAGCGTCAACGCGGCCAAGCTCAGCGGTCTGGAACTGAACGCCGGCGTTGTCCATAATGCGGCGAATCAGTGCTACGTACTCGGCATCAGCGTCGTTGGAGCCAAACTTGCCGCCACTACCAGTGAACTTGTTGAATGCAAGGCCATGACCCATGATAGCAGAGTTCTTGATTTCAAAGCTTCCCGTAAAGCTAGGATCATAACCAGCAGAAACGTCGCTGGAGAGCATGTAGGAGTTGGCCATGCAGCGGCGTAGGGAAAGTGGAGACTCAAAACCAGCAAGTGCCAGGACCTCTGCCATGATGTTCTCAAAGAAGAGGGAGTTCATGCCAGTAGCGCCAACGGAGCCAATCTCTTCCTTGTCGGTCAGGATGGTGACGGAGGTACGTGCAGGAAGATCGCACTCAAGCTGCGCAATCAGGGAAGGGTAGGAGCAGCTGCGGTCGTCGTGACCATAACCCAAAATCATGGAGCGATCAAAGCCCATGTCACGAGCAGGACCTGCAGGAACAATCTCAAGCTCAGCGGAGAGAAGATCTGCTTCCTCAATGCCGTAGAGGTCCTTCAGGATGTTGATGACGTTAGCCTTAACGGCTTCCTTTGGCTCGTCGCCTTCTGCATCAGCGGGTTTCTCGCCATTCTGACCCCAAACAAGTGGACGATTGCCAACAATAAGGTCCAGCATTTCGCCCTCGATGACCTTGGAAGCAGTCTTTCCAAGCTGCTCAGCGCTCAAGTGGATGAGAAGGTCGGAGATGCAGAAAACAGGGTCCGTTGGGTCCTCACCAACGCATACGTTTACGACGCTACCGTCTTTAAGTGCAAGAACGCCATGAATTGCTAGAGGAATGGTGACCCACTGGTACTTTTTGACGCCGCCATAGTAGTGGGTGTCAAAGGTAGCAAGCTCATTGCGCTCCTCAAGTGGGTTCTGCTTGACGTCCAGGCGAGGGGAGTCGATATGAGCACCAAGAATATTTAGACCCTCTTCCAGGGATTTGGTACCAATCTGGACAAAAATGACGGACTTGCCGCGAATGTCTGCATAGACTTTGTCGCCAGCCTTGAGGGTTTTACCTGCAGCGATGGCGTCAGAAAGCTTGACGTAACCTGCTGCTTCGGCAAGCTTGATAGCGCTTGCGGCGCACTCGCGCTCAGTCTTGTTCTCGGAGATAAACTTTCTGTAGTCCTCGGTAAACGACTGGAGTTTGTCCAGGTCCTCCGAGGTGTACTTTTTCCATGCGTTTGTGGTTTCCATACCCATCCTTTCTGTAGCAAGCTCAGTGTGAGCTGCTGCTTATTGTTGCTGTTAGGCGCACCGCGGAGGCCGCGCTGCGACCGCGACTTAGTTGCCTCCGTTGGAGCTGTTTGAGCCAGAACTACTGGATCCGCTGCCAGAACTATTGCCGGAGCCGGAGTTCTGATTGGAACCAGAATTGCTGCTTGAGCCGCCTGTTCCGGAGTTGTTACTGGAAGAATTGCTCTCCGATGAGTTGCTTGAGTTGCTAGAATCGCTTGTCTTTTCCGAGTTAGACGAGCTGTCGGAGCTGGTAGTCTCTGATTTCTTGGAGTCAGTGCTCTCGGAAGAAGAATTCTTGGAATCAGAAGAGCTGTTAGACTCGTCGGTCTTCTCGCTAGAAGAGCTTGAGTCGTCCTTCTTATCCGTTGAATTGCTGGTATCCGCAGTCTTTTCTGTCACAACTGGGGTAGTGCTGACCTTTGGTCCCAAGCCAGATCCGTCGGTGATATAGCTGAGGAACATTGCATAAAGTATGACGGCAGAAATGGTAAAGATAATTGAAATAATGGTCACGATAGTCAGCGCTCTTACGCGCTTGCGAGACAGCGTTGGCGTGCGATTTACCTGCGAAGACTGTTCCGCGGTAGAAGCAGCATTGGAGTAATAATCGCGAGAAGGTGCATATTGTGCTCGAGGCATATATTGTGTGCCTTCAAGCGTTGTTTGGCTGCTGTTTGGATATGCCTGCTGGTTATATTCATCGTTGTCGCTAGCGCGGAACTTATGCGTGGAGCGCCTGATAACGTTCTGGTAAATCTGCGAAGCAAGCGCCGAGGCGGCGGCACCAACGGCCACGCCGATAATCGAGCCTGCAATACCAATCTGGTTTGACAGTACAAACGCAGTCACCGCGGCAAGCGATGTTGCCAAAATTTGGGTAATTGAGACGTCCTTAAGAAGGCTGGGCTTCTCGTTTGTTGCCTCATCTGTAGACTGAGCAGGCGAAGCTAATCGAGTTTTGTCTGCATCAAAGTGCTTATAGCTCACAAGATGCTCCTTTCTTCGAACTGATAGCCTACCTCATTTTTGTGAAGATGTAATGTTTCGTCGCTAAATCGCAACATCAGAGGGCATTAAGTTTCATCCAACATACAACTTCAGTGTCGGAAATGGCGAGAAGTTCTGTGAGTAACTAAGCGATTTTCTTATGCGCGTGTTTCTCGCCATGTATTTGTTAAAAACGACCGTATCAAAGGGGATGAAACAAGGTATCATTTATATGTATCAGTTTTCCGTCAAACGGAGGTTTAGCATGCTTGTAAGCGCAAAAGCCATGCTCCAGAGTGCCGAGAAGGGCCACTATGGCATCGGCGCATTCAACGAGAACAACCTTGAGTGGACCGCAGCAATCCTTGATGCAGCAGAAGAGCTTCAGTCTCCTGTCATCATTCAGTGCACCAGCGGCGCAGCAAAGTGGCAGGTAAGCTACCGCGTTGTTGCAGACATGGTTCGTCGTCTTGTTGAGGACAAGAACATCACTGTTCCAGTTGCTCTTCACCTTGACCACGGTTCATACGAGGATGCATTCAAGTGCATCGAGGCTGGATTTACTTCCATTATGTACGATGGTTCTCACGAGCCTGATTTTGAGACCAACCTTAAGCGCACCGAAGAGGTCGTAAAGGCAGCTCACGCAAAGGGTATTTCTGTTGAGGCTGAGGTCGGCGGCATCGGCGGCACTGAGGACGGCGTAACCGCTAAGGGCGAGCTTGCTGATCCTGAGCAGTGCGCAAAGATTGCTGACCTGGGCGTTGACTTCCTTGCATGCGGCATCGGCAACATTCACGGTATCTATCCAGCTAACTGGGAGGGCCTCTCCTTCGACCAGCTCAAGGCTATCAAGGAGCGCGTTGGTGATCTTCCACTTGTTCTTCACGGTGGCACCGGCATTCCTGTAGAGCAGGTTCAGAAGGCTATCTCTATGGGCATTTCCAAGATCAATGTCAACACCGATCTTCAGCTTGTCTTTGCTGAGGCAACCAAGAAGTACGTTGAGGCTGGCCTTGTTGACAACGGCAAGGGCTACGATCCTCGTAAGCTTCTGAAGCCTGGTCGCGAGGCAATTGTCGAGCGCACCAAGGAGCTCATCCGCGAGTTTGGTTCCGACGGTAAGGCTTGGAACTAACCTGCAGCATACGCTGGGCGCGCATCGAAGCGTCGCACGCTCGCAGCTAGTTAAAACAACGGACCTGGATTTTCTCCAGGTCCGTTTTTTTGTTTGGGCTGGCATGTGCGAAAGACATGCGTCTAGTACGTTCTTCTCGCGAGATACATTTGATGAGAGCCTGATTTTCTCGCCAAGTCTGAACGATTTGCCGGATTTGCTCACCATGTCTGAGTAATTTGCCTGTTTTTCTCGCCTTATCTGAGTGATTTTGTTCAGACTTGTTAAACAATTCAGGCTCGGTTTCATGAAAGAGAAGTGCGCAAGCTGCTTAATCCAGTTCGCATTTCAAACTAGTGTCAATTAACATGTAATGCTCATTTGCGTCATGCAGCATTGAGAAGAATACTCAGTTAAATTATGGAATTCTAATTTTGTCACTTATTTGTCAAGAAATTGAGAAAATACATTTATTTAGCGGTCTAATCTTTGTAGCAGGACTTTTAAAAGATGATATTTGAAGGTGTTTTTAATCTATCTGCGGAAATAACGTATTAATCAAATATCAGTAGGTTTTTTGTTGTTTTGTTTATTTGACTTTTAGAAATACTATTTCCATATGGAATATTACCTTTCACATACATCTGCTCTACAAATTTATCGTGCTTTGCGAACACGGAGACACGAACTCTTAATGCATGGATTTAATGAGTATCTGAATAAGTTCAATTTAGATGCTAGACAATTACTGACCAAAGATGATATTCCTTATCGTGATTTGGTTAGAGCTATTAATGCCGAGTTGCTAGTAGATTATGGTATTGAACTTAAAAATCCAGTTGAAATTACTGTGAGCAATAAAAAGAATTCCTGTGCTTATGAAGGAATTCATTTTCATGTTGATACATGTGCTTCGCTTGACTCTGTAATAAAACTGAATATAAGCAGCTTTTCAGTTTTAATTTCATCTCCATTCGAATTGCTGTTTCAAATGGCTTCTAAATTGAGTCTGTTAGAACTAGTGCTCCTCATTTCAGAATTCCAAGGACGTTTTGTTATTGATGCGTCAACAGGAGAATTGCAGTCAAATTGGTATTCGCCTCTTTTCAAAAAGTCAGAATTACTTGCATATCTCAGCAAAAAGAAAGGTGCTAGATCTTTTAGAAAAGTAAAGGCTGCGGCAGATTTGTCTGTTGAAAATGCAGCTTCCCCGATGGAGGCTAAACTTGCACTTCGAGCTTTAATGCCAGTGTATAAAGGTGGATATGCTATTCCATGCGTTGAGTTAAACAAAGAATTTGAGATACAAAACATGTCAGGTATCAAATCTCAAAAGAAAAATCGTGCAATTGATCTACTTCTGTCCAGCGGTGTATCAAATGCACGAGGTACTCAAAATGTAGCACTTGAATATAATGGATCTGTTCATGAATCAATTGAGATTGCAGGTAGAGACTACAAACGAAGTAATGAACTTTTAGCTGCTGGCATAGAAGAGTTTGTAATTAGCAAAAATGAATATGACGACATTGTTTTTATGGACAATCTATTTACAGTCATTCGCTCAAGGCTAAATTTATCGAGAAGACATACATCTTTAAAACAAAGGCAAATTGAAAGAGAGAAAAGAATTAAATTGTGGAAGGAGCTGGAAAAGATTAAGTAAGTCGGGCTTAAATCTGCAATGAAATTCTTTAAGGAATAGGAAATCAGAGCCTGAAAGTCACACCAAGTCTGAGTGAATTCACTCAGACTTGGTAAGAAAAACCGGCAAATCACTCAGACTTGGTAAGAAAAACCGGCAAATTGTTCAGACTTGATGTAATTTTCAGGCTCGCACTCGGCACACATCCAGCGCGCATTCAGTACACAGGAAGCGCGCTGCCCGTGCGCACTTCTCGCGAGAAACCCGGTGCACTTCAGAGCCCTCTTGTCATGAAAGCCCCACCGCACACGACAATAAAACCGCAGCTTAAACTTTTACTCAGCGGTAGGGTTGTCGGCGGGGGAGACGTGCATGTTGCCTTCGTTGCGGGCGATGTCTGCGAGCGTCTTGCTGTCCAGGAAACTGGAGGTCATGCGGCCAAGGTCGCGCCAAATGTTGATGGTGGTGCAGGACTCCATCTGGGGACAGAGGGTGGTGTTTGTGCAGTTCAAGCAGCTAGCGGGCGCAAGATTTCCTTCGGCTGCACGAAGAATCTCACCCAGCGTGTAGTCCTCGGGCTTGCGTGCGAGGCGATAGCCGCCGCCCTTTCCGCGCAGACTCTCGACGTATCCAGCCTTGTGCATCAGGGCAATGACCTGCTCAAGGTACTTGCGCGAGATGTTCTGGCGCTCGGAAACGTCGCCCAGCGAGACCCATCCCTCGTGAACAGCCAAGTCAGCCATTGCGCGGAGTGCGTACATTCCCTTTGTAGAGAACATTCCAGCCACGGCTACTCGCCGTCCTCGGCGTGCTTGCTCTCGGCGCCGTCCTCGGCACGCTTGCTCTCGGCGCCGTCCTCGGCGTGCTTGCTCTCGGCGTCGTCCTCGGTGGTAGACGTGCCGGCTGCAGCAGAACCGCTGTTGTGAGCCTCGAGCATCTCCTCGAGCGTGTGCCATGCCAGCTCGGCACACTTAACGCGCGCAGGCATGTGTGCGATGTCGTGCAGAATGTTGGCGTCTTCCAGCTGGTCAAGTACGGCCTCGTCGGTCTCTTCTCCGCGAATCATGCGGCCAAAGAGTTTGCAGAGCTCAATGGCCTCTTCTGGAGTGCGGTCAATCATCAGGTCGCTCATAATATCGGCGGACGCCTGAGAAATTGCGCATCCGCTGCCCACAAAAGCAGCCTCGGCAATCTTTCCGTCCTCAATACGCACGGAAAACGTCAGCTCATCGCCACAAGAAGGGTTAACACCCTCGTGGGAGACGGTTGGGTTGTCCATCTGATATTTGTAATCGGGGTGAGAAACGTGGTCCATAAACTCAGCGTTATACAGGTCGTTTGCTGCCACTTATTTCAACTCCTTGTTTTATTTGTTGCTGACCGCACTGCCAAAGATCTTCCATACCTGGTTAAGACCCTCGATCAGCTGGTCAATGTCGTGTTTATCGTTGTAGAACGCAACGGATGCGCGGCACGTGCTGGATTCGTGCAGCTCAATCAAAAGCGGCTCGGCGCAGTGATGCCCAGCGCGAATGCAAACGTTGTTCATATCTAGGATGCTCGAGACGTCGTGTGGATGAACGCCGCGCACGTTAAACGCCACAGCGCCCACGTGATTTTGTCCCAGCTTGGAGCCAACGATGTCAACAAAGTCCAGCGTGCACAGTTGCTGCACCAAGTACCTGGCGAGAAGTTCTTCTCGCTTCTCGATCTTTGCCATGTCCAAGCCGTTAAGGTATTCGACAGCGGCACCGGTAGCATAGATACCTGCGGCGTCCTGCGTGCCTGCCTCAAACTTCTCGGGAACAGGAGCCCAAACAGCGCTGGTTTCGGTGACGGAATCAATCATCTCGCCGCCGGTGAGGAATGGTGGCATGGCATCGAGCAGCTCAGCGCGACCCCAGAGCACGCCAATACCCATAGGTCCACACATCTTGTGTGCCGAGAATGCCAACAGGTCGCAGTCAAGATTGTGCACGTCAATAGGGATGTGAGGTGCGGATTGGGCGGCGTCAACAACCATGTAGGCGCCCATAGTGTGAGCGCGTTTGGCAATAGCCTTGATGTCATTGCGGGTGCCCAGTACGTTGGAGACGTGTGTGACAGACACAATTTTGGCGCGCTCGGTAATCTTTGACGCGATCTCTTCTGGCGTAATCTGATACTGCGAATTCATGCGCAGGTACACCAGGTTAGCGCCGGTAGCTTTACAAATCTGTTGCCATGGGATGATATTGGAGTGGTGTTCCATAATGGAAATGACCACGTCATCACCTGGCTTGAGTGCATAGCGGCCAAGGCTTGAAGCAACTAGATTAAGCGCCTCAGAAGTGTTGCGCGTAAAGATAATCTGCTGGCTTTCTGGCTTGCCGTTTTTATCGACAGCTCCAATGAACTTTGCAATTGAAGCGCGAGCTCCCTCGATAGCTGCGGTTGCTTCCACACTCCAACGATACAATCCGCGCAGTGCGTTTGCGTTCATGGTCTCGTAGAAGCTAGACTGCGCCTCAATAACCGCGCGTGGGCGCTGAGAAGTAGCAGCGCTGTCCAAGTAAGCTACCTCGGGGTTTGCTGCCAGAATTGGAAAATCTGCCTTGTAAGGGTTATCGGTAATCTGAGCAACTTCTGCGTCGGTCATTACGCGACACCACCTTTGCTGGAATCGGCTTCAGCGTCGGAATCCCTGCCATCACTGGCAGCCAGGGAGTTGCCAGCTGCGTCGTCACTAGCTGCAGATCCGTCATAGTCGTGAGCAATTTCTGCGCCCAGCTCAGCCTCGCAACGCTCAACAGCCACGCGGTGAGAAATCTCCTCAGGCGCGTTGATGATGGCGTCTTCAAAAAGAGCGCGTATAAACATCTGCTCAGCAGCCTGGTGAGAAAGTCCTCGAGCCGCAAGGTAATCAAGCTGCTCAGGGGAGACGGATCCGATAGTAGCGCCGTGGTTACCAGCAACGTCGTCTTCATCACAGAGAATAGCAGGCATGGTCTTGTTGACAACGTCGTCACCAAGAATCATGACCGTTTCAATCTCGTTGCCCTGGGCATCCTTTGCACCGCGGACAAGATCGATAGTTGCGCGAAGCGTCTTCTTAGCTGCCTCGTTAAGGACGCCGGACTCGGTGAGCAGCGCGCGCGTAGAGGTACCACGCATGCGTACCAGGTGGTTAATATCAAGCGTCTCTTCGTGAGTAGCGTGATAGCGATTGTTAAGGTCAAGGCGAGCTTGAGCGCCAACTAAGTTGGCGGTAAGGCCAAGACCGATGGTTGATCCACCCAGAGCGTACTGCTTAACGTCAACAGCAGCGTCCTGGTGAATCTCAAGGCCAACGCTTTCAAGGTGCTGCTGGCCCTCATTGACGCCAAGCATCTCAATAAGGTGCAGTTTTGCACCAGTCTCAACCACAATGCGGGTGAGCGCAGCGCTGGTTGGAAGCGCGTCGTCGTTCGCGTCGCTGCCTGTAGGTGCGTCGCCGTCAACATCGCCTGCAAACGCTGCGATAACGACAGTGGCCTCAGCACCTTCACGTACGATAACGCCGGTATTAGCACACTGGTTTTGAGCTGCAGAAACAGCAACAACAATAGGTTCTTCTCGCTTGGTATGAGCGGGAATACTGTAGAAATCGGACTTGAATACCTGAGATTCAACGTAGTCAGTAACCTCTTGGCCCATTCCACACTCAATGCGCTCAAAAAGGCGAGGCAGAGGAAGGTACACTTTGCCTGCATCAGCATGATTAGGAACGGAAACTGACAGTGAGTTAGCGCGTAGACGGTTCCATGTCTGAGCTGCAGGAACGTTGGCGCGATTAATCAAAATGTTATCCATTAGCCAATCGCTCCTTCCATCTCAAGTTTGATCAGATTATTCATCTCAACGGCGTACTCCATAGGGAGCTCCTTTGAGACAGGGTTTGCAAATCCGTTGACTACCATGGTGCGAGCCTCAGCCTCAGAGCAACCGCGGCTCATCAGGTACAAAACGGTGTCATCAGAAATGCGGCCAATAGTTGCCTCGTGGCCAATCTGAGCAGTCGCATTGCGCACATCCATCTCTGGGATGGTGTCGGAGCGGCTGATGTTATCCAGCATCAGCGACTGGCAAGAGAACGCCACGCGGGCGTTTTCTGCCTTGCGTCCAACGGTCACGGCAGAGCGGAAGGTATTGACGCCGCCATCCTTGGAGATGGACTTGGTGTCAACGTTTGCCGAGTTATTGGAGCCGTTGATAATAACCTTGCAGCCTGTATCCAGGTCCTGCGTAGCTCCTGCAAACGTAATACCGGTAAATTCGCAGTTAGAAGAATCGCCGTTCATGATGGTAGATGGGTAGAGATAGGAAACGTGGCTACCAAAAGAGCCCGAGACCCACTCCATCTTTGCATTGCTGCCAATGATGGCGCGCTTGGTGTTGAGGTTGTACATGTTCTTGGACCAGTTTTCGATGGTCGAGTAACGCAGACGTGCGCCGTCCTTAACAAAGAGCTCAACAGCTCCTGCGTGGAGGTTTGCTGCGTAGTACTTAGGTGCGGAGCAGCCCTCAATAAAGTGCAGGTCAGCGCCTTCCTCAACAATAATAAGTGTGTGCTCAAACTGGCCAGCGCCCTGAGCATTCAACCTAAAGTAGCTCTGAAGTGGGTAGTCCAGAGTGACATTCTTGGGAACATACACAAAAGAACCGCCAGACCAAACGGCATAGTGCAGAGCCGCAAACTTGTGGTCTGAAGGAGGAATCAGCTTGCCAAAGTACTCTTTAACAACAGGCTCCCACTGCGGATCGTGCAGAGCATCCTCAATGGTGGTGTAAATAACGCCCTGCTCAGCAACTTCCTCGCGCATGTTGTGATAGACAATCTCGGAATCGTACTGAGCACCAACACCAGCCAGGCTCTCTGCCTCTGCCTGCGGAATGCCCAGACGATCAAAGGTATCCCTAATATCCTCAGGTACGTCGTCCCAGCTATTTGCCTGCTGAGTCTTTGGCGAGACATACGTGGAGATATGGTTCAAATCCAGACCTGCAATAGAAGGTCCCCAGTTGGTAGCCATCTGGCGCTGGTGATAGGTTTCCAGGGCCGACAACCTCATCTGGAGCATCCACTCAGGCTCTTCTTTTTTCTCGGAAATAGCACGCACAATTTCTGGCGTAAGGCCATCATCGTAGCGCTCGTAACCCTCTTCGGACTTGGTGAAGTCGTAGAGCGAGCGGTCTACGTCAGCGACCTCAGATCGCTTCTTCTCGCTCACTAGTTAGCACCACCCTCATCAGTCTGGTTCTCAAAACGCTCAAAGCCCTCGTGGTCAATCTGATTGATGAGGTCAGCAGGGCCGTCTGCTACCAGGTGACCCTTAACCATAACGTGAGTACGGTCAATCTCAAGGCGCTCAAGAATGCGGGTGTTGTGAGTAATGATGAGCAGCGAGCCGTCACAGGTCTCGCGATAAGCCTGAATACCCTTTGAAACAACGGAAAGTGCGTCAACGTCCAGGCCGGAGTCAGTCTCGTCGAGAATGGCAAGTTTAGGCTGGAGCAGCAGAAGCTGGAGCATCTCAACCTTTTTCTTCTCGCCACCAGAGAAGCCAACGTTAAGCTCACGCATCAAGAAGCCCTGGTCAAGCTCAAGCTGATCAGAAATCTGACCAACACGCTGACGGAACTGACGAGCGGTCATCTTAAGCTCAGGGCGCATCTGTGTAATGGTACGCAGGAATGAATAAAGAGGAACGCCAGGAACCTCAACAGGTGCCTGGTAGGAGAGGAAGATGCCCGCAAGGGAGCGCTTATCTGCAGCAAGCTCAGTTACATCCTCGCCGTTAAAGATAAGAGAACCTTCGGTAATCTTATAGGTAGGATCACCCATAATGACGCGGCCAAGTGTTGATTTACCTGCGCCGTTAGGTCCCATCAGAACGTGAGCCTGGCCATCACCAATGCTCAAATCAATTGAATGCAGGATGGATTTCTCCTCGGTACCTGCAGAAATTCCGTTTACACGGAGTAGCTCAGTTGCCATAAATCTCTCTCCAAATATCTCTACGTGCAAGCACGTGATACGTTTGTGACTAGCAAGTTTGGGCAGCTCTAGGGCGAGCAAAACCTTGTGCTAGTGCGGTTTTGTGGCAAAGACAAACGCCAATGTCACCGATGTTTTTGTCATACCCCAAAATCCGCTAATTCATACTAAATGGTAGGAATTAAAAAGCAACCCTCACATACGCACTTTTCACGTTTTCTGGAAAATAATCGGATTTTTTCATAGGTTTCAAAAGTTATAAAAGCTTTTCTGCGCCAGAGCTGTCTCTCATGGGTAAACTAGAAACGTCTATGTTTGTAACAAGGAGGATTCATGGGTCAGAGAATTCAGGGTACCGAAGATCTTTACGGCGGCTATATGCGCTCTTGGGAGCATATGCAAGATGTTGCCCGCCATCTGTTTGGTACCTACGGCTTTGACCGCATTGAGACTCCTGCACTTGAGCAGGTAGACACCTTTGTTCATGGTATTGGCGAGTCAACCGACGTCGTACGCAAAGAGATGTTCCGCGTCTTTTCTGGCGCACTACTTGATGATTTGCTGGCCGCCGGCAATGAGTCCGGTCTTAAGCCTCGTCAGCGCATGGCTATGCGTCCTGAGGGAACTGCTGGTGTGGTCCGTGCTGCCGTCGAGCACAACTTTGTGCCACAAGGAGGAACTCCTGCAAAGCTTTGGTACGCCGAGTCAATGTTCAGGGGTGAGCGTCCTCAGAAAGGCCGTCTGCGCCAGTTCCACCAGGTAGGTGTTGAGTGGCTTGGAGCCTCTGATCCAGCTGCCGATGCAGAGTCCATCATCATGTTGATAAAGTTTTACGAGCAGATGGGTTTCTCGCCAGCTGATATGAAGCTCATGATTAACTCTATGGGTGACGCGGAGTGCCGTCCAGCATATCGCGAGAAGGTCAAGCAGTTCATTCTTGATCACAAGGATGAGATGTGTGAGGACTGTCTTGAGCGTGCAGAGATTAATCCACTTCGTGCGTTTGACTGCAAAAATGAGAGCTGCCACGTGGTTATGAAGGACGCTCCGCTCATTTCTGACAACCTGTGTGATGATTGCCGTGCTCACTATGAGCAGGTCAAGGCATATTTGGACGCTGCTGGTATTTCGTATGTTGAGGATCCAACGCTTGTTCGCGGTTTGGATTACTACACACGTACTGTCTTTGAGGTAGAGATTCCAAACGCTGGCGTTGGCGCTATCGGTGGTGGCGGTCGTTATGACGGTCTTGTTGAGCTTGAGGGCGGAAAACCAACCCCAGGCGTTGGATTTGCTGTTGGCTTTGAGCGCATTATGCTGGCGCTGGAGGCTCTTGGTGTTTCGACTGAACCTGCGGCTCCAAGCTGTGTCTATGTTGCTTGTGCAGGTGCTGAGCAGGCTCCTGTTGTATTTGATACCGTGCTGGCATTGCGTGAGGCTGGCATTAGATGCGAGGCTGATCGTACTGGTCGTTCGCTGAAGGCTCAGTTTAAGCAGGCGGATAAGATGGGCGCAACGCTTTGCGTGGTCATTGGTCCAGATGAGGTTGAGGCCGACACGGTAACTCTTCGTAACATGGAATCTCATGAGCAGGTTCAAGTGCCTGCTGACCAGCTTGTTTCTGAGGTTATCGCAAGACAGTAACAGCTAACAGTTTCTAACAGTTAGTAGTTTCGATTTTGAAACCTCTCATGTCTTAGGCATGAGAGGTTTTTATTTAGGTAGTAGATACCGTTTGTAGAATAATAGAAGCCGTTTACGATAGTTATCAGTGAGATCAATTAAACGTAAACGGTTTAAGCTCATACTAATAATGTAGAAGTATATTTATAGCTTTATAACTAATAAGCGCCTTCATTTTTTGTAATACAAAGAAATTGTAGGTGAAGAAATGAAAAGAGCGTACCGCTTCATTGTTTCTATCATAGTTGTCTTAATTGCACTTTCTTCGTTTTTGGTGGGAAAAGGGTTTTTAGAAATTTTTACTTCCCGAAAATTCGATTCTTGGCTCTCTGATCAGCCGCAATTTTATACTTCACAGATGTCTGATGAGACAAAAGAAACGTTTGTATCAGTTATTAGGTCTTACGCACAAACTCACAAGATGATTCTTATAACTAAGAAAACGGAATCAATTACTGAAGGGCCTAGGATATTGACCGTTGGTGTGCTGTCTTCTCCAGGTAGTGGGGCTAACAGCTTTGATTCTCTCGATATTCTTGGCACTCAAGTTATAAATAGGCAAAAAATCAATGAACTTCTAGGACATTCTTCAGAGTCATATCTTGGCTACGGAATGGATACTAACAATAAGGTTAGTGACTTGCCGTATGTTTTGGGCTCAGTTTATTTCAAATTAGATCAAATTACTCCTGGCTATAATCTGGGAAATTCTTGTGCTGTTTTAGGCCTTTCTCCTGAAGAATTTGATGAATTAGTTAGTCAGATTTCAGAAGCTACTGGCCTACATAAAGAAAAATTTATTACTAATTATTCAGGATCAGCGGTTGAAATTGGACTCTTCTACTACGTTGCTGGGGTAACTTTTATAATCCTGAGCATATCGTTTTGTTTACTGACGTATTACAACTCGTTACAAGAATTAAAGAAACTCGGTGTTCATGTAATGCTTGGCTGGAGTAAGAGCGATTACGTCGTTCATCATTATTTTTTCTATTGTGCTTTAGCAGCTGTTTTACTGCCATTATCCTTTATGTGGACAATGGTTAATTGCTCCGGATTTGATATTACTGGCAGTTTTTTACTGTTTACGTTTACCTCGGCAATGCCAGCAATACTTGTAGTTGTGGTTTCGGTACTGATTTCTGCTGCTCCACTTCTAACAATCCGCCCTGTAGATGCAATTTTAGGAAGACTGTCGCAAAAGGGTCTGTACGTTCTAACGGCGATAATTTATGCACTTTGTTGTGTAGTAGTTTTTGCTGGTTCTACGTATATGGATGCTCCTATAACAATGTACTCAAATCTACTATCCACTCAAGAAAATTGGTCTGTATATAAAGATTGGTATATTGTTCGAAATCACGTTTCTCAAGGTAATTTTTTTAACGGCAGACCAATGGATAAAAGTAAAGAATTATTTGATTGGTATAAAACTCACGAGCACGATACAGGCGTGTATATTGCTCATGTAAATCAAATAGGTGAAGCAACTCTAAATGCTTATGAAGTAAATTCATCGATTTTGAAGCCCTTTGATGTTCTGATTGCATCCCCATCTTATTTAAAAGAAATCGGGGTAGCGTTGACTGATGAACAAGTTAAAAAAGCGGAGAATGGAACAAGGATTTATCTCGTTCCCAGTTCGTACTCAGAAGAACAAAAATCTCTGTTGAGAGAGCTTGTGGCTAGAAGCGACAAGATATTTGAGTCAGACATTGTTACATCCTATATGCAAAATCCTTCATCTGAATTTATTGAATACGATGCTAGTGGGGGATTCTTTACCTGGTCAACAAGTATAGATAGCCCTTCTATAAGCACAAATGTCGTAATCAAAGTGGTAACGTCAAATAACATGGTTCCTACTGAATCAGAAAGTTTAGTGGCTACGGGGCTTGATAATAGTTACATAAAGTTATCACCTGAAGCCGCTTCAAATTTGTTGGATTCCAGCGGTGTTGTAGAGCTCTCTGATGATGGTTTTGGAACACAGTTCAGTTCGATAGAGAGCTTTATAAAGGACTACAGAAAATCTCTGCAGGAGCTCTTCCTTCTATTCGGTGTTGTAATTGTGCTTATGTTTGCGGCTATAACAGTTATTCAAATAAGTATGATTTCAATCGTTCAGAGATTACATGAGAGAAAAATTGCTGTTGAATGCATGTTGGGATTTGGTATTTACAAGCAATACATAAATATTTTCCTCGTAGTGAATCTCATTGCATTTGTTGGAACACTTTGCATGATTGTCATAGGTTCAACTCTTGGAATAATAATGGGCTGCTTGATGTTATTGATTTCCAATGTGACTATCAGTATTTCTGCAAATAGAAGCACTATGAGAATTGTTCTAGAGAATCTCTCTAAGGAGTAGTTATGAAAACATTTCTACAGGTAGATGCTCTTAATAAGTCATTTGGAAGCAACACAGTTCTTCATAACATTTCATTTGAGATAGAAAGTGGAGAGTCAGTGGCTCTCGTGGGCCCTTCTGGGTGCGGAAAATCAACACTTCTTAATATCATCGGTCTTCTCGAGACGCTAGATTCAGGCACAATCAAGCTTGAGGAAAAAGCATATCCTTCAATCAATAGTAAAAAAGCAACGCTTATGAGGCGTACAGAGATCAATTATTTGTTCCAATCTTTTGCTCTCATTAATGACTGGAAAGTAAGCAAAAATCTCTTACTAGCGCTTCAATACACCAAGCTTTCAAAGCAGGAACAAGAGCGTCTTATTAGAGCTGCCTTGGAAAACTATGGGATTTGCGAGAAGTTCGATGCAGTTGTAAATGAGCTTTCTGGTGGAGAAAAGCAGAGAGTAGCAATTGCTCGAGCAATGATAAAGCCAGGCAATTTAATCCTCGCTGATGAACCAACCGGATCACTTGATAAGGCCATGGCTACTATTGTTATAGACAGTTTGCTAGACTCCGTTCACGCGAATCATAAAACACTTCTTATGGTCACACATGACATGGGTATTGCCCAGCGCTGTGATCGAATTATTAAATTGCCAAAGTATCAATAGAAGTATTAACGGCGTAAAACACGTCTAGCTTAGCAATGTGTATGAAGAGCGTTAAACAGTGTGGTCTTAGGCAACTTTTATAGCAGGAAGGCTTGTAGTCGCATCCGTTGTATCTTCGTCCTGCACGCGTGGCCATGCGCAGCTACGAACATCGTTAGAGCATGCGCAGCTACGAACATCGTCAGAGGTAAGACCAAGCCAACGAGCACGATGACCGTCAATCTTTGCTGGACGTCGATGGAGCCACAGGGAAATTCCCAGAGTCCAAAGAGGCAGCAAATAGAGGAAGCTTGCAGCCAGAAGGCTCATAGAAGGTGCGCCAATTGCAGAGAGTACCGAGATATTTGAGATGGACCAGGGAACAAGTGGAGCAAGAATTACAGCGCTATTCTCGATATCTAGAGCAAGAGCGCTAGAAGAGTCTTCTGCGTTTTCGCACAAATCATTTGTCAGCATAATAGCCAAAGTCTGATTACAAGAAACCATCGAGGTAAACATGCTGGTAATCAGAACGCCAAAGAAAGGCGTGGAATTATCAGAGAGGTCGGCTACCAGCTGGCACATACGGCGCAGCAAGCCAGTTGTCTGGAAAAGACCAGCGTAGCTTGAAGAAATGGTGACAATTGTTAAGACGTTCATCATTGAGAAGACGCCGCCACCATTTACCATGTTTGCTACGGTAGCTCCTGGTGCACGGAGACCAAAGAGTAAAATGATAGGAAGATCCTCGAGAGGAACGCGCTGGATTGTGACGCAGAGAATACATGCAAGCACCAAGCTGGACGCCATGGTAACAATGACATCAACTTTAAGAATTGAAAAAACAATTACAAGAAGTGCTGGCGTAAGTGAAATTAAAGAAAGTCTAAAGGAGCGACTTAAAAGGCCGGTGATATCTGGGATAGTACCTGTGTTTGCCATAAAGAAATCCCAGGCCACATAGATGGCACATGCAACAATAAAAGGTACCACGCTAGTACGAAGCATACGGTTGATATTCTTAGACAGATTAGTGTCGGTAAGTTGTGAAACAAGAATTGCACTGGTAGACATAGGGGAGCAACGATCACCAAAGTAGCTGCCTGCAAGAACAGCACCGCCAATAAAGAACTCGCTTGCTCCAATGGCCTTGCCAATAGACATGCAGATGATTCCCATGGTTGCGGCAGTACCAAAAGCGGTACCTAGAAGCATGGACATCATGGTGCAGAGTAAGAATGTTGCAAGAATAAAGATAGAAGGAGAAATAAGTGAAGCAGAAATGCTGACAATCTCTGGAATAGTTCCCGCTGCACGCCATGCAGCACTCATAGCGCCAACTACAGCAAACAGCGCAATGATTGTTTTAACTTCCCAAACAGATTCAAAGGCTGCTAATAGAAGCTTTTTTGCAGAGATTTTGCGAGAAAGTCCGTAACCAAAAAAGAGTAAGAAACCAATGGTCAGGATAGATGTAAGGGGAAAAGATAGGGCTGTACCTACGATGAGCATCACCGCAAAGGCACTTAGTACTATTAGCTCTACCATGCATCCACTCCAAACGAATTTCTTATGTAAATAGAGTAGGCAACTAAAAAGTTGAAGTCCAACTGTTTTCAATGGTTATAATTACAAGTAATTTTTGTAATTCAGTGGGAGCAAAAATGAACTTTCAAACCATGGATTATTTTGTTGCCGTTGCAGAAGAAAAAAGCTTCACCAAGGCAGCTGAACGTCTGAGCGTAACTCAGCAAACACTCTCGGCAAATATCGCAGCCGCAGAGAAAGAACTTGGCTCTAAACTGCTAGAACGTACAGTTCCGCTGTCTCTAACGTTTGCAGGAGAAGAGTTCTTGCGGTATGCGCGCAAATTTCAAGCACAGCGTCGCGCCATGGATCAAGAGTTTCTTGATATTGCAGGTAATGAGCGAGGTCGCCTGCGTGTTGGTGTCACCGCCACACGAGGCCACATCATTATGCCGCGCTCTATTGCCGCTTTCCAAAAATTGCACCCAAACATCTCCATTGAGCTTGATGAGGGCGAGAATGACGAGCTAGTTGAGTGGCTTTCTGAAGGCCAGCTTGACTTGATTGTTGCAACCGTCAATTCCACATCATATGACCTTGTTGTTAAAAAACTGTTCGACGAGAAGATCGTTCTTGTTGTCTCTCAAGCGCTTCTTGAGTCTCTGTATGCAGATAAGGTTGACTCGGTTGTCTCGCAAGTTAAAAAGACGGGAAAGCTCACTGCCCTGGAAGCTTGCCCCTTCTTAACGGTTGGTAAACGAGACATTGCAGGTAGTTTTGCTCGTCATGCGTTTGCTGCATCAGGCATTTCTCCCACTATCAAGGTTATGTCCAGAAACTCCGAGACGCTTTTAGCACTTGCCATGAGAGGTGTTGGCGCCTGTTTCTTGCCGTCTGAGCTGGTTGCCTCTTCCTACTATGACTTTGAAACTTCTGGCCTTCACATTATTGAGCTGGGAAAAGAGATGTCGTATTCGGTTAGCGTTGCTTGGCGACGCACCGATCATGTGTGGAGTACTATCGAGTCATTTGCACAGGTGCTTTCTGAACAGCGCTACGTGGTTAAGCGTGGTGAGTAGTGTGAGTGCTCTTCAGACTGGTATCAGCCTTAAGATTTTGTATCAGGATGAGTATCTACTTGCCGTGAATAAACCTGCGGGAATTATTGTTCATACGGACGGAACCAACGAGTCCTCGTTAACCGATTTAGTTTGCGAGAAACTCCGTGCACTTGAGGGCTCAAGAGAGGTAGATCTTTCCCAGGTCCAAGCTCTGAATCGCCTTGATAGGGAGACCACAGGCATAGTGCTTTTCTCGCTCAAGAAAGAAACGCAACCACAGTTTGATCAGCTTATTGCTTCCAAAGAGCTTTCCAAGGAATATTTAGCAGCCGTTAAGGGAGCATTTGAGCCAAATAAACTGCTGATAGATAAGGCAATTGGAAAAG
>CALIAD010000172.1 GCA_938041635.1 uncultured Atopobium sp.
CTTCTCTTTCGGAAAAGCCTTATGAGTTTTTGGATATTTAGATTAGGTATAAATAATACTAGATTTATAGAACTACAACAAGCAAATAATGAGATAGCTTTGTGTTTATAAAAGACACCCCCTAAAAAGAAAAATCCAGCGTCAATTCACGCCGGACTTTCATTCACGTTCTTCCGTTTCGTAAGTCTACAATAAGCCCTTATTTACATTGTTATTCTAAGCGACAGCCACCAAACTTTGTATCATTTTGAGAAAATCATCCTTTATCATCCTATGCATGAATCGTGCTTAATTAACATTTCCCACTTCACACCCTGGGTGCAAGGTGGATGCACTTAGCTCTTTTTTGAGCATAACAATTTCGCTAGTTCTGTATTCTTCAACAAATCCATTCTTTAAAAACATCGTGACTGATGGATTGTCTATGGCGATATCATCATAGAGCTGCTTAATACCGTTCTGTTTAGCCGCATCACAGAGCAAATTTAATCCAATGCTGCCGTAGCCCATTTTTCTATATGGTGCGTAGACTATGACGTCTGCAAGATAAATATTCTTATCGCTATCAAAGTGATAGGCGACCTCTCCAATAAAATGACCGCCGCTATCCTTTAAATACCTGTAATAACGTTTATTCTCATGCTTTACAATCCAAAAATCATACCAGCCATGCCAAGTCTCTTTTGGGAAAGGAATTGTACCTCCCCATGCATGGTTATATGACATCGTTTCTTTATCTGCCATCATCTTCTGACGAAACCAAAGATCTTCTAAAGACGGCGTATATAGAGTAATGGGGCTTTCGCTTTCTTCTTTCATCAGTGGTCCACGCGTCCTTTTCTTGTTTGTTTTGGAAACACATTTGATGCTCTTAAATGTCTTTTTCAGCCTCTGCTTGAGTCTCCGCTTGAGTTTCCACCGTATCAATTACTGCGGACTGTTCATTTTGCACTGTGCTTTTATAGAAGGAGCCAGACAGTCGATCAAACAAGAGTCGTTTGTTCATCAGCATCAGTGCAACGGTAATGATAAATAAAAGAATTAAAGCCGCAAACATAATGGGGAATAGTGCAAGGAAAAGCATCGAGTCTGGAGTCTTATTAAACTCATTAGTCAAAAACAACAGGCCGTCAGGAATCAGATGGAAATAGATTGTGATGAGTAATCCTCTTAGCATAGTGCGAGAAATTCTTTGTTTCTCGTATGAGAGCTTAAAACGCAATAAGGCGCTGCCAAGTGTTTTGCCATTAAAGAGTGGGATTACGGCAAAGTAGGGTTTATATACAGTGCAATATGTTCAATTCTCATAGCTGTCTCCTCAAACTTTAAAGGTGTTTGTTCTATCGTTTACCTTCTTACTTTTAAACAAAGAATTACTCATTCAAATTGATTCTATTTAACACTTTGAGCTGATCGCGCTTTGCGTAAATGACATTCAAGATATATACCTTGCCAGATGGAACATCCAGCCTGTAATAAACGTAAAAGTTCTTAACAATGATTTTCCGCACACCTTTGGAGCGCCACGGTTCTGGTTCTACAGGAGCAATGCTGGAGGCCATATAGGTAAGTTTTTGCATTTCTTCTTGAAGTGTTCGAATATAGTTCAGCGCTACATCTGGAACCAACAGAGTGCGTGCAATATAGTCTCTGATTTCAAAAAGATCTGCTTCGGCATCCGGTGTGACGATAATGTCATAGGAGTCCACTTATTTCAGACTCCTTTCTAACTCAGTAAACACTTCGTTCATTGGCTTACCCTCACCAGAGAGCGATTGGATATAGCTATGCTGAAGTTTTGCATTAAGCTCAGTATCTGACATTTCATCTAGAGCTCTTGGTTTTGACGGGATTGTTAGAGAAAAAGGAATGCCATGACGATAAATAATCTGACGATAAAGGGAATTAATGACAACGGAAACAGGAATACCAAGTTTCTGAAGGATGTCTTCTGCTTCGACTTTTACATTATTTTCAACGCGGGCGCTTACAGTTGTATCTTTCATATCAACACCTCCTAGTAAGTATATTGTAATGCATTGTCTTGCAATTTGCGAGACAATGCATATTTTACAGTCTACGGATAATCTTTCAGATAATTTCGAAAATCAGCTATATCTTTTGCGCATATTTCATGAACTGCCGTATCTTTCAGTCGTTTTTGGTCGAATTGACATTTTAAGAGAGTTTGTTATTCATTCTTTGTCTGGAAATTTCACTAGCTTCATGAATCGTATCAGCAGTCAATAATGTATCAATCATTGCCCATTTGCGACCAGATGCGTATATCTTTCCAGTCTTAACGACTTTTGATGGTATAATTGGTTTCCCAAGGCTGTACACAAAATGCTCATATTCATCTTCCACATTAGGCATTTCTTCAATTTCATCGTGGATATTTTTTGTTATCGAATAGCTTTCAATATGATGAATTGACTGTAATTTTCCTTCATACCGAAAACCTATATAATTAGGTGGTTCTTTAGGCCAACCGTTAATTCCAAATGGGTGAAAATATTTCATTTTCTTTTCTACTAATTCTATCCATGTCAAATCACAATTTTTTGGGTTTTCAGTTGAAAGTGAAACCACATATACCCAATTTGATTCTTTTGCCTGCATAGTCATTATATCTCCTAAATATCTCATTAATTCTTTTAACAAGTCTTTTTGTGATCTGCTAGAACTAGTTTTTGCAGAGTTTGCTAGTTCGTATATTCTCTTCCAGGACAGATGATTTACTGGAATATCATTTATAACCTTAAAAGGCAAATATGCGTTTGCATAATCTTCACTACACTCTGACATTGAAATAATAGCTTTATGTGAGACTGGACATTCTATAATATTTTTTCTTTGTGAGTATAAAGTGAGTTGCTCAGCTCCTGGTAAAATCCAGCCCCTTTTGGCTTCAATAATTATATAAAATGAAGTAGTATCAGTTATTTCTAAATCCGTTATACCTTTATTCTTCTCAAATTCCTGATACTTAATCCTAACATTTTGTGCATCAATCTCTAGTGACATCACCTCATTGATTACTGCTTTAAGAAATTCGGGACAGCGTGCTAATGCCCAAGCAATACTTTTAGTTATGTCGTTCTCAAGATTTCCTATTAACTGAAATATATTATTTACTTCAGTGCCGTATGCAACCAACTCTGACATATTTTCTTCTCCTTGCGTGTAATTTTAGACCTTATATATAGTTTTAAATCTTTATTTTGGACAGCAATACTACATTCTCCACATGAAACGTTTGAGGAAAAAGATCGACGGGTGTGATGCTTACGGGTCTAAACGTTCCTGCATCAACAAAGCGGCGTAGGTCACGCGCTAGTGTTGCGGGATCACAAGAAACGTATGCAATAGCGCGCGCAGGCTGCTTAGAAAGCTGCTGAATTACTTCAGGAGCAAGTCCTGCGCGAGGGGGATCAACAATAATAACGTCAGCATCTGTATCAGGGAATTCTCTGCCTGCGTCTCCACCTACTGCATCAACGTTATCAAGATTAGCCAGTTCAAGGTTGCGGCGAAGATCTCTAACAGCTGGACCATAGGCTTCAACAGCAGAAACAAATCCTGCACGTTTTGCGAGGGGAAGCGTAAAGGTTCCTGCTCCACAATAGAGGTCCATAGCCTCGTCGTCTGGCTGAACATCCAAACCAGAAAGTACAAGCTCAACGAGCTTCTCGGCACCTTTAGTGTTGACCTGGAAAAACGAAGGTGCAGAAAGCTGCATCTTCTGACCATCAATAAGCTCGCTCCATGAGCCGGAGCCGCTTAGACGCTCAACTCCTACAACGCGGCGTGCCTTACTTGGACCTTTGGTCATAACGCGGACAATACTTGTTGCCTTGACTGCGTCACTCAAAACGCGGGCCACTTGTGTGCGTGGGAAGCCGCTCGGAGCGGTCCAGAGTGCAACTTCAAGCTCTTTAGTGCGTCTAGACACTCTGATGCCAATACGTTCTATATCAAGCTCGTGAGAGCCCGAGAGATAGGAGAGGGCGCCGCTTACGGCACCAACTGCCTTTTGGTTGCTTTTATCTAAGAGCGGACAGTCTTTAATACGAACAATGTCCTGTCCGTTAGGTGCATACATACCTACCAGCGTTTTATTGCCATTGCGTTTAAACGCCAGCTCAATCTTATTGCGATAGCCCCATGGTTCGCCAGGGGAAACAATGTCTTTTACCAGCTCAGAAACATCGTCGTGTGAAAAATGCCCAATGCGTTCAAGAGCAGATATCACGCCGTTGCGTTTCTCGACAAGTTGCTGCTCATAGAGCATGTTGCCCCAAGGGGTGGCACCCGTGAGTGCTACAAAAGGATTAGGGCGTGGCTCTCTGAATGCAGAAGCTTCCAAAACCTTTACAAGTTGTGCGCGAGAAAACCTGTCTGTGTCCTCGGTAATCTGCACACTGACGGTATCTCCAGGAACGGCGCCGCCAGAGATGAAGACTGTTTTTCCTTCTGGAGTATGAGCGATGGCATCTGGACCGTAGCTCATACGTTCAACATGTAAGGTGAGCTCAGACACTTAGTAGACCATTCCCATTGCTTCGCGAACCTCGTCAAGGGTGGCGTTAGCAATAACGTTTGCACGAGCGTTTCCGTCGTGGATAATATCGCGAATAAGGTCTGGTTGAGCTGCAAACTCTGCGCGCCTCTGACGAATTGGCTCAAAGTAGGTGTTAACAGCATCGATGACGTAAGCTTTGAGTGCTCCGCCGCCACCCAAGCCAATCTCGTCAGCAATCTCTTTTGGATCACGACCAGTACAAATGCCAGCAGTGGTGAGAAGCGCAGAGACACCAGGACGATTGTCTGGGTCAAAGGTAATCATGCGCTCTGAGTCAGTCTTGGACTTCTTGATAAGCTTGGCAGTCTCTTCAGCTGTCATCGAAAGCGAGATAGCGTTACCGTAAGACTTGCTCATCTTGCGGCCATCAAGACCTGGAATTAATGGGGTAGAGGTGAGAAGGCCAGAAACCTCTGGGAACACCTTGCCGTAGCGCTCATTAAAGCGACGAGCAATCTTAGAAGTAATCTCGATGTGAGGTAGCTGGTCACGACCAACAGGAACAATATTTCCTTTGCAGAAAAGAATGTCGCATGCCTGGTGGACAGGATAGGTGAGGAGAAGACCGGTGAGAGCATGTCCAGATGCTTCCTGCTCGGCCTTAACAGTTGGATTTCTATGAAGCTCAGACTCGGTAACAAGCGAGAGGAACGGCAACATAAGCTGATTGAGAGCTGGGACTGCAGAATGCGTGAAAATCATGGTTTTCTCTGGATCAATTCCGCAGGCCAGATAATCAATAACCATATTGTAGACATTGTCTGCAATATGCTCAGTGGTGTCTCTGTCTGTAATGACCTGGTAGTCAGCAATAATAATATTGGTATGAACACCAAGATTTTGGAGTCTTACGCGCTCAACAATAGTGCCAAAGTAATGACCAAGGTGAAGTCTTCCGGTAGGACGGTCGCCAGTAAGCATGTTGTACTTTCCTGCATGCTCTGGCAGATCTGCTTGAATCTCATTTGAGCGACGGAGTGCCGCCTCGTAGCTGCCCTCATTTGGCATAAAAACTCCCAAACTTTCAAGTTCGTGTGCAGCGCCTCACTGAGACGCCCGCGTTTCTAGTCAACAGTGCTTATTCTATCGCAAAGACGGCCGAGCGCCTTTGAGGCTGGCGCGGACTTCTTTCCAGTTTGGATAGAACGTGGCGGTAAGCTCAGGCAGGACCGTGCGCATCTTTTGAGCGAGAAACTCATCAAATGTTTTACGAACGGCTTGCTGTGAAGCTTCGGAGGCAAGGTCGTCCAGGTAGCGGTTGGGAAGCGTGATAACAACGTCGTGTGCAAAGACGCGCGCCGCCCGCTTTGGTCCGTGAATGATGCGCAGGTTGTACGGGTGTCCCCAAACGCTCACCGTATGTCCGGAGGCTATGGGAGTGGGAACTTGGAGGTTCTTCTCGCCAAGTAAAGAGGCGCGAGAAAGAGCGGTGCGAATCCAATCAGATTTGGATTCGACAAAGGCGATTGCAGCCGCTTCGGAAGTGTGCCACGGATAGCTCACGTCAACGCGACCTTCTCGACTAACACGCAGATTGATGTTCTTGACGGCCTTGCGTGTGAGCTGTACGGAAATGCCTGCTATCTGTACGGTTTTTGCGGTCACATGAGTCCTTACCATGATTTGGTTGATGGTTCGTAACATAGTATTACACGCATGTGACGCAGGAAATAGGGGAGGCAGTATGGATAGATTGGTCCTGCGCGCCAGAAAGCAAAGCTTACAGATTATGAACTTAGTGTGTTGATACTATAAAAAATTTGCGATATTGCCCTATAACAGTGCGATTTGTTATCCGATAGATTATATATAGACTTTGAGGATTTATTTATAAAGTTATTCGGAGTTATTCAGGAGGCACCATGAAAAGAAAAGGTGCAATTTCAAGGATTATTCTTGTGGCGCTCGTAGCATTTTCAATGTCTATGCCGACTCCTGCGCTTGCGGAGATGAGCGCAGAGTTTGGGAGTACTCCGGCACAGGGGTTTGCAGAAGTAGTCGGTACCACGGCTTCTGCACAAGCGGAGAAGAACAACGGTTTATCTACTGAGTCATCCGCTGAGCCGAATGAACTAAAGGATGATAATGTCAAGCATGAAGAAACTCGCACGGAGGTAAACTCCACATCAGAGGCACCTGCAAGCGATTCTTCCGAAAGTTCCAACAACTCTCAAACAGAACCTGAAAAAACTCAAGTCCAAACTCAAACCAAGGAGGATTCTCAGAAGAACCTTGTCCAAGAGACTTGGACAATAACTGCTTCTGACGGCACTCAGATAACGGTCTCGGGAAAGCTCCCTTCCGGCGGTAGCGTGTCAGCTGTTCCGACAAGTGCCTCCATTAAAGGTCAGACAACACTTCTCGCCTTTGATATTACCATTCGCGATGCCCATGGAACAAAATGGGAGCCGGCCGGCTCGCCAATCGCCGTAAACATTTCCTCCTCAAGCATTTCCGGCAACTCCGTCTCGGTCTGGCATATTTCTGACAGTTCATCCGTAGAGCAGGTGAGCAGTCCTACATCCGCTGCAGGCTCCGTGTCTTTTACGGCAAAAGGTTTTTCGGTCTATGCCGTAACTACGCCTGATACGCACTTCACAATAACCTATCGTTTTCATGTAATAGATGCATCCGGTACCGATTCCATTGTGTCAACTCAGAAACTCTCTGATGATGAGCGCTTGATAGAGCCTGCTACTCCATCCGGAGACGGAACGTTCCGCGGATGGAAAACTTCTTCGGGATCTACCTTTACTGACTTTGGTAAGACTGCCGCAGAGCTTAACGGCGCTGCCCTTGATGCTGCGGCTGAAGCATCCCCGGTTGATTTGTATGCATCTTTCACTGCATCCAATCGCCATGTCGTTTACTTCATGTCTGTTACCGATTCAAACCGCGTGCTCAGTGCGGTGACGTATGCGGATGGCGACACCATTCAAGGTAGCAGCATTCTTCCGCTCGTAAACACCGGCAATCCTGAAACGCAGGCCGTGGGCTGGTCTCGCACAAAAGGAGCAACCCAGCCGGATGCAAGTCTCGGTACCGTCAATGGTCAGGATGTCTATCTTTGGCCTGTTGTCAAAGCCGGACATAGCATCACCTTTGATAGCGCCGGCGGATCTTCCGTAGCCACCGAGTATGTTGATACTGACGATGTAACCGTTGCGCCGAGTAATCCAACAAGAACCGGATATACTTTTGCAGGTTGGAAGACTTCCGATGGTGCAGCCTTCACTTTTGGCTCAAAACTTACCCAATCTATCCGCCTTACCGCTTCATGGACGCCGAACGCCAATACGGTCTATCATGTGAACTACTGGGTGCAGAAACCTACTGATCCTTATAATGCGGCTTCAGCCGACAAGACCTATGCTTTATATACCGTCCAAGGTTATACGGCCGCTTCCGACGCTACCATTTCTCCTGCAACTACAGATGTTGCATCAAAAATTGCCGCTATCAATGGCCAGTACTACGGTCATTTGCTCCTTGACACCGAACGGAGCGACAGCTCGGCTACGGTTTCCGCAGATGGTAGCACAACGCTAAACGTGTATCTTGATCGCTCGCTGGTACGTGTTAATTTTTACAATAGCAAGACTGACTATACCAATGACACCGATAAAACAGGGGTTGAAAACTACTCAGGCAATGCTGCCCATACGTTCTTAGGGCTCTACGGCGCAACATTTACGCCTATTGAACCTGAAGCAGGGTATCGCTGGGATGACGGTAATCTTTGGTATGCCAAGAGTCCTTCTAGCTTTAATTCACCAGGCAGCAGAAATCGCACGGCAAGCCGTTTTAATTTTTATCCTAATAAGGTAAATCTGACCAAAGACTTTGCCATATTTACTGACAATGCAGACGGGAACGGCTACAGTGCATATACTGCTTCTTGGATACCTGCCGATGGAACATTTAGTTTCAGTACAAACCTGGCAATGTTTTCTTACGTCAAGTACGGCTATTACACGCCTACCGGAACTCCTAAAGATCCGAAAGATCTAAACCTTGATACCGACGTTACTCAGTGGTTTGATATTTCTAAGGGAGAAGGTCCTGCGATATATGATGCTGCCAGCGGAGACGTTGTTTTTAAGCCTCTTCCTACAAAATATCTTGTTATGGTCAGAAAGCGCATTACCTATAATCTGACTCTCAAAAACGCGGCAACTTCCGTTACCTCTGAAACCACAATCTCATCTGAACAGCGTAAATATGGAGCTTCGTTAGCCGACATCTCAAACTCAACGCCAAGTCGTCCTGCCGGATTGCCACAGTACTACCGGTTTGTCGGCTGGTATCGAAATGCTCAGTTGACCATGCCTCTCACCTCTGATAACTCCATGCCCTTAAGTGATACCTCTCTGTATGCCAAATGGGAGCCGGTACCCGTTAATGTCACGTATGTGTACAACAATGGAACACCCAACAAGACCGTGTCAGTACCCGCGCAAACAACCCTCGATGAACCAACGGGGGTAACGCGCGATGGCTATGTTCTTGTCGCATGGCTCCGAAACGATGGAAAGCCGTATCGTTTTGGAAGTCCCGTGACGGAAGACATTACCCTTACGGCAAAATGGGTTCCGATAAACCAGACCCACACCATCACCTATGATCTTGCCGGTGGTACAGGCTTTGTTTCAGATCCGATGCACTATGCCGAAGGCTCTGATATTCGTGTGCTTGATGCTTCCGGTGTGACTCCTCCTGCAGGCTCCCGTGGATTCATTTGCTGGGTTGCAAGTGACGGAACACGCTACTATCCGGGGGATTTGATTCCGATGGGAACCTCGGATATTTCCCTGCGCGCCGTGTGGGCAAACTCCAATGCCGTACGTCTTGCGTATGATCTCAACTACGAAGGCGCTCCCGGTCGTACATACTCAGATTTCGTTGAGTCAAACGATACTCTTACCATTGATGCGGCAGATCCGGTGCGAGCAGGATATCGCTTCTTAGGCTGGTCTATCTCAAAAGATGGCGGCACACTGCTCCATCGGGGCGATAAGGTGGAAGTTGACACCATAAATACAGAGGGAAATGTACTTTATGCTCAGTGGGAACGTATTGATGAGCCGACGCCTGCTGAAAATAAGACTACTTCAACAAAGGCTCCCGGTGCACTTCCCGATACGGGAGATAATTCGCCGGCCATGATTTTCTCGCTTGCTGCTACCGGTCTGCTTGTGTTTGTAGCATCTACTCTGCATCGTCGTCGCACAGAGTCTCAGGCATAGAGCCGCGATTACGATTCAGTGGTTACGGAAAAGCAGTAGTAAGAAGATAGCGATAACAGTTGAGAAGGGCACAGCAAAATGATGTGACCCCCAAAAGTTAGACTTTTATAGCGTAGCAGTTTATATGGCTGCTA
>CALIAD010000173.1 GCA_938041635.1 uncultured Atopobium sp.
GCGCTAATGATGGTGGCAAAGTTATCGTCAGCCAGAACCATATCTGCAACGCCCTTAGTAACATCGGTACCAGTAATGCCCATACCAATACCAATATCAGCGCGTTTAATGGAAGGAGCATCATTAACGCCGTCACCTGTCATGGCCGTAACCATGCCCTTCTTGCGCCAGGTATCAACAATGCGGACCTTGTGCTCAGGCTGAACACGTGCATAAACGCCAATTGTCTCAATACGCTGCTCAAACTCTTCGTCAGAAATCTTATCAAGCTGTGCGCCGGTAATTGCCTGAGAGCGATCGGTAATAATGCCCAGCTCAACCGCAATAGCAACGGCCGTATCAATGTGATCGCCCGTAATCATAACGGTACGCATACCAGCGCTATGCGCCTCTGCAACAGCACCCTTAACCTCAGGACGAACAGGGTCAATCATGCCTGAAAGTCCCACAAAGACCATGTCGTGCTCAAGGTTAGCTGGATCATAGCTCTGAGGAGCTTCTGTTCCCCAATCACGACGAGCAGATGCCATAACGCGAAGTGCTTGGTCAGCCATAGACTTGTTCTGAGCCAAAATCTCAGAGCGAGCCTCATCGGTGAGGTCAATAATGCCATCGCTTGTCATAATCTTGTTGCAGCGAGCAAGTACCTCATCAGGCGCACCCTTGGTGTGCTGTAAAACCTTGCCAGAGCGGGTACGTACCACAACAGACATCATCTTACGAGAAGAATCAAAGGGCGCCTCGCCAATACGAGGGCGAGAAGAAGCAAGATCACTTGTGGTGTATCCAAGTTTTGCAGCGTCTGCAACAAGAGCAGCCTCGGTTGGCTCACCCTTTGCCACCTGCTCAATATCATCCCAAGTAGCATCAGAGCACAGTGCCATGGTGCGCACATGAGCATCAAGATTTTCTGTCTCATGACGGACAACAGTCATCTTATTCTGAGTCAAAGTACCAGTCTTATCAGAACAGATAACCTGAGTACAACCAAGAGTTTCAACTGCAGTAAGACGGCGGACAATTGCGTGACGCTCGCTCATTCTAGTAACACCCATAGAAAGAACGATAGTAACAACAGCAACAAGACCCTCAGGAATTGCAGCTACTGCAAGAGATACGGCAACCATAAAGGTGCTCAATATAAGGTCAAAGTTGCCGAGCATCTCAGCTCCATGCTTGATGAAACCTGTTGCAAAAACAAGCAGTGAGATGACAACAACAAGGATGGTGAGTGTGTGTGAAAGCTTATCAAGCGCAATCTGAAGTGGAGTCTGCCCCTCTTCTGCCTGAGAAATTGCATCTGCAATCTTGCCCATCTCGGTGTCCATGCCTGTTGCAACAACAACTGCACGACCGCGTCCATAGACCACAATAGATCCGGAGTAGCACATATTCTTTCGGTCACCCAAAGGAATATCATCGGTGTCTTCAGCAAGACTGAGGGTCTCAGCGTGTTTCTCGACAGGAACTGACTCACCCGTGAGCGCCGACTCCTCTACCTTCATAGAAGCGCTCTCAAGAATGCGGCAATCAGCTGGGACGGAGTCGCCTGCCTCAAGCAGAATAATATCGCCCACAACAAGCTCAGTTGAGGCAACCGTCTCAAGACGACCGTCTCTGATAACCTTGCTCTGAGCTGCACTCATCTCTTGCAAAGCAGCAAGAGCCTCTTCAGCTTTACCCTCCTGGACAACACCAAGAACGGAATTGATGACAACAACAAACAGAATAATGACAACGTCTGCAATTCCGCCTTCGCCGGTATAAATTCCTTCAGCAGCGGAAATAGCAGCAGCAACAAGAAGCATGATGACCATAGGGTCAGCCATCTGTGCAAAAAACCTTTTAATGATTGATTCTTTTGGTGCCTCTTTAAGCTTATTAAGACCGTGGGCCTCAAGACGAGAAGCTGCTTCTACATCAGACAATCCAGCTTCAACATCAGTTTTTTGCGCACTGATAACATCAGACGCACTTGAAAGATACTCTTTCAAAGTTCCTCCTGGGTTTCTACCTGACAGATTGATGCCCGATCATAATTCCCCAGGAGAGGGGCAAGGGCTCACCAAGGTTGCCGTGTCAGGACCTTACAACGTCCTATCATAGGACCTTACAATGCTCTATCATTTTACCGTATTCTTCTTTTTTTCAAACCTTATAAATATTTCTTAAAACTCCTGTTATGTGCCAAATAATTGTTATTCAAGGGGTACAATAAGCGCAGTACATAACAACATAAGCCAAACGTTAGTTTTGGCAAGGAGGCAGTTATGAAAATCCTGTTTTATGGTGCTCAAAGTTATGACAAGGATTCTTTCAACCTTGAGCTTCCAAAGTATCCAGATGTTTCAATCGACTACATTGAGTCAAACCTTACGCCTATGACCGCAGGCTTTGCTAAGGGTTATGATGCTGTCTGTGCTTTTGTTAATGCAGATGCTTCAATTCTGACTCTTGAGATTCTTGCCGGCTTTGACGTTAAGCTTCTACTTATGCGCTGCGCTGGCTTTGATGCTGTCGATGTTAACGCTGCTAAAGACCTTGGTATTACGGTTACGCGCGTACCTGCTTACTCCCCTGAGGCAATTGCAGAGCACGCAATGGGTCTTGCGCTTGCTGCTAACCGTCGTATTCACCGTGGCTACATCAGAATTCGCGAGAATAACTTCTCGCTTGTTGGCCTTGTTGGCGATACACTTCACGGTAAAACTGCCGGCATTGTTGGAACTGGTCGTATTGGCGCAGCGCTCTGCCGTATTTGCAAGGGCTTTGGTATGCACGTCCTTGGTGCAGACCTGTATCCAAACATGAGCCTTGTCAATGACGAGCACGTTGTTGATGAGTATGTCAGCTACGATGAACTCTGGGAGCGTTCGGACTTTATTTCCCTTCACGCTTTCTTGAATGACGAGAGCTACCACATGATTAACGATAAGACCATCGGAAAGATGAAAGATGGCGTCATCCTCGTTAATACTGGTCGTGGTGGACTTATCGATACCAATGCCCTCATTCGTGGCATTCTTTCTGGCAAAATTGGTGCTTGTGGACTTGACGTTTATGAAGAGGAAAATCCAAACGTTTATAAGGACCGCGGCGCTGAGGTCTTTGATTCAATTACCTCTACACTTTGCTCCTTCCCTAACGTAGTTATGACAAGTCATCAGGCATTCTTTACTCATGAGGCACTTGCTCAGATTGCTCAGGTTACGCTAGATAACGCAACTGCTTTTTCTGAGGGTACTGACTATGTTGATAAAAGTGTGGTTTGCTAAGTACCAGAGAAACAAACGCTCTGAAAACGGTTACTATTGATAACCGAATGTGATTTTAATTCCTATGAAAAGGAGAGATATGGCTCGCAAAAAGACCAAGATTGTTTGTACTATGGGTCCTGCTACAGAAAGTGATGAGGTCCTTCGTGAGCTCATTCTTGCTGGTATGAACGTCGCACGTTTTAACTTCTCGCACGGTAGCCATGAGTATCACCGCACTATGATTGGTCGCGTTCGTTCTATCTCTGATGAGCTTGGTATTCCTATTGCTATCATGCTTGATACAAAGGGTCCTGAGGTTCGCACCGGTCTTCTCGAGGATGGCAAGAAGGTCACCCTTACTACTGGTGATTCCGTTATTGTCACCACTGATGATGACGTCATCGGTAACGCTCAGCGCTTCTCACTTGACTACAAGAACCTTCCAAAAGAGGTCAAGAAGGGCTCCATCATCCTCATTGATGACGGTCTCATTGGCCTCGAGGTTGATCACGTTGAGGGCACTGACATGTACTGCAAGATCATCAACGGTGGTGAGCTTGGCGAGAAGAAGGGCGTAAACGTTCCTAACGTCAACATTGGCCTTCCTTCCGTCACTGAGCAGGACCGCGCAGACATCATGTTTGGTTGCGAGCTTGGTATTGACGCAATTGCTGCTTCCTTCATTCGTGATGGCGCTGCTGTTGAGGAGATTCGTAACATCTGCCGTGAGATGGGTACTCCTAACGTACAGATCTTCCCTAAGATTGAGTCTGCTCTTGGCGTAAAGAACTTCGACGAGATTCTTGCAGCTTCTAACGGCATCATGGTTGCCCGTGGTGACCTTGGCGTTGAGGTTCCTGCAGCTGAGGTTCCTCACATCCAGAAGACTATCATCAAGAAATGCAACGATGCTTACAAGCCTGTCATCACCGCAACTCAGATGCTTGACTCTATGATTCGCAACCCTCGCCCAACCCGTGCAGAGGTTACGGACGTTGCTAACGCAATCTACGACGGCACTGACTGCGTCATGCTTTCTGGTGAGTCTGCAGCTGGTAAGTACCCTGTTGAGGCAGTAAAGACCATGGCTTCCATCTGCAAGGAAACCGAGAAGTACCTGCCAGTCAAGGATGTCTATCACCAGCGTGAGGGTCTTAAGAACGTCAACGGCGCTACAGGCTTTGCTGCAGTTGATATGGCAATCCGTGTTGACGCTAAGTGCATCATCTGCCCAACACACTCTGGCCGCACTGCTCGCCTTGTTTCTAACTTCCGTCCAAAGCGTCCTCTGTATGCAATGTCTCCATCTGATGAGGCAGTTCGTCGTACCTGCTTCTATTGGGGTGTCTATGCATTCAAGACCTCTGAGCAGGGCACGCTTTCTAACACCATGTACAACGCACTGAACGTTGCTAAGGAAGTTGGCGTCGTTGAGACCGGCGACATTGTTGTTCTGACTGCTGGCGATCCTCATACCAGCCCACGTCTTGGTGACTACACCACTTCAACTAATGTTGCTATGATTTGCCAGGTTCAGTAAACCGCATTTCAGCTTTAACGTTATATGCACCCAAGCACAAGCTTGGGTGCATATTTTTTACGTGGGATATTTTTACGTGGGATATTTTTAGCGTCTTACCAGCAGTTAGGCAATTTTCCAGCCGACGGTTTTCTCGCGCATGTTAACAAAATCAGCGTAGATGCCGCCTTCTGCCATCAGTGACTCGTGAGTGCCTCTTTGAACAATACGGCCCTTATCCAGGACAAGTATCTGATTTGCTTTACGCACCGTCTTTAGGCGATGGGCAATCATAATAACGGTCTTAGAGTTTGTGAGCTCTGCGATTGCACGCTGAAGTTCAAGCTCGTTTTCTGGATCAACATTAGCCGTTGCCTCATCAAG
>CALIAD010000174.1 GCA_938041635.1 uncultured Atopobium sp.
CTGATCAGGCGCGCACGTACAGTTCTTCTCAGCCAACAATCATTCAGAACGAGAATCTTGTTCTCGCACAGACTCCTGAGTACAACACGTCTGTTACGGTTTCGGCACTTCTTTCAAGTGCACGCTATTCTCGCTATGCAAGCTTGTATCCAGATAATGAGCAGTTCCAGGCCCTTACTAATCAGAAGGTCTCTGCCACCTTTACCGTGGCAGGCGAGAAGGGCGCTCGACCTGTAGAGGAAGACCCAGATCCAAGTCAGCTTGTTTCCGTCACTCTTTCTGTAGTAGGTCTTGATAAAGACGGTAAGCCTCAGCACTGGGCTCCTACGCAGACTATTGAAGTTCGTAAGGGTACCACTGCTGACAAGGTAACGTATGACTACCTGAAGAATAATGGCCTTACCTACGATGCAGCGGGCGGTTATTTGTCTTCTATTACGTCGCCTTCACAGGGACTTACGCTTGCAACAGCGCAGGTAGATGGCGCCTATAAATGGTGGCAGTTCTTTGTAAACGGTCAGCTTTCGGACAAGATGGCAAACAATGTTACCTTGGACGAAAACACTACCATTACCTGGACATATGGTGGTCAGGATAGCTCCATTCCAACTCCTCAAAATGAGTTGGTCATCAATCCATTTGCTGAGCACCCTAACTACGAGGCATCTTGGAGCGGTTTTGGTAGCGGAAACGGTTCCACTACTACGCAGAGTACCCCCATTAATTCTGCAGCTCTTCGTTGGAGTGTGACTGAAGGAACTCAGAATACACCTGGATTTATTTCTGATCAGGTCATTGTTCATGATACGGTCTATTACGTAAGCGGTTCTACTCTCAAAGCAGTAGACGCTGCAACAGGTAACCTTATTGCCGAGGCACAAATTGGCTCCAAGGTCTCGTACTTTGCACGTCCTCTGTACATTAATGGCATGATTGTTGTTGCTACCGATGATGGATGCCTTACCGCATTCTCGGCAACAACTATGGAGTGCATTTGGAAGACAGAACCGCTGGATACCACCAATGCGCTGCAATCTGTTTCTAGCCTGACGGTTAATAATGGCACCATCTTGGCTGAGTTTACTAAGATGAGCGGATTTGACGCAGCTGGTGGCTACATGGTTGCTGTTGACGCTACAACTGGTGCACTTCGCTGGAAGCAGAATGCACAGCCTGCAAATATTCCTGGAGCAACCTCTGGTCAGCCTTCAGGTTATTACTGGTCTGGCGCAGCGGCTTCTGGCTCTGACTTTATGATTGGCGACGAGTCCTCTTCTGTCAGGCTTATCAGCGGTACAACCGGCGCCATTGAGGCTGAGCTTAACCTTGGCTCACCAATTCGCGCAGGTATTGTTCCTGTCTCTGTTGATCAAAACGGTAATGGAACCTATCTTGCTGTAACCAGAAATGACGGTACGCTACACCTGATTAGAAGAAACGGTTCTTCTCTTGTTGAGGAGAAGCAAGTCAAATTTGCAGCAGAATCCACCTCTACACCAACTATCAGCGGTTCTAATGTCTTTGTTAATGGAGTCGATGCTGAGGGCTACGGAACTATCTCTGTGATTTCTCTTGACACCTTTACGGTGATTGACCAGGCTCGAGCTGGCAAAGGTAAGTCTCAGAGCACCCCTCTTGTTTCTGTTCAGCAAAACGGTACCTATGCCTACTTCACAGTAAACGGTCTACCTGGTGGCGTATGGGTATACAAGTTGGGCACCAGCCGAGCAGCTCAGATTTACACTCCAGATAAGAATCATCAGAACTACACCACATCGTCGGTCATTGCAGATTTTGAGGGCAATCTTTACTACACCAACGACTCCGGCACGCTTTTCTCGCTTATTAATCAGAAACCTTCTGGCGAGAATATCCAGCCATCTGGAGACATTTTTAGCAGGACAGATTCCACAGCTACAAACGTACCAGCTCAAGATCCTTCATCTCCAGCTGCGCATGAAACTTCCTCGACCACCGCTGCGAGTGCTGGTGAGGAGGTTACAAAGGCTCCATCTGAGAACAAGACTGCAGACACTAACTCTGACGAGAAGCAGCTTCCACCTACTGAATACTCAAATAAGCAGGCCGCTGCCCCACAGCAGGTGTCCTCTGCGCCTACCATTCCACTTCTGAGTGTCTTTGGTTTCTTTGCTTCTGGTGCAGTTCTTGCAGTGTTTGTAGTGTTGCTTAAGAAAGAAACTGCTGCAATTCACCATGTTTCCAATGGCCGAGGCCAGGTGAGATAGTGGTTAAGCTCACAAGAGAATCCAAACGGATTCTCTATTTGGCAGTATCAATAGTATCTTTTGTGTTCATACTTTTCTTTGCATGGACATTGATTCAGTATTTCTTTACGCCTGCTTCAAGCACTTCTGCTCAAGAAGCTCCTACCGCACAAGGTCAGACGGTAGCAGGTGCTTCTGGCACACAAACAGACTCTCAGACGTCACAGACGCAAGGGAGCTCTAGTTCAGACGCTCAATCAAATGCTGATGCGTCTAACACGCAGGATTCTTCTAATCAGAAAACGTCGGAGCCTTCTAACTCTGGTAACTCAACAAACGCTGTAGCTGCTCCCCGTAAAGAGAATAGTGCGCTTTCTGTAAGTGTTACGGTTGACGGCTCTGCAGCCAAAGGGTCTTCATTTACCGTCAACCTCCAGGTGCCAGAGGGTACGTCAGTCTATGACGCGTTGCTTGCAAGTGGAGCCGGGGTAAATGCACGTAGCACGTCGTTTGGTATATACGTTGCGGCTATTAATGGGCTTGCAGAGCGTGACCATGGTCCACAGAGCGGTTGGGTATATTCAGTTAACGGTGTTCAGCCTAACTACACGTCAGATGCATATGTTCTGCATGATGGCGATTCGGTTGTTTGGACGTACGTTAACGCGGTGAACTAATGAATCCCGCGCGCACAAGCTTTTCTCGACTGCACCCACTTGCTACGGTTGTGCTGTTTGGATGCGAGGTTGCACTTTCCGCGTTTTCTTTTCAGCCTCTCTGTGCGCTGATTGCTTTTCTAGGAGCGCAGTTTTGTACAATCCAGTTGTTTGACACCAAACATGCTGTTAAACAGCTTGTTTGGTATGCTCCAATTATTATATTGATGGCGACAATCAATCCGTTTTTCTCGGCATCTGGCTCTACCGTTTTGTATTCTTTTGGGCACACACAACTGTACGCAGAAAGTCTGGTGTACGGGGCTACCTCAGGTCTGGTGCTTGTAAGTACTTTGAGCTGGCTTGAGTGCCTATTTGCAGTAGTATCGCCGCTCGAGATGTTACAGCGATCAAGCGTGCGCTTTCCGGGATTACAGCTGGTCTTGAGTCTTTCTGTGCAGCTTATGCCACAACTACTTTCTGATCTGACAACAGCCCGCCAAATCCAGTCAGCAAATACCGCAGCTAGAAGGTGTGATTCTGCCGCACGGGCTCACCGGCAAAGCAGCGTTTTAGGTCAAAGCCGCCTTTTGAGCGCGAGAAAAACTATTGCGCAATCAGCTACCACCATTAACGCAGTGTGCATGAGCGCGCTGGAGAAGTCGATGAGTACGTTTCAGTCTATTGTGTCTCGAGGTTGGGGGATGGCAGGACACAGGAGCAGATGGAGCGCTGAAGTGCTTGACGCCTATGATACTGTGGCATTGCTGGTATTTACTTTTTTAAGCGTTATAGCTGCGGTTTCTTTGTATATGCTGGTACAAGCTTGGCAGTTTTATCCTACTATGCCAGAGTTCCAAGTGAGTTTTTGGTATCTGGGCGTAGTGCTATTTACCGTTTTACCAGCAATTTTTGTGCGTATTGATACTGTCTTATGGGAGCAGTCTGTATGAGTGAGCATTCTTCCTATATTCAGAATTCACTTACTTCTTCAACTAGTAAAAAAGTAGTTCTTGCTATTCAAAATCTCTCGTTTGCGTATGCTCTAACTCCAGAACGCAATGTTGTAGAAGATTTTTCCTGTGAGGTTTGTGCTGGTCAGATTAGTCTTTTACTGGGACCAACTGGTTCAGGCAAGTCCACCATTTTGAGCCTCATTAAGCCCGAGATTGCGCCTCAAGGTAGGAGAGAGGGCTCCATTATTGTTTGCGGCCAAGAGGTTTCTACGATGACGCAGGCGCAATCCGTAGACACCATTGCATTTGTGCCTCAAGCCACTTCACAAGCACTTGTGTGTGAGACACCTTTGAAAGAGCTGGCTTTTGGCCTGGAAAATCGAGGCGTTTCAGAGAAAGAAATGCGCCGTCGCATTTTTGAGACGGTCAGTTTCTTTGGAATGGAATCGCTTTTGCACAAGCGCTGCAACGAGCTTTCCGGGGGAGAACAGCAGCTCGTGGCCCTTGCTGCAGCGCTTGTCATGCGCCCAAAGCTGTTTTTGCTGGATGAGCCAACTTCGCAGCTGGATCCGTTTGCGCAGAAGAGTTTCACCGCGCTCCTGGAGCGAGTGGCGCGCGAGCTCAACGTTGCCGTGCTTGTTGCCACCCACGACGTCACCGCGTTCGAGCACCTTGCTGACGCGCGCGTCTGCCTTGGTGGCGAGAAGCCCGATGCGCTCCAAGCAGACAGCTCTTCTCGCCAGGCGCTCTGTCCTTGCAGCTCCGCGCCAAACCAAGCATCCACCGCGGCCGACAGCACGCCCGTGCTCGAGTTCAGCGCTGTGACGTTTGCGTATCCGCAGAGCGAGCAGCTGGTACTCAGCAAGTGCTCGCTTGAGGTCACGGGGCGAGAAATTCGTGCGCTCGTAGGCGGCAACGGCTCAGGTAAGTCAACACTGCTTAAGCTTGCAGCGGGTGTTCTCCGTCCAAGACGCGGACATATCTACAACCAGCTCCAGCAATCCCAAGGATACATTCCACAAGATCCCGAGCTGCTCTTTACCTGCCTAAGTGTGGGCGAGGAGCTTGCTCAGTGGCAGCAGAGTGGCGCCTATTCTGACCAGGATGTTCAGGAGCTTCTGGAAGCTTCGGGACTTCTTGCTCGCACAACATATCAGAAGCTTATGTCTTCTCATCCATACGATTTGTCTGGTGGACAGCAGCAACTCTTAGCTCTCTTAAAAGTGCTGCTTACAAAAGCGCGTCTGCTTATTCTTGACGAGCCAACAAAAGGCCTGGATGCCCCAACCAAAGATGCTGTTGTCAATTTGCTTTCTCGCGCACAGTCAGAAGGTGCAACCATAGTAATAGCAACGCACGACATGCAGTTGATATCGCGCGTTGCTGATAACGTTTCTTTAGTTTTTGATGGTCAGATTTCTCTGACAGAGCCAACTTCAGAGTTCTTTGAGAACTCATGGGTGTGGTCGGCAGAGTAGGTGGCTAGAACCTTAAGAACGGCTCCTCATCCTGGCCAAGCTCCTCAAGAAGCTCATCGTCAAGATCGTTGATGTCGCCAAACTCCTCGTGCTCATGCTCCTCTTCATCTTCCTCATGATCGTAAGTATGCTCATTGAAGCCGTAGGCATTGGCTGTCTCATCATCAAACTCAAGTGTTGGAAGAGCGCTGGTAATGCTGCACAGACCAACTCCTGCAGGCATAATCTTTTGCCACTGAGCAATCAGAGGAGTGGTTGGAACTTCTCCCAGCTCAACAATGGAATCCAAGAAAATCTCTTTTGCACCGTCAAGCAGGTCAGATGACTTTGCAACCTCAATAAGGTGCTCCGAGAAAAGCTCAAGCGCATGATCTGTGGAATCTGCCTCAACAATGCAAGGCATAAGACAGTAGTTATCAGTAGAATTAAGCTCGTCATTGTAGCTAAAGTTTCCCAGATAGATCATGAAGACCTCCTTGTTGTAGTTTCAAATCATCTTATGCCAAAATAAGACAGACCTTCTCGATATTTTTATTTTGACGGTAAGCGTGAGGTTCTCGTGGATAATCGGTACACGTTATCAATAGTCTTAGAGGTTGTGGCACTCTTTGCTACACCTATTATTTTTGCTGTTGAAATGATATATTTTCCCGATTTTGCCGCAGTATCTTCAATTATTTTAGCGATCATTTCAGTTGCATTATTTATGTTAAGTTTTGAGGCAAAGAAGCCCTCAGTTGCCAATTTGGTACCTACTGCCGTCTTTAGCGCCTTAGGGGCTGCGGGAAGAATTGCCTTTGCGCCACTCGCGTACGTAAAGCCTGTTTCCGCAGTTGCTATCTTCGCGGGAGCGTTTCTTGGCAGGCATGCGGGCTTTTTAGTAGGTGCCTTATCTGCGCTTCTTTCAAACGTTTTCTTTGGCCAGGGCTCGTGGAC
>CALIAD010000175.1 GCA_938041635.1 uncultured Atopobium sp.
GCCCTTCTCGCGAGACCTCTATAAGACCCTGTAATTCCTGCTCAAGGGTCTCCCTAGTCAAATGACGTGGGAGTACCACGATATTTTTGAGTTTAGGGTCAATCTCGCCAGATTCGATTGTTGGGAGTTCTGCAACACGTTCTGGGTCAGTAGCTTGAGGCAACAGGTTTACCAGCACCTCTTCTTCTCCGCGTGCAACCCCTGTCTTCTTTGCATAGTCTTTTGGATAGCAAGCTATAACTTCACTGAGAGCTACTGCGTTAAAGACATCTTTTTGTTCAACCTTCTCAAATGCAACGCTGGTAGAAGCGGTTTTAAGCGCCGTATAAAAATCTCTTTGATATCGTGCAAACTCTGATACCTTAGGCATTTTGCTCGCATGGCGAACAAACTCTTGAAGTGCGCCGTCTGATGCTTTAACGCCAAAATTCGATGTATCCATGCCTTGGAAAATGACGGCATCAAAAGAATGTGGCTCAAAAGAATGAGCTTGGCTCACAGGAGCGATTAGCACCTGAATATCGGACTGGATACCATTAGAAACAGGCATCATGACCATCTGATCTTTGCAGAGGTCAATAAAAGATTTAAGTGTCTGAGGAGAGAGCTTTAGTCCTGCCTCATGCAGCTCCTGAGCAGAAGAAACAATCTTACTCATTACCTTAAGCGACTCTTGATTTTGAAGAGACTGAAGTGTCAACTCATTAGATTGAACGATCTCTGCCTGCTCATCAGATGTTTCTGTAGCTAGATATTCAATAATGCGCTGAGCAGCAGAGCCAATTCGGCCAAGCTCAAGGCTCTTGATGGTCTCTGCGCACAAACGCGAGCTCATAGCTGCCTTAGAAAGCGTCTCGAGCACTCTAGTGGCATACAGCGTTCTATTACCGCGCCAGCTTTTATCCAACATCCACGCGCGCTCAACGCTTATGCCTGAAATAGGTGAAATCAGATAGTCCGTAAGAGTACGTGGAGGCCACCACGACATATCCCCCATCTGATGGTCAGATGCCTGGTAGTCAATGTTTTTCTCGAGTTCCGCACGTTCGCTGAGCGTGACGTACGCATCAATCAAGCTGGCAAACGCGCTGCCTGCAAGTGAATCTTGAATGCGCACTGAGCGATTATAGTGAGCAGCAATCCCCTTAGCTGCAAGCTTTTGCGAGAGCGCATCCCAAACCCTTTGTGAATCTGAGGTGTACACCACAAAGCTCTTGCTACCAGACTCAACGCGCTGAGAGATATATCTGCTGATAAACTCTGCCTCGGCATGCTGACCCAGCGGCGACAAAAACGTTACTGCACCGCTCGGCGTAACCTCACTGCCCTCCTTGGCCCTGAACACCCTGGCGAGAAGATCGTTGAGCTCCTGACTTTTTGCGGCTGGCGCCGGCTCCGTATCCACACGACAATCGCACCCCGGGCCGCCAACCAACTCTAGTTGCTGCTCTGCCGCGTAACCTGCAGGTCCTTCGGGCACGTAGAGAGAAAACACCACGTCCCGCTTCTGTGACAGCTTGCGTACAAACCGAAGACGCGCCTCCGAAAGATCTTCAACTCGCGAGAAAATAAGTGCAGGTCCTTGCGGCGGAATGGACTGCAGTAGGTAATCCAGACACTGACACACCTCAACGTAAGACTTTTCTTCAAGCAGCATCTTATAGCGCTCTAGCACCTTACATACACTCATCTGACCGGCAGAAAGTTGACCGGAAGCCATAATCTGATCAAGCTCTGTCAGATACTCTGGAGCAAGCTTAGAAAGAAGCTCCACGGTACCCTTGCTCGTAGTTAAAGTACCCAGTTCATCAGCTGACATTCCATCCAAAATCTGCTGGAAAAATACCTTACGAAGCGTATTTGAAAGCAGACGATCTGAGCTTCCATACAACTTCCATTGATCGCGTATCCATTCATCAAAAGTTGAAACATTCACGCCAACAGAAAGCTCTTGGATGGCTCCAAGCTTCCTCTTAACCAACAGCACAGCATCGGAAGAAGGCACTATAAGCTGAGCAGAACCCCACCTCTCAAGCGAAGTCTCTAACTGCTCTTTAACAAAGTTTGATAAGAAAGCACCTGTTTGTTGTTTGTACAGAAGCAAGCCCATACGTCACCTCTCCGATTTTTCTTACTTCTAAAGTTACCACGCACACCGGACATAAATTAGAATCAAACTAAACAACAACTAAAAATCCCGTATCAAAAGGATTTTCATGATTATTTTGCTTCCTCCATCATCAGGAAAAACCGCTCCCACCTCGGGACCTTCTCTTGATCTCTCGTCACTTTTGTTTGGCCCCGAGCTCACCAGCTGTCGAGAAGAACTTATCAAGGACTTACACCAGGTATGCTCTCATGCAGACGCAGCTCAAGTGCTTAAAATTGGTCCTAATACCGTCGGTGACATTGCCGACAACCTAGACGTCTATGAAGCTCCAACCACAACCGCGCTCAATCTCTATACTGGCGTACTTTTTGAGGCTGCAAAATTCAACCAAACACTTGAAAACGTCACGGTAGAAAACACGCAGAAAACGGTCACATTACCAGCAGATATCCTCAACTCAGAAATCATGATTTTCTCTGGTCTCTGGGGAGTTGTAAGACCGCACGATCTTCTCCCCAACTATAGACTGTCTGCCTCAATCAAGCTGCCCACCGTTGGTACCGTTGCAACTTACTGGAAAAAGCAGCTTAATCCCCTGTTAAACGCCGCTCTGAAGGATCAAATAGTTGTGGATTGCCGCTCGGGAGAATACAGAAAGATGTGGACGCCATCGGCAAAGCACCCTAGCGAGCTGCTGCAAGTTGTTGTTCAGCGAGAAGATCCTGGTACGGGAAAGCGCAGTGTTGTATCGCATAACGCAAAACATATGCGTGGTGTACTTGCAGGCGCTCTCTTTGAGCAACGCGCAAACGGAAAGCTCTCTGAAGAGGTCAGCGTGTCTCAAATTGTAGAAATTGCGAGCAATCTACCAGGCGTCATTGACGTTGACGTAAGCACAGCAAATACTTCTGGAGAAGCAACGCTTACGCTAGTAACTGGTCGCTAGTCAAAATTTTCAAAATAGACCTGCATAATTGAACTGCCTCCCATTTCTTAGACACGAGAAATGGGAGGCAGTTCAAAACACACC
>CALIAD010000176.1 GCA_938041635.1 uncultured Atopobium sp.
TTGAACGCGTGCTGGTTGCCTGTAGCGTTGATGGATTTGACCAGAATGATACTTTGCAGGGAACGCCTCAGCTCCTGGGTTATGTGGTGCTCAGGGACCAGATTAGAGAGACCGCTCCACAAACCATTGCGTACTTCCTTGAGCAAGGCGTTGACCTGCGTGTTATTTCAGGCGACGACCCTCGTACCGTCTCTGCTATTGCTGAGCGCGCGGGAGTCCCTCATGCCGACGGTTGGGTAGACGCAACTACGCTGCACACAGAAGCAGATATTTCTGCAGCTGTCGAGAAGTACCATGTATTTGGCCGCGTTACGCCAGAGCAGAAGCGCCAGCTTGTTATTGCACTTCAGAATCTTGGCCACACCGTTGCCATGACCGGAGACGGCGTAAACGACATCCTGGCTCTGAGGCAGTCGGACTGCTCTATCTCTGTTGCTTCAGGTTCTGCCGCAGCTAGAAACGTTGCAGAGATTGTTCTGGCAGATAACGACTTTGCGCACATGCCAGAAGTTGTTGCTGAGGGTAGACGCTCTATCAATAACCTTCAGCGCTCTGCTGCGCTCATTCTTGTTAAGACGGTTTACACGGCAGCACTTGCGCTCTATTGCATTATTGCGCCACCATATCCTTTTATTCCTGTTCAGATGTCGCTGCTTTCATTTGCAACCGTTGGCCTGCCATCGTTTGTGCTGGCACTTGAGCCAAATCACGACCGCGTAAAGGGAAACTTCTTGGTCAACATTTTGCGCAAGTCCCTTCCAGCCTCTATTGCGGTTACCATCACGCTTGCGCTCCTTATGACTGCAGGTCATCTGTTTAAGCTCAACTTGTCTCAGGTGTCTACGATGGCGCTTATCACCACCGCAACAGTTGGTTTTGCGCTGCTCAGAAGGATTTCTTTGCCGCTTACCAAGCTCCGCATTGCACTTCTTGTTGTATGCATTGCCATTGTTGTTGGTGGATGCACGGTAGCACAGGACTTCTTCCGTATTGCACCTCTTACTCCACGTATCTTGCCATACTTGGCACTTTGTCTGGTGATTTCCGTTATCATCTTCAACAGAATTTCCGAGCGTTACATTCACAACTATACAAAGGATCGATTCT
>CALIAD010000177.1 GCA_938041635.1 uncultured Atopobium sp.
TATATGAAGTCGTACCCAGATTCTGGGCTACCCAATCTATATTTCCACGAACGGCACACTTGAGCTCTTCAAGCGAATCAAATTTTTTAGATTCCCTCAGTCTCTTCACAAATACCGTTTGAACCTGCGAATCATATAAGTTGCCGCTAAAACCTAGGAGATTAGCTTCAAGTAAAGGTTCTGTTTGAGACTGAAATGACGGAGCTTTTCCCACATTAACCGCAGCGGGCCATGCTGTTGCGCCGTGAACCACATAGCACGCATACACGCCATCTTGAGGAATGCAATCACGCAGGTCAAGCGAAACATTTGCAGTTGGAAAACCAAAACCAGTACCCTGGCCTCGACCGTGTTTGACTACGCCACTCACAAAGTGCCAGCGGCCCAACAGGCTTGCCGCTTCCTCAACTTTACCCTGCTCAAGCAAGTCCCTAATGCGAGTTGCAGAGATTTTCTGTCCACCTGAGCAAAAGAGCTCATGGGCGTGAACTTCAAAGCCATGCTTATGCCCAAGCGAGGTGAGCAACGCGCTTCCTTCAGCTCCTTGTGCGCCCAGGCCAAAGTCAGAACCCACATGAACGGACACAGCCGAAACACTTGGAAGCAGCTTGTCCTCAACGTATTGCGTAGCGCTCAATGCCGCAAACTCGCGGGTAAAGTGATGTACCAAGATGCCATCCACTCCCCATGCGGCAAGTGCACGAAGTCTATCTTCTCCCGAGAGTAATCGTCGAGGAGACCCATCAAACAGCACCTCAACAGGGTCTGGCAGAAACGTCACAGCAACAAGTGGTACATTGCGAGCTTCGGCGTCCTTTTTTGCGCTAGCGAGAAGCCCTTGGTGGCCCTCATGAAGTCCGTCAAAGACACCAAGCACGCACACGCAAGGTTGCTTGTAGCAATCAGAACGCAAGGTATAGAAATCGGCATCACCAAGCTCACGTGGAGCCGGAAACTCACTTCTATACAAAACGGATTGTGCTATGCGTTCTACCTTGTTCAACGTGCATCCTTACTTACACAAAATACCTTGAGAGAAGTTTGTCTGGCAGACAAGGCAGGAGCCCTGCCTTGACCAAATTCCTACGAGAGTCTCATTCCACACAAGGCTGACCAGCGAGTTATGAGCAATCTCAGAGAGATCTTCTGGAATACCAAAACGTTTTCCAACCTCAACACACTTGTATTCTGCTGCAGTCAACCTGTGCACAGGGTATCCCAGAACCTCAGTTGGATTGAGGCGTTTAGCTTCAAGCACCTGAGCTGGGCTTTGTTCAAGTTCTTCTAATAAAGCGCAGCTACCGAGCGTGATTGGACCAGAGAACGTCCTTCTCAGGCCACTAATATGAGCCTCTGTTCCAAGAGACTGACCAAGGTCTCGAGCAATACTTCTAATGTAGGTGCCTTTTGAAACGTCAAACGCAACCGTCCATACCAGTGATTCATCCGTAGTAGAAGGTTTGCGCACCGCCAAAAGAGTAGCTTCGTAAATAGAGACTCTACGAGCTGCAAGCTCTGGCGTCTTACCTTCACGAACAAGCTGATAGGCACGTTTGCCATCAACTGAGATTGCAGAAACTGCAGGTGGAAGCTGGTCTACCGTACCCACCAGCTTTGTGCATGCGGCGCGAGCAAACTCTTCATCGCACAGATTTTCTGGGACAGCAGCAGTGGCTACGACCTGACCGTCTGCATCATCGGTTGAGGTACGAGCCCCAAACGAAATGTCGGCTACATATCCCTTACGGTCAAGCGTCAGAAGGCCCAAAAGCTTTGTAGCAAGTCCAATGCCCACTACCAGCACGCCACTTGCATTAGGATCCAAAGTGCCTGCATGCCCCACGCGTTTCTCGCCAAATGCACGGCGAACACGAGAAACCACGTCATGGCTGGTCAGCCCAAGCGGTTTGTCAACAGCAATAAGTGCGTTAATTCCACTAGCTCCTCGCTTCACCTATGACTCCTTGTCAAGCGCGAGAAGATCGATGAGCAGAGGGACTATCTGGGTAAACACATCGTCAATGGTGCCTTCAGCGGTAAAGCCTGCGGCTGCAGTGTGTCCGCCGCCACCCATTTGACGAGCTACGCCAGAAATATCTAGCTGAGATTTGGAACGCAAGTTGCCGCGAACTTTTCCGCCAGCAACCTCTTTGAGGAAGAGAGCAATCTCTGTTCCCTCAACACAGCGCACAACATCTACCAGGCCATCCATCTCTGCTAGAGGAACACCTGATGCAGAAAGATCTGCGGTAGTAACGTAGCTATAGGCAACACGACCCTCACCAAAGGTGCGAATACGACCCATAACCTTTGCGGCAAGATGAAGATAGGCCAAGCGGTCACTCTGGTAGACATGGAGCGCAATCTGAGATGGAGAAGCACCTGCTTCTACCAGCAAACTTGCTACCTCAAAAGCCTCGCCGTCAGCGTTTTGATACTGGAAACGACCAGTATCAGTTACCAGCGCACACATAAGGCATTGTGCCTCAGATGGAATAAGTTCTGCACCTAAATGACAGGCAAACTCGGTGATAATGACGCCAGTTGCCGCCGCATCAGGACGCACAAGTCCTGCATTCCAATACACGTTGTTATAAGGGTGGTGATCAAGCACTGCTACCGTCTTAGAGCGCTCCATCAGCGCTTCTGCATCAGCCAAACGACCTGCAGTAGAAAGATCTACGCAGATAAAAAGATCTGGAGTTCCCTCGTACTTATTTGCAGGGACAAAGCTCTTAGTACCATCAAGAAACTTGTAAATGCGTGGTACTTCTCCATCAGCATCTGCCAAAAGATTGGTGACAGTTTTGCTAGGCCATCTTCTCTGAATAATGGAAGAAAGTGCTAATCCAGAGCCAATCGCATCTCCATCAGGAGAAGTATGCGCGCAAACAACGATTGACGAGGCCTGCTCAATCAGAGCTATAACCTCGTCAAACTCTGGACGACTGACTTTTGTATTCAGTGACGTCACTTACTTACGCCTCCTCGTCAGATTTCTCTTCATCAGAAGCTAGAGGGTATCCAAACTCGTCTTTCTCAACACCAAGCGTTGGTGGAACAACCTCAAGGGCTTGAGCAATGCGCTCAGCCTCATCGGTAGTAGTATCAATTTTAAAATCAAGCTCAGGAGTTACACGCCAGTTCAGCGCATGACCCAAAAGCGAGCGAATCCTGCCCTTTGCACGCTTAAGAGCTGCAAGGACCTTCTCGTAGCGATCAGGCTCACAGCTTACATAGGCACGCATAAAGGACTTATCGACCGAGACCTCGCAGCTTGTGACAGTCACAAGCTGGAGATCAGGGTCGGAAATTTCAAACAAAAGGATCCAGCTGAGCTTTTCTCGAGCAATCTCATTAGTACGACGAGAAAACTGATTCTGTTTCATGCTGTCCCTTCTTACTCGGTACGAGCCACCTGCTCAATGCGATAGCCCTCAAGCTGGTCGCCAGGCTTGATGTCCTGGAAGTTCTCAAGGCCAATACCGCATTCGTAGCCGGATTTAACGCTCTTAACGTCGTCTTTGAAGCGCCTGAGCGATGCAATCTTTCCATCGTAGACAACAAAGCCATCACGGATGAGGCGGATGTTATCGTCGCGGGAAATCTCACCATCAGAAATCATGCAGCCGGCAGCAATACCAACCTTAGGTACCTTGAAGGTATCGCGAACTTCAGCAACGCCGGTCTGGACTTCCTGCTCAGTTGGCTTAAGCATACCAATACGAGCTGCGTCAATCTCTTCGATTGCCTTGTAGATAACGCTATACGTTCTGATTTCAACACCTACGCGCTCTGCAGCAAGCTTAGCCTTTGCATCTGGACGGACGCCAAAGCCAATGATAATTGCGTTGGATGCGTCAGCGAGAACAACGTCTGTCTCGGTAATGCCACCAACAGCAGAGTGGATGGTGCTGATACGAACCTCGGACTGATCCATCTTGTCCAGAGAATCCTGGAGAGCCTCGATGGAGCCCTGAACGTCAGCCTTGATGATGAGGTTGAGCTCCTTGACGTCACGGTCAGCCATGGTGTCAAAGAGGTTCTCGAGGGTAACGTGCTTAACACGGTTCTGCTCTTCAATACGAGCCTTAAGAGCACGCTGATCAGCAAGCTCACGAGCATCGCGCTCCTCCTGGAAGACGCGGAACTCATCGCCTGCGCCAGGAACGGTTTGCAGACCAAGAATCTCAACTGCATCAGAAGGACCAGCGGTAGTAACTGCGTTGCCCTTAGGATCAAGCATTGCGCGGACGCGTCCAAATGCCATACCAGCAACAAGAGCGTCGCCGATGTGGAGCGTACCGCGTGTGACCAGAACAGTAGCAACAGAGCCGCGACCACGGTCAAGCTTAGCCTCAAGAACGTTACCAGACGCAAAGGTGTCTGGATTGGCCTTCAGCTCAAGGACATCTGCCTGCAAAAGAATGGTCTCGAGAAGATCGTCGATGCCCAAATTCTGCTTAGCGGAGATGTCAACAAACATGTTCTGTCCGCCCCACTCCTCAGGAATAACACCGTACTCGGTGAGCTCCTGACGAACACGGGTAGGATCTGCGCCTGGCTTATCAATCTTGTTGACTGCAACAACAATTGGAACACCAGCAGCCTTTGCGTGGTTAATAGACTCAATGGTCTGAGGCATAACGCCGTCGTCTGCAGCAACAATCAAGATGACAATATCGGTGACCTTTGCACCGCGAGCACGCATTGCGGTAAAGGTCTCGTGACCTGGGGTATCGATGAAGGTAATCTCACGGCCGTTAATGGTGACCTGAGAAGCACCGATTGCCTGAGTAATGCCGCCAGCCTCGCCAGCTGCAACGCCAGTGTGACGGATTGCGTCCAGAAGTGATGTCTTACCGTGGTCAACGTGACCCATGACGGTAACTACTGGAGGACGTGGCTTCAAATCCTTAGGATCATCGTAGAAGGTGAAGGAATTCTCCTCCTCCTTGGACATAATCTTAATCTGGCGACCAAGGTCATCAGCAACAATCTCAATAAGCTCATCAGACATGGTCTCGGTAAGCGTCAGAGGATTGCCAAGCAGGAACAGGCGCTTAATGATGTCATTTGCAGAAACGCCCAGAAGCTCAGCAAGCTCAGAAACAGTAGAGCCTTGAGGTACCTTTACGGTATCAAGCTGGGAAATATCCTGGTCGTTTGCAAGTGCTTCCTCAATACGCTGCTCCATAGCAGCCTCTGCAGCCTGCTTCTGACGACGCTCTTTGCGCTTTTTACGGCGACCAGTGGACTCACGGCTTGCCTCTTCAATAGCAACGCGAGCCTCATCTAAAACGCGGCTTCTGTTGTAAGCCTCAGCCTCACGCGCCATGCGGCTATAACGGTCTTCTCCGTCATCTCCACCGCGACGGTTCTTCTTGCGCTTACCGGGACGCTCATCAGACAGGGAAGCGTCATCGCGCTCATTCTTGAAGTTATGGCGAGTGGAAGCGCCACTTGCCTCGCTTGCATTAGCGCGAGCGTGGTTTCTAGGTCCCTTCTCAGCCTTCTTCTGAGCAGCGGACTCCGCTGCCTGCTGCTTCAATACCTCTTCCTGCTGAGCAATCTGGTCAAGCAGGTTATTGAATGAAGGAGCAGCCTTAGGAGCGGTATCCTTTACGCGGTTACGCTCGGCCTCTTCAGCCTCAAGGCGCTTCTTCTCTTCCTCAGCGCGGCGGCGCTCCTCTTCTTTCTTGCGAGCAGCCTCCTCTTTTGCGCGCTTCTTCTCTTCCTCTGCACGCTCAGCCTCACGCCTTGCCTCTGCAGCAAGTCGCTCAGCCTCCGCTGCCTCTGCAGCAGCCTTTGCCTCTTTGGCAGCAGCCTCTTCCTCAGCAGCCTTCTGAGCTGCAATTTCGGCGGCACGAGCCTCCATAATAGGCTGGAGTTTCTTACGAACAATAGAGATATATGCATCTTCAAGCGTAGAAGAAGCAGACTTTGCAGGAATCTTCATGTCCGCAAGGTGCTCGAGCAATTCCTTGCTCTGCATACCATATTCTTTGGCAAGGTCATGTACACGCATTTTTGCCATATATGAAAACCTTCCGGTTGACGGGATAGTTACGGGTAGTTGACTAGATCAGTGAGTCTGGATCAGAAGAAATCTCTGCATTCTCCATGTCATCATGAATGCCGCAGAAATCAGAACCAGGTCTTGCCATATTGCGGCAAGGAGTTCCGTTAGGGCTCACATACTTGCAACGATGAGCAATCTCTTCCTCGTCAACAGTCTCTTCAACAACCTCAGGAAGGTTGTTCAGAATACTTGCAGCAAGGGATTCGTTCTTGATGTCAATGTGAAGACCAGTTAGGCGAGCAGCAAGGCGAGCATTCTGGCCCTCTTTACCAATTGCCAAAGACAGCTGATCATCAGGAACAATAACAGTTGCGTGTCCCGTAGCACCATCAACAATAACGCGAGAAACGCGTGCAGGTGAAAGTGCCGATGCAACGCAACGAGCAGCATCGTCAAACCAAGGCACAACGTCAACGCGCTCTCCACGGAGCTCAGAAACTACGGTGCGAACACGGCTGCCCTTAGGACCAACGCAAGCACCAACTGGATCAAGGCGCTCGTCAACGGAAGAAACAGCAATCTTGGAGCGAACGCCAGCCTCACGAGCAATGGAGCGGATGCTTACAACACCGTCATAAACCTCTGGAACCTCAAGCTCAAAGAGACGACGAATAAGATCTGGGTGGGTACGAGAAACAACAATTGGTGGACGCTGACGCTCACCACGAACTGCTGGCTGAGTTGCATTAGGATCGCGAACGTCTACGATAATTGCCTTAATGCGCTGGTTGTGAAGGTAACGCTCGCCTGCTGGACGCTCATCGCGCTCATCAGGGAAACGGCGCTGATCAAAGTGTGGAAGCTCTGCCTCAACACCCTCACGAATCTTAATGATGGTGAAATCAGGAGTGGACTGAAGAACAGTACCTGTGATGATGTCACCAATGCGGCCACGGAACTCATCATAAATCTGAGCACGGGCGGCATTGCGCACAAGGGTCTTAATCTCTGCCTTAGCATGCTGTGCAGCAATACGGCTGGTATCTGGAGGAGTTACGTCTACCTCGTCAAACTCAGTGTACTCACCAGTCTCCTCATCTGGCTCACCCTTAGGGACAAGCTCGTAGACGTAGACACGGCCAGTAGCCCTATCAATGGTGACACGGGCGCCAAAATCAAGATGGAGGACGTCAGCATAGCTTTTTGCCAGAGACTGCTCCAAACGGTCCAGAAGATACAACTCATCGATGTGCTTCTCCTGGCAAAGCAACATCAAAGCTTCCATCATTTCAGATGCCATGAATAATCCTCTCTATCTACTTCTTGGCTGAGGCCGAGAAATCAAAAACTGGTTTAATAACGCACTTCTTTAACTCAGACAAATCAACAGTACAGACTTCATCTTCTGTCTGGATTGAGATAGTTGTACCCTCAATGCCCAAGAGTTTGCCGGTAAATTTACGGCGTCCCTCTGTGGCGGTAGTCTGAAGCTGAATCTCTTCCCCTGCAAAGCGCTCAAAGTCTTTTGCGCGGCGAAGCGGACGAGCCATTCCTGGAGAAGAAACCTCCAAGGTAAATGATGCTGGGAATGGATCAAGCTCATCTATGGTCTCTGAGATCCATGATGTTTCTTGAGCAACTTCATCAAGAGAAATGGTCTCTGCCTTCTCATCATCATGGTCAATTCTTACCCTAACCACAGGATTCTTAGAAGAACCAACAATCTCAACATCAACAATATCAATGTGGTGATTGAGTGCAGCCTGCTCTAGTGCAGACAAGATTTTCTGTGTTGCACCTTCGTTTTGCATTTGACCTCCTCATCTACATACAGAAAGGAAGCGGGGTCAAAACTCAACCCCACTTCCAACTAATAACAACTACGTTTATAGACATATTACGAGATAAAGGGCTTCTCGTCAAGTGTTTTTGCTGTTAGGCAACGATATTCACAAGTCGTCCCTTAACTACAATAACTTTTCTAATCTCTTTGCCCTCAAGCTGATCAGCAATAGCCTCAGTTGCGGCCGCAGTGAGCTCTTCCTCAGAAGCATCGGCAGAAACCTCAATACGAGCGCGGACCTTACCCTTGAGCTGAACAGCAATCTCTACGGTATTGCTCTTTGCCTGTTCAGGATCAAACTCTGGCCATGGCTGATGATAGACAGGAATGTCTTTGCCCAGAGCCTCGTGGCTGAGTTCCTCTGCCCAGTGAGGAATGATTGGCGCCAGCATAGCTACAACGTCATTTGCAACCTTGTAGCAAAGTGCTACATCTCTGGACTCTGCAGGAACCTCATTGATATAGGCACTTGCCGCATTAACAAGCTCCATGACTGCAGAAATTGCAGTGTTGAACTGGCCCTTGTCAAACTCAGTGGTGCAACGGATTCCCATGGCATTGAGAACACGGTTGAGCTCAAGTGCCTTAGGGTCCAAGGTAGTGTGGTCGAGTACGACAGAAGCATCAGCGGTGCGAGAAAGCTCCCAAACTATACGCCACGCACGCTTGATAAAGCGGTTTGCACCTGCAACGACCTTCTCGTCCCAGTCAAAATCCTTCTCTGGTGGAGCAACAAAGAGAATGGCAAGACGCATCGTATCTGCACCATAAGGCTCAATGACAGAGCTTGGAGGTACAACATTACCCTTTGACTTTGACATGGTGTCGCCGTGCTCATCCTTGACCATGCCCTGGGTCATCAGGTTCTTAAATGGCTCATCAATAGCAATCATGCCCAGGTCACGAAGGACCTTAGTAAAGAAACGAGAATACAAAAGGTGCAGAATTGCGTGCTCAATGCCGCCAATGTAGTTATCTACCGGCATCCAGCGATCCACTGATTCTTTAGAGAAAGGAAGTTCGGTGTTGTGTGGATCGCAGTAGCGCAGATAATACCAGCTAGAGCAGGTGAAAGTATCCATGGTATCAGTGATACGCTTGGCGGGTTTGCCGCACTGAGGACAGGTGGTCTCTACAAACTCCTTGCACTCAGCAAGAGTGTCTCCTGCCGCCAAATCAAGATTATCTGGAAGCGTAACAGGGAGCTGGTCATAAGGAACAGGGACGTCACCGCAGCAATCGCAGTGAATCATTGGAATTGGATTGCCCCAATAACGCTGCCTTGAGATGAGCCAGTCACGAAGGCGGAACTGAACAGTTCGGCGGCCAACGTTGTGCTCAGTCAGATAGGCAACAACAGCCTCTTCTGCCTCGGAATGCTTACCACCACGAAGTCCAGTGAAAGGACCGGACTGGACAAGAATACCAACGGTATCCATTGGTCCGTCCCAGTCAACGGAGGTTACCTTGTACTCGGAAACTCCCTTGAGCTCCTCATAGATATCGGTTCCCTCTTCGCAAATGATAGGAACAATAGGCAGGTCATACTTCTTAGCAAAATCAAAGTCGCGCTTATCACCTGATGGAACACCCATAACAGCACCAGTGCCATAGTCAAGAAGGACGTAGTCAGCAACCCAAATTGGTACGGTCTGACCGGTGACTGGATTAATTGCGTAACGGCCGGTGAACACACCGTGTTTCTCGCGGTCTGTACCCTGACGATCAATGGAAGAAACCTTTACGGCCTCCTCGTGAAGAGCGTCAAAGGCACCCTTGTACTCTGAATCCCCTACCAGCTCAGCAGCAAGCTTAGACTCTGGTGGAAGCAGCATGAAGGTGCAGCCATAGATGGTATCTGCACGAGTAGTAAAGACGGTCATCTTGGTATCGGTTGGCGTGACACCATCGATATCTGCCAGGGTAAAGTCAATTTCTGCACCCTCGGAGCGGCCAATCCAGTTTGCCTGCATAGCACGAACGCGCTCTGGCCAGCCCTCAAGCTGATCAAGGTCGTCGAGGAGCTCCTGAGCGTAATCAGTGATGCGTAGATACCACTGAGAGAGCTCGCGTTTCTCTGGAACCGCGCCACATCTCCAGCACTTACCGTTAACTACCTGCTCGTTTGCAAGAACAGTTTTGTCGTTAGGACACCAGTTAACAGGGCTTGTTGCACGATATACCAGACCCTTCTCAAGCATCTTGAGGAAGATCCACTGACCCCATTTGTAGTACTCAGGGTCACAGGTGTTAAACATGCGGTCTTTGTCGTAAGCAAAGCCCATGCGGAACATGGTCTTTACAGCCTGATCAATATTTTTATGAGTCCACACAGAAGGCTGCGTATTGTGCTTAATAGCAGCATTTTCTGCAGGAAGGCCAAAGGCATCAAAGCCCATTGGATGCAAAACGTCAAAGCCACGCATACGAGCCTGACGAGCCATAGCATCGCCAATGGTGTAGTTACGAGCGTGACCCATATGAAGATCGCCCGAAGGATAAGGGAACATCTCTAGAACGTATTTTTTAGGCCTTGAGCTGTCTTCTTCTGTCTTGTAAAGATTCTGCTCTTCCCAGACACGCTGCCACTTAGTTTCAATGGCCTCAGCGTCGTAGGCAGGAAAATCACCTGTATCGGATACGTTCTGTACTTCCTCGTTTTCCACGAGTTCCCCTTTCTTATAGCGATGCGTCACCAAGCAAAATACTTGGTGACGCTCGTAGTCCATAAATCCTGTGAGTTATGAACGGAAATTGTAGCTGACCTGCTGGTTTGAATCTTTCAGCAAGACGTCGTGTGCGCCACCCTCAACAATTGAAGTTGAAGAGACAAGTGTAATCTTTGCCTTATCGCGGAGTTCTGGAATATCAAGAGCGCCGCAGTTGCACATGGTGGACTTGACCTTCAGGAGTGATGCCTCAACGCCATCCTTCAAAGGACCCGCGTATGGAACGTAGGAATCAACGCCCTCAACAAAGGAAAGGCCGCGCTTATTGCCGCCAAGGTCATAGCGCTGCCAGTTGCGAGCACGTGCAGAACCCTCGCCCCAGTACTCCTTCATGTAAGAGCCGTTAACAATAACGCGGTCAGAAGGACTCTCATCAAATCGAGCAAAGTAACGACCAAGCATCATGAAGTCAGAACCCATAGCAAGGGCCAGAGTCATGTGATAGTCGTAGACAATTCCACCGTCAGAGCAGATTGGAATATAGATGCCAGTCTCCTCAAAGTACTCATCACGAGCGCGAGCAACATCAATGACAGAGGTTGCCTGGCCACGACCAATGCCCTTCTGCTCACGAGTGATGCAGATAGAACCGCCGCCGATACCAATCTTGATAAAGTCAGCGCCAGCCTCTGCCAAGAAGCGGAAGCCCTCAGCATCTACAACGTTACCTGCGCCAATCTTCACGGAATCGCCGTAAGTTGCACGAACCCACTCAAGCGTACGCTTCTGCCACTCGGAATAGCCCTCAGAAGAGTCAATGCATAAAACATCAGCGCCTGCATCAACAAGCAGAGGAACACGGGTCTCATAGTCACGAGTATTAATACCAGCGCCAACCATGTAGCGCTTAGAGTCATCAAGAAGCTCATCTGGGGCAGACTTGTGGGAATCATAATCCTTGCGGAATACAAGGCTGACCAGATGGCCGTTCTTATCGACAATAGGAAGGGTGTTGAGCTTGTTGTCCCAGATAAGGTCATTTGCCACTTTGAGGGAGGTATCCTCAGCTGCGGTAATAAGCTTATCAGCTGGAGTCATAAACTCAGATACCAGCTTAGAGCGATCATCGCGAGAAGGGCGATAGTCACGAGAGGTAACAATGCCCACGAGCTTACCGCGAGAAGTGCCGTCATCTGTGACAGGCATAGTGGAGTGACCAGTCTTCTCTTTAAGATCAAGCACGTCACCAAGGGTCATCTCTGGAGTAAGGGTGGAGTCAGAAACAACAAAGCCTGCCTTGTAGCTCTTAACCTCGCGAACCATCTGAGCTTCATTTTCAGCAGACTGAGAGCCATAAATAAAGGCAATGCCGCCCTGCTGGGCCAAGGCAATTGCCAGACGAGGACCAGAAACTGACTGCATTACTGCAGACACCATAGGAATGTTGAGCTCAATTGCGCTTTTCTCGCCACGCTTAAACTTTACCAGAGGAGTCTTCAAAGAAACATTTGCGGGGATGTTCTCAGCTGATGAATAGCCAGGAACCAAAAGATACTCAGAAAATGTATGCGATTCGCCTTCGAAGAACTTTGCCATTGTTTTTGGCTCCCTCCTGACCTACCGGTCATGCTCAACGTGTTTTGGCATTGTACCACCAGTGGAGCTAATTATTTAATTTGAACTCCCACTTGAAGCAATAACATCCTCAAAGTTAACAGCAATGTCATGTTTAGTAGGAACCCACTCAACCTTTTTGAACAAAGCCGCAACGGTAATAGGGATATACGTCATCATAAAAATAGGGAACGTAAAGAGATTGGTAAAAATACGCCACTTCTTCTTCACGTGGAAATGCTTGTACTCCGAGATAGTAGTAATAAGCGCCAGAACAAAGAAGACCGCATACATCGAGAAAACCGTCATGACCAAAGATCCCACGCTCATAGCAATCTCTGCATCAGTAGCAACAAAGCCGTGGCTCAAATAACCAACCAGCAGGTAGGTGCCATTAATAAAGGCTGAAAGCAGCGTCAAAATCATGCCTGGAGCAATGGTCATCAGCATATCGTATGAGGCAAATTGACCCTTAAAAATACCCTTAATTAAATCAAAGCCATACGAGAAGAACACCTGGTAGAAGCCTTTTGTCCAACGCATGCGCTGTGTCCATGACGCCTTAAAAGTTAAAGGCTGCTCATCAAAGAACTCTGCAGGCGCATAACCAATTTGGATGTTATGAGCGCTGCAGAAGGTAGAGAACTGAATATCCTCGGTGAGGGTATGGAAATCCCATCCATGCATACCTTTAATAATGCGAGAAGAAACCATCCAGCCGGAACCAGAAACAGCGCAGCTAGTGCCCATCATCATACGGGCGTTATTCAAGAACTTTGCCTCACGCATAAACCAGGTAGCATAGGCAGAACTTACCCAGCTAGAATCAAAATTCTTTGAGTTTCTGTAACTGGTGCAGACAAGATATCCTGCGTCAAAAGCCTGATTCATAATCTTCAAGTAGCTTGGAGAAACCAGGTTATCGGCGTCCATAATAATGAAAGCCTCATATTTGTCACCGTACTCATTAAGAATACGATCAAAACCGTAATCCATAACCCAGCTCTTACCTTTACGAGCAAGGTCATTTCTCTCCCAAGTAATTGCTCCAGCTTTTCTTGCCTCTTCAGCTGTTTTATCAGTACAAGCGTCTGCAACAACAAAGACATCCATCAGCTCTCGAGGATAATCCTGAGAAAGAATAGACCTGACAAGATTGCCAATAACTGGCTCTTCGTTGTGGGCAGCAATAAAGAAAGCGTAGCGGTGCTGCTTTTTTGCCTTTGGAAGCTTTACCTCACCCTTAACTAAGACGCGAAGGATATACACAATCTGATAGAAGTATGCGAGTGTAAAGAAAAGCCAGATAATAAAGTTAAAAACAACGATTGGTGTGATACCGAGTCTGTTAAATTGCAATGGCATATAACATCCCTAAGCTCATATCAACAGCCAAAACTCAAGCTGCACCTACAACAAAATGTAAATCTCACTAATGTATTAGTTTAGCCGAAATAGACGTGAACGTGAAATTAAGCTTTGAACAACTGTGGACAAATCTCATCTCCTACAGAAGTTCTTCCCATAGACATAGTGCTCTGAGAGAGTAGGGCTTCTTGCAGGTCTTTTGGTAGTGTGTCTGCTACCACGATATTCTCGCCCGTAAAAGGGTGCTCAAACTGAACATGCCAGGAGTGTAAAAACTGTCTGTTAAGTCCAAGGTTAAGGCTTGTATCTTTTTTGCCATAAAGCTGATCGCCAACAACAGGATGGCCAATGTGGCGCATGTGAACTCTAATCTGATGTGTACGACCTGTATAGAGGTGGCACTCTAGAAGCGAGTAGCCCTCGCCTTTTCTGCCCGCTTCAAAGCGCTCAAGCGTTCTAAAGGTGGTAATGGCCTCTCGTGCGCCAGGCGCGTCTGATACGGTCATTTTGAGACGGTCTCGCGTTGAGCGAGCAATACCCGTTTCAATGGTGCCAGAATCGTGGGCAACATAGCCTTGCACCAGCACAATGTAGCGTCGGTCAAGCACGCGCAGCCTAATGAGGTCTTGAAGGGCCTTTTGCGCCTCGTCTGACTTTGCTGCCAGCATAAGACCAGACGTATCCATATCAAGACGATGCACAATACCAGGACGTTCTTCTCCCTGAAGCATTCCTAAGTGCTCGTAGCCACAGTGTGCTACCAGCGCATTTGCCAGAGTGTCATCAACGTGGCCAGGCGATGGATGGCAAACTAGACCAATCTGCTTTGAGAGCACTATGAGGTACTGGTCCTCAAAGCGAATATCAAGGGGAATATCTGGGTTTGGACGTAAAAGTCCCGTTTGAGGCTGTGCGTCTGGAAGAGACACTAAGAGTCTATCGCCCAACATAAGTTTTTCTGACTTGGAGGTAGCCAGCGTAGCGTTGATGGTTACTCTTCCCTCTTCTACCAGCTTTGCGCAGGCACTTCTTGAGGGAAGTGTATCTTGGGCAGAAAGGAACGCATCTAATCTGACGCCGTCCCCTTCTGGTCCAACTAGTATGTCAACGATACGCTCATTCATTGCCGCTACCCTGCTGCTTTTTGTCCCAGATTATCCAGTACACAAAAGCAATAAGGATGCCGCAGGTCACGAAAATGTCCGCCACATTAAACACGGCAAAATTAATAAATGTTGTTGCAAAGAAATCAGTAACCTGACCATACAAAACACGGTCAATAGCGTTACCAATTCCTCCACCTGCGACGCCTCCCAAAAGCGCAATAAGCGGCAGCGGGAGGTTCTTCTCGCGAACTACAAAGCCCACAAGAGCGGCGATAACCACGGCAGTGAGAGCCACAAAAAAGAGGGCATTTCCAGAGCCCACAGAAAACGCTGCACCGGTGTTACTTACGTGGAAGAGCTCCATAACTCCTGGGATAAAAGGTACTGCGGTTCTCTCTGGAATTGAGGTTCGTACCCAGAGCTTGGTTACCTGGTCAAGCACGCAGGCAACAGCGCCCGCCCCGCAGAGAACTGCAAGGCGGGTCACTAGCGTGTGAGTTGTATGTTGCTGCTGGTCAGTGTTCATTTACGCAACAACGTCGTGGCAGCGGTGGCAAAGGTGATCCTCACCAAGCTCGCGATAGTTCCAGCAACGGTCGCAGCGCTCGCCGTTTGCAGGATAGACGCTTACGCTCAGCTCAGAACCTTCGGAGACGGTAACCTCAGAGCAGACAAATGCCTCAGCAAAGTCAAGGCCAGCATGAGAAATGGATGCAGCCTGCTCAGCGGTAAGGGTAACCTCTGCACGAGTAGCCTGCGTGGTCTTCTCGGTAACAACACCTGCCTCAAGAGCAGTCTCATATGCCTTAGTGTATGCGGCGCGAGCATCAACCAGTACCTGATATGCAGGAAGCAGTGATGTGTACTCGTCAGTGCCCATAGGAGCCTTATACCAGTCGAGAAGAGCTGCGTACTTCTGACCGTCACGCATAGACTCTGGCAGGAACTGCATAGCCTCGTCGGTGGTGTAAACAAGAATTGGCTGCAGGTCATGAACAAGCATGGAGAGAATCTCTGCCCAAACAGTCTGAGCGCTTCTGCGTGTTGCAGAATCTGCAGCATCGCAGTACATGCGGTCCTTAGTTGCGTTCAAGTAGCCATTGGAAAGCTCGATGATGTAGTCGTAGAGAGTGCGGAAGACATTGTTGAAACGATATCCCTCGTAAGCCTCAGTAACTGCAGCATGAACCTCGCACATACGTGCAAGAACAAGACGGTCATACTCTTCAAGGTCCGCTACAGCAACTGCATCGGTAGCAGGATCAAACTGGCCCTCGAGCTCGCCAAGAAGGAAGCGCAGGGTGTTTCTGAACCTACGGTATGCATCGCCTACCTGGGAAAGAATGGCGTCATCGCAAGGAACGTCAGTTGAAGTGTCAACAGAAGCAACCCAAAGGCGTAGGACATCTGCGCCACGCTCAGCGCAAACGGCATTTGGATCAATGACATTGCCCAGAGACTTACTCATCTTGCGTCCCTGACCATCAAGCGTAAAGCCCTGTGAGACAACAGACTTGTAAGGAGCAACTCCGTAGGCTCCAACAGAAGTCATGAGAGAACTCATGAACCAACCACGGTGCTGGTCGGAGCCCTCAAGATACATATCAGCTGGGAACTTAAGGTTTGGACGGTGTTTGCAAACAGCAGTGTGAGAAACACCAGAATCCCACCAAACGTCCAAAATATCCTTATTTGTCTTGAGATTGTGGCCGCCACACTTAGGACAGACGCAAGCGTCTCCTAAATAGGTCTTAGGATCGTCGGTAAACCAAGCATCAGAGCCCTTCTCGCGGAAAAGCTTGATGACAGCGTCAAGTGTCTGGTCATTGATAACGGTTTCGCCGCAATCCTCGCAGGTGAAAGCAGGGATTGGAACACCCCAGTTACGCTGCCTGGAAATGCACCAGTCAGGGCGGCCTTCAACCATAGAACCAATACGCTTTACCGCGTTTGCAGGATAGAACTTAACCTTTGTAAGCTCCTCTGCTGCCTGCTGACGCAGACCAGTCTTATCCATGGAGACAAACCACTGGCTTGTTGCGCGGAAAATAACGGGCTCTTTACAACGCCAGCAGTGTGGATAGCTGTGGGTAATCTCTTCTGCAAGAATGAGCGTTCCACGGTCTTTGAGCCACTGAACAATGACAGGGTTAGCCTCATTGACCTCCATACCAGAGAAGGGGCCACCAGTGCCCTGACCGTCACCTTTGAAGAAGTGGCCGTCATCATCAACAGGCATAGTCTGTGGAATATCAAAGCGAACACCAGCGTTATAGTCGTCTACGCCATGACCGGGTGCGGAGTGAACAACACCAGTACCGTCGTCAAGGGTAACGTACTCGGCGTAGATAAATCTACCAGTGTTACCAAGGTCACCAAAGATTGGCTGCTTATACTCATTACCTGCAAGCTCAACGCCAGTCTTCTTCCAAGTATTACCTTCTGCGTCCTGAGCAAGCTTCCAATCGGTATAACCAAACTTGGCAGCAGCTTTCTCTGCAAGAGCTTCAGCAACAATCTCTACATGTCCATCAGGAAGCTCAAGAGCAACATAGTTAGCCTCAGGGTGCAGAATAACTGCCTCGTCAGCAGGCATTGTCCATGGGGTTGTAGTCCAGATATCTACCCAAGTCTTACCTGCGTAAGCCTCAAGACCCTCAGGAACAGTAGTTAGTTCAAAGCGAACAAAGATTGCGGTAGAGGTGACATCGTGATACTCAATCTCTGCCTCAGAGAGAGCAGTGTGGTCATGAGTACACCAGTGAACAGGCTTGGTACCTCTATACACAGAGCCCTTGTCGTAGATTGCCTTGAAGATCTCAACATCAGTTGCGTCGTAATCGTTGACGTAAGTGAGATAAGGGTTATCCCACTCGCCCAGAACACCAAGGCGCTTAAAGCCCTGACGCTGGGTGTCTACCTGCTCAACCGCCATCTTGCGGCAGAGCTCACGGATCTTCTCGGTAGATAACTGATTGAACTTCTCTGTGCCAAGCATCTGCTCAACCTTGTGCTCGATTGGCTGACCATGGCAGTCCCAACCAGGAACATAAGGAGTCTGGAAGCCCTGCATAGCCTTATAGCGGTTGATGATGTCCTTGGAAATCTTATTCTGTGCGTGACCCAGGTGAATTGGACCGTTTGCATAAGGAGGTCCATCATGAAGGACAAACTTGTCATGTCCCTCATTCTTCTTCATCAGGAGCTCATAGACGTTGTTTTGGTCCCAATCAGCCAAACGCTGAGGCTCATTCTGCGCAAGTGATGCGCGCATAGGAAAGCCTGTGTTTGGCAGGTTGGTGGTCTTTTTGTACTCGTTTGCCATCAAGCACAACCTTTCTGGGCACAAATAAAGCGCCCGTCCCTCACAGCTGGGACGAAGCGCCACAATACACTTCGTTGTAACCACCCAGCGACGGATATGTCCGTTTACTCGGCTGGCCTGTCACGGCGACCATTTCCGGCAGCATCTACTAGTACAAAAACCTGTACGTTTGAACTGCAGCTCCGAGGTGATGTTCACACGGACGCAAATGCGGACTTCCACCAACTCCGCTCGCTTGAGATTTGCGCTACCCAGCTACTGTCCTCATCACAGCTTGTGTTAGTAATACTACCACGTCTTGTGCTCATTGAACTAAGTAATACACACGCGTAAACCGTTTTTAACAAATTATGCGGAATCCTAATTTTAAATTTTTATAGAAATAAAAAATGTAGATTGGGTAAAACAAACCTAATATCTAAGTGAGCTCATATCACATTTGAGCCAAACAGGTAAAGGGACGTGTATGGCAGATAACAATAACAAGCACCGTAGATCTATGTCGATGCTACTCTATATTGCAGTAGCCATCTTTGTATATCTCCTGCTTAGCAACACATTATTACCAGGACTTTTGCGTCAACAGGTACAAACTGTCTCGTACAGTGAGTTCCTTAACAAGATTGACAACAATGAAGTCACCAAGGTAGACCTTAATACGGGCAGCAGAAACATTAGGTTTACAACTGGCTCTGGAGATTCCGAGAAGGTCTTTGAGACCACGCAATTCCCTAATGATTCAACACTGGTTCAGACGCTTAGAGACCACAAAGTTGATTTCTCGGCTTCTATTCCTGACAACTCTACAAACATGCTGCTCTATGCCCTTATTCAGTATGGCATCCCTCTTGTTCTCTTCTTGGGCATTGGCTACTTTATCAACCGTTCCCTTAAACGCGCCATGGGTGACGATGGTCCTTCCATGAACTTTGGTGGCGGCTTTGGAGGTCTTGGCGGCAATCTTGGTCGCTCAAGTGCTAAAGAAATTAAGGGAGAAGACACAGGCATTACGTTTAAAGACGTTGCTGGCCAAGAAGAAGCTAAAGAGTCTATGCAAGAGATTGTTAGCTTCCTTAAGACTCCCGATAAGTACAAAGAGATTGGCGCTCGTTGCCCTCGTGGTGCCCTGCTTGTAGGCCCTCCAGGTACTGGTAAGACCCTCATTGCTAAGGCAGTTGCTGGTGAGGCAGGCGTTCCTTTCTTCCAGATTGCCGGCTCTGAGTTTGTTGAGATGTTTGTTGGACGCGGTGCTGCAAAAGTCCGTGACCTCTTCAAGCAAGCAAATGAAAAGGCTCCTTGCATCATCTTTATTGACGAGATTGATGCTGTTGGTAAGCGCCGTGATGCTTCTCTCAACTCCAACGATGAGCGTGAGCAAACCTTAAACCAGCTGCTCTCTGAGATGGACGGCTTTGATAACCACAAGGGCATTGTTGTTCTTGCAGCAACCAACCGCCCTGAGACCTTGGACAAGGCACTTCTGCGTCCTGGCCGTTTTGACCGCCGTATTCCTGTTGAGCTTCCAGACCTTAAGGGTCGTGAGGCAGTTCTTCAGATTCACGCCAATGATGTAAAGATGGAGCCAGGCGTTGACCTCTCTATTATTGCTAAGTCCACACCAGGCGCATCCGGTGCAGACCTTGCAAACATCATCAACGAGGCAGCTCTTCGTGCTGTTCGCTTTGGTCGCCGTCGTGTTACCACCGAAGACCTTGCTGAGTCCGTTGACGTTGTTATTGCCGGCGCAAAGAAGAAGAACACTGTTCTTTCTGAGCACGAGAAGGACGTTGTGGCTTATCACGAGACCGGCCATGCAATTGTTGGTGCCATCCAGAAAAACGATGCTCCTGTTACCAAGATCACCATTGTTCCTCGTACTGGCGGAGCTCTTGGCTTTACCATGCAAGTTGAGGATGACGAGCGTTATCTGATGAGCAAGAGCCAGGCAATGGATGAGATTGCTGTACTCTGTGGTGGACGCGCAGCTGAAGAACTTATCTTTGGCGAGATGACCAATGGCGCTTCCAACGATATTGAGCGTGCAACAGCTATTGCTCGCGCTATGGTCACGCAGTACGGCATGTCTGACAAACTTGGTATGGTTACCCTCAGCCAGCAGCAAAGCCGTTATCTTGGTGGTGGCTCTTCCCTCACCTGCTCTGAAGCAACAGCTGAAGAGATTGATGCTGAGGTTAGGCGTATTGTTGAAGAGGGCCATCAGCGTGCACTTCAGACGCTTAAAGAGAACCGCTTTAAGCTGCATGAGATTGCTCACTACCTGCAGAAGAAGGAAACTATCACCGGCGAGGAGTTCATGAATATCCTCAAGCGCGAGAATACCTTTGCACCAGTAGTTGAGAACACCAATGAGGAAGGTTCCTCTACCTCTTCAGCAGAGTAACTTTGTCTCATAAGTAAAATTAAACGGCCGCCTATTCTGAACTGCCTCCCATTTCTTGGACATAAGAAATGGGAGGCAGTTCATATGCGG
>CALIAD010000178.1 GCA_938041635.1 uncultured Atopobium sp.
GTCAGTGCGGTGAAGATAAGAACACCCACGGTAACACCGGAGATCTTACCAATACCACCGGTGAACGAGACGCCACCAACAACGCAGGCTGCGATTGCGTCCATGTCCCAGCCCTGGCCGTAAGCTGCGGAACCAGAGCCGACCATACGCATGCACTCGAGCCATGAACCAAATCCGTAGAGGATACCAGCCATAACAAAAGCGCCAACCATAACTCTAAAGACAGAGATACCGGAAACAGCTGCTGCCTCAGGGTTTCCACCTACAGCATAGAGGTTCTTACCAAAGGTGGTCTTGTTCCAGATGAACCAAACAATAGCAATAGCTGCGATTGCCCACAAAATAATTGATGGGAATTTTCCAATTCGTGGAATGACCATGTCTGGGATAGATGGCTCGATAGCACCAAAAGAAACACCCTTTGTTGCATAGGTAACAATACCAAAGATAATCAGCATGTTAGCCATGGTCGAGATGAATGGGTGCATCTTAAACTTAGCAGTAAAGAAGCCAGCAATACTGGTAAAGCAGGTGCAGAGAACAATACAGGTAACCAAAGCCATGATGATTCTGACAGGAATTGGAATACCAGTAAGGTCAAACGTGATACCAAAGACCTGACCAGTATTAATACCCTGGTGCATGATGATGGTTGAAGCGGTCATGCCCATGCCAACCATACGACCAATAGAAAGGTCAGTACCAGTAAGCAGAATCAATCCAGCTACACCAAGAGCCAAGAACATTCGAGGCGATGCCTGCTGAAGAATGTTGATGACGTTGGAGTATGTCAGGAGCTGAGTGCCCTTGACTGCTGGGGTAATGATACAAAGGGCAATGAATACCAGGAGAATAACAATGTACAGACCGTTCTGAAGCAAGAATGAACGGGTGTTAAAGGTGTACTTGTAGTTCTCCCACTTCTGAGCCTGAGACTCCAGTGGAGTGAACTTAGACATCCTGAGAAGGTCGATGAGGTGATACTCATGACTAAACGCATTGTGAGCGCGATCTTTGATGCGCTGAAGATCCTTCTGATAGTTGACCTTAGCGTCAAACTGACGGTTCTTATAGACGTATTTCTCGTCCTTGATTTCCTGAGCATCAGAAGTCTTGCTGACAGCTTCTTCGTGCTCTTTCTTGAGGCGCTCAAGAGCAGCAGCGTAATTCTGCTTAGCCTGCTCCTTCTCTACGGCACAGCTTGCCCTAACTGGCTCAAGATACTCGCTCTTGTAGTGCTCCTTGAGATACGCTTCAGCCTCTGCAATAAGCTTGGAGACCTGAGCGCTGTTCTCGGACTCAACCTTCTTTGCAAGCTCCAGCTCAGCCTTGTAGCCCTCAATAAGCGTGTTGCGCTCTTCAGCAGAGATAGACTTATCGCGCTTTGTTGACTCAATAGCGCTCAGTGTTGAAATTACTTTGTTGGTACCATTTGCGCGAAGCTCATCAATCTGAGCCTGAATGGAACCAATCTTCTGATCAATAGGCTTTAGCAGCTCTTTTTCCTGCTCGGCCGTCAGAACAGATCCACCTGTTTTTGGCATTTGTATCATCCTCTCCTACAGGTACTTTGCGCTGAGGCGCAGGAGTTCTTCTTGATTTGTCTCGTTGGTATTGACGATGCCCGAGAGTCTGCCGTTGGACATAACGCCAATACGGTTGGTAATTCCCAAAATCTCTGGCATCTCCGAAGAGACTACGATAATAGTGGTACCGCTCTTAGCCATATCAATAATGAGCTGGTAGATCTCATATTTAGCACCAACATCAATACCACGAGTAGGCTCGTCCATCAGGAAAACCTGAGGATAGCGCTCGAGCCACTTACCAAAAATGACCTTCTGCTGGTTGCCACCAGAAAGACTTGAAATCAAGTCTGATGGACCCTGAGCCTTGGTATTCATAACCTTGAGCTCGTTGACGGTAGCCTTAGTCATCTTAGGATCAGAAAGGATTGGACCAGACTTGTACTGGTTCAAGTTTGCAATGGTTGTGTTAAACGTCAGGTCGCCCTTAAGGAACAGGCCGTTTGCCTTACGCTCCTCGGTAATCATGGCAAAGCCGTGATCCATTGCCTCTGCGGCTGTCGAGAAGTTCATAAGGTGCCCGTTGACATAGACACGACCTGCAGCTCTGGTTCTTACACCAAAGATTGTCTCAAGAAGCTCTGTTCTACCAGCGCCGACAAGACCATACAAGCCAAAAATCTCACCTTTCTTTACATCAAAGGTGACGTCCTGAAGGTATGGCTCATATTTAGTTGAAAGGTGCTGAATAGAGAGATACGTCTTACCAGGTGTGTTAGTAACATCTGGGAAGCGATTCTCAAGTGAGCGGCCAACCATTGCAGAGATAAGTTCATTCATGTTGGTCTCATCAGAGCGCTTGGTCATAACAAGCTTACCGTCACGAAGAACTGAAATGTCGTCGCAAATCTCAAAGATCTCATCCATCTTGTGAGAGATGTAGACCAGTGAAATTCCCTGCTCTTTGAGCATACGAATCATCTCAAAGAGTTTCTCGACCTCTTGAGTCATAAGCGAAGAAGTAGGCTCATCAAGAACAATAATCTTAGCGTTGTAAGAAATTGCCTTTGCAATCTCGCACATCTGACGCTGAGATACTGACATGTTCTTCATAGGCTGTGTCAGGTCTACAGTCATACCAAGACGCCTAAAGAGCTCGTTTGCTTCTTTTTTCATGCGTCCCTCGTCGACAACACCCATTGCATTAACGGGATAGCGACCAAGGAACAAGTTATCTACAACATTTCTATCAAGGCACTGGTTAAGCTCCTGGTGAACCATTGCGACGCCATTCTCAAGTGCGTCTTTTGGTCCAGAGAAATTAACCTCTTTGCCGTCAAGAAATATCTTGCCTTCATCTTTTTGATACGTACCAAACAGGCACTTCATCATGGTAGATTTGCCTGCGCCGTTCTCTCCCATAAGACCCATAACGGTTCCACGGCGTACGTTCATTGAAATGTGATCCAGAACGCGGTTACGTCCAAAGGACTTGCTCATTCCATCAATTGTTAGAACGATATCGTTTTCTGTATCTGCCATGTAATCACCCCTTATCTCGCTAAGTTATTGCGCTTATTCGCGAGAACACCGGAGGAGAGCAGGTGTCTCCCCTCCGGTATTGTTTCGTGCTATCGACTACTTAATTACTTAAGCAGCTGGGTATAGGAAGAACCGTTGTCGGTCTTAACCATGTTGAATGCAAATGCATCGTACTCGTCAGGGTTGCCAAGACGGTTGGTAATGTTGGACTCAGTCTGGCCGTCGCCTGCGATGAACTCAACGTTGAGGTTGAGCAGTGGAGCATACTTCTTGAGCAGTGGTACATAGGTTGAACCAAGGAAGTTGTCGCCAGAGTTGTAGGTGTTGAGCCAAACCTTCTTCTCTGGGTGCTTGTCTGCGCTCAGCTGCTTAGAAGCCTCTGGATAGGTAGTGGTTGCGTCAAGGTTGTCCTTGTAGTTCTCAGCGGTAACTGCAAGGTTGAGAGCGTAGTAAGAACGCTGCTCTGCAACATACTTGTAGTCCTTGGAGTCAATCTTGTTGCCAGCATCGTCTGCGGACTCAATGCCGGTGTTGATATCAGCGCCGTCAAGAGCGTTGCGGAGCAGACGGAGAGTCAGGTAAGCCTGAACATCTGGGTGCTGGGAAATGGTGCCTGCATAGCCGTCAGCAATAGCTGCAACAGCGTCAGAGTTAGCGTCGTAACCAAAGGTTGGGACCTTCTGAGCCTTTGACCATGCATTGAAGATGGACATGCCCATACCGTCGTTGTTAGAAACAACAACATCAATCTGATCGCCGAAGGAAGAAGACCAAGCAGCAATTGCGTTACCAGCGGTTGCAGCATCCCATGTTGCACCAGCGGTGTTCTTCATCTCCTGAGAAGCAAGCTCACGGATGGTGTAGGACTTGCCGCCGACCTCAAGCTTGCCGTCCTGAACAACAGAAGCGGAGCCATCGGTGTTGGTGCCTACTGGATCGGAAATAATCTTGCCGTCCTTCTCGATGCCAGTACCAAGTGCCTTACGGACACCACGAGTACGAGCGATAGAGTCGTTGTGACCAATGTCACCAATTGCAAGAACGTAACCAATGATGCCATCCTTGTTGCGATCAAGCTCAGCTGCGTGAGCCTTGATGTAATCAAGAACCATCTGGCCCTGAAGCTCTGCACCCTGAACTGCATCAAAGCCAACGTAATAGGTGTCTTTGTTGAAGTTAAGAGTGTTTGTATCAAGCTCACCAGTGGAGCTGTTGGAAGGCTGGCGGTTAAAGAAGACAACAGGCTTATCCTTGTTCTCTACCTTTGCATCTTTAGCGCCTTCCTCTTTTTTCTCGCTAGGTGCGCAAGCTGCAAGAACGCTAGATCCACCAACGCTAAGAACGCCTAGACCACAGAACTTTAGAAAACTGCGACGAGACACATCCATAGTAGTGACCTTTCTCATTTGTTATGCCTTTTGCATAACACTGACCTTAATGAGTACGTTAACAAATCTCATCACAGCTCTTTGTGAGATGTCGCTCAACGGTTGCAGAAATACCGTAAGCGTTATGTTTTGTACCTTTTACGGTATCAATTTTGAAGTTTTTGAGGATAAATAAAGAAAAACCGGTCAAATGACCAAATTGGCGAGAAAATCGTCCTCTTCAAATCTATGAATAAAAATCTGCCTAATGCGAGAAAAGCAGAACGGTTCTTTAAACAAAAAAGACCAGGCATTGCCTGGTCTTGAAAATTCTGGCTCCCCGAGCAGGATTTGAACCTGCGACACGCTGATTAACAGTCAGCTGCGCTACCGCTGCGCCATCGGGGAATATGTGTGCTTCTCAGCGGTGTTTAAGTATAGAGAGACATTCCAAACCATGCAAGCATTATTTAGAAAAAATTTATTCAAATTCCTCTTGCAAAATTTCACACACCTAAACCAAGAAGCTACTCCTCCATGTAGTCCTTAAGACGACCGGACCTAGAAGGATGACGAAGCTTTGCCAAGGTCTTGGACTCAATCTGACGAATACGCTCACGCGTAACGCCAAACTCCTTGCCTACCTCTTCAAGGGTACGAGGATGACCGTCCTCAAGACCAAAGCGGAACTTAATAACCTTACGCTCACGATCAGCAAGGCCGTCAAGAACCTGCTCAAGCTGCTCACGAAGCATTGAATCAGAAGCTGCATCTGGTGGAGCAACAGCTGAAGA
>CALIAD010000179.1 GCA_938041635.1 uncultured Atopobium sp.
TCGGTATTCGGTATTCGGTATTCGGTATTCGGTATTCGGTATTCGGTATTCGGTAAATGGTAACCGAATCCAAAAAAAACCAGCTCCCCGCATTTACGCGCGGAGAGCTGGTCATCTTACTAGTAGCATTTGCCTCGTCGTCTTACGATTCCTTTGGCTGCGTCGGATTGTCCTCGGCAGCGTTAGCATCAGAAGGAGCGGAACTTGGCATGCCCAGTAAGCGCTGCATTACCATCTCTGGACTGGTCTCGCTATAACGAACAAGCGAGGTGATGCGCTCACGCATGTGGTACTCGTGGAGCTCATCCTCAAGCACGCGAATGCGTTCACGCAGCTCATCGATAAGATCGTCCTTCTCGAGAGCTCGTTCGCGCATGTCCAAAATGCGCACAACGCCAGCAAGGTTGATGCCCTCATCCGTCAGCTTTGAGACAAGATTGAGGCGGTCAATGTCCGCGCGAGAATACAGGCGCGTGTTGCCCCTGGAACGGCCGGGGTTGATCAGGCCCTTCTGCTCGTACACGCGAAGCGTCTGCGGATGCATGCCCGTGAGCTCGGCCGCAACGCTAATCATGTAGAGCGGCTTGTTACGACCGTCGTCCTTCTTTCGAGCCATTACCGCTCCTCTCGGTAGCTGCGCTCGTCGGCGTCAAGCAGCGCCTGAAGAGCGTCTCGCTCCTTCTTGGAAAGTTTTGTTGGAACCTTGACGTCCACCGAAACATACAGCGCGCCGCGAGTTGCAGGATCCTTCACGCGAGGAGCGCCTAAGTTCTTGAACCTGAACGTTTTTCCGCTCTGTGTACCTGCGGGAACCTTGAGTCGCACCGTAGTTCCGTCAGGCGTTGGCACGTCAACCGAAGTGCCCAAAGCTGCTTCGTAGATGCTCACTGGCAACTTCATACGCACGTCAGCACCATCTCGCGAGAAGACCGAATGAGCCGCAACGTTGATGGTAACCACAAGGTTGCCTCGTGGGCCGCCGTTAACGCCGTACTCGCCATGCTTCTTGTAGCGCAACTTCATGCTATCGTAAGCACCAGCTGGCACTTTGATGGTCAGTGACTGCTCCTCACCAGTTGAAGGCACGCGATATGTTGCCTTGCGAGAAGTTCCCTTAAACGCCTCGTCAAACGATACGTTTACGGACATAGTAAGATCACTGCCTGCAACTGGACGATTTGCTCGCCCACCAAAGATATCGGCAAAGTCAAAGCCGCCAGCTCCCGCGCCTGCGCCGCCGCCAAAGCCACTAAAGAAATCGGCAAAATTGGCGCCGTTTACGTTGGTGGTATAGGTGAAACCACCCTGGCGACCACCAAATCCGCCTCCAGGAATACCGCCAAACGCGAGCATCTGGTCATACTCCTGGCGTTTCTTATCGTCAGAGAGCGTGTTATACGCTTCCGAAATCTCTTTGAACTTGGCTTCATCGCCACCTCTATCAGGGTGGTATTTAGCTGCAAGTTTTCTAAACGCTTTTTGAATATCAGACTTCGAGGCGTCGCGCTTCACGCCAAGAACATCATAAAAAGTCTTACTACCTGCCATTCAGCACGGCCTCCTCTCTAAACTACTCTGTCTTACTCGGTTGCGCCATTTGCGGCAGCGCCGTCTGCGGAGTCTACCTCAGCGCCGTCCGCAGCCTCTGACTCAGCTGGGCGCTTTGGACCGCCGTGAGTAACAACAACCATTGCAGTACGAATGTCCTTGCCGCCCATACGATAGCCCTTTTGGTACACCTGGGCGACGGTCTCATCATACGCCTGGGTATCCTCAATCTGGCTTACTGCCTGGTGAGATAGAGGATCAAAGGCCTCGCCCACAGGGTTGACTACCTCAACACCCTCTTTGTTCAAGACGCCCACAAGCTTATTGCACACTGCGGTGACACCCTCAACAAACTGCTGAGCTGCAGGGTCGGTCAAGTTGTCCGCGTGCTCAATAGCGCGCTCCAAGTCATCAATAACAGGGAGAAGATCAACTACCAGCTTCTCTGTTGCACGCTGACGCTCATCAAGGCGCTCCTGAGCGGTACGACGACGGTAGTTATCCCAGTCAGCCTGTAGGCGCAAGAAGCGGTCGTTTGCCTCAGCTGCCTGCTGCTTTGCTGCCTCAATCTGGTCAGAGACCGAGTCCAGCTCGTTCTGCAGGCGATCGCGCTCCTGAGCTGCACGCTGAGCATCGGCAGCAATCTCTGCCTCAGCCGTCTCTTCTCCACGACGAATTGCCTCAGCAATCATCTCTTCTTCGGTCATCGGACGGCCTGCGCCAGCCACGCCAGCTGTGCCGTTGGCAGCGGTCGCGTTGCCATCAAGCGTCTGACTTGCGGAACCATCCCCCACAACGCCGACGGCGCCTACGGTTTCATCACCGTTATTCTCGTTATCAAAGGAAGTGCCAACCTTGTTCTGATCTGCTGTTGTCACTGCCATCACCTCCCTATGTGTAGAAGGCGGCCAAACGTTTCCGCCAGCCGCCTCCGAGTCATATCACATTGTCTACCAGCTGCTGCACCAAGTTACCCAAGCGCATATGCCGAGAAACTCAGATTAGTTCTGGTTCTTATCGTCGTCGACAACCTCGTAGTCTGCATCAACAACATCTGGCTCAGAAGGGTTACTTGCTGCGCCGTTGTTGCCAGCGGTCTGAGCCTGAGCATCTGCGTAGACAATCTCTGCGAGCTTCTGACCAACCTCGGTGAGCTTCTCGCCAGCCTTCTTGATTGCCTCAATGTCAGAGCCATCAAGTGCGGTCTTTGCCTCAGCAACTGCCTCTTCAACAGCCTTCTTCTGATCCTCAGGAACCTTATCGCCAAGGTCTTTGACGGTCTGCTCGGTGCTGTATGCCAGGGAGTCTACCTGGTTGCGAACCTCGATCTCGTCCTTGCGCTTCTTGTCTTCCTCAGCGTGGGACTCTGCGTCCTTGACCATGCGGTCAACTTCATCGTCGGACAGAGCGGTGGAGCCAGAAATGGTGATCTCCTGGGACTTGTCAGTTGCCTTGTCCTTAGCAGTGACCTTCAGGATGCCGTTTGCGTCGATGTCAAAGGTAACCTCAATCTGAGGGATACCGCGCTGAGCAGCAGGAATGCCGGTAAGGTTGAACTTACCAAGGCTCTTGTTGTCAGAAGCCATCTCGCGCTCACCCTGGAGGACGTGAATCTCAACGGAAGTCTGGTTATCAGCTGCAGTGGAGTAAACCTTTGTGCTGGAGGTTGGGATGGTGGTGTTGCGGTCAATAACCTTGTCAACAACGCCGCCGAGGGTCTCAACACCCAGGGACAGTGGAGTTACGTCCAGCAGCAGGATGCCGGAGACGTCGCCGGTAAGAACGCCACCCTGAACAGCTGCACCGTCTGCAACAACCTCGTCTGGGTTGACGGACATGTTAGGCTGCTTGCCGGTCATGCTCTTGACCAGGTCCTGAACAGCTGGCATACGAGTGGAGCCACCGACCAGAATGACCTCGCTGACATCGGAGAGCTGAAGGCCTGCGTCCTGGAGTGCCTTGGTTACAGGAGCCTTGCAGCGGTCGAGAAGATCGCGGGTGATGCGCTCAAACTCTGCACGAGTCAGAGTGTAGTCAAGGTGCTTAGGACCAGATGCATCTGCAGTGATGAATGGCAGGTTAATCTGTGCCTGCTGAGCGCTGGAGAGCTCCTTCTTGGCATTCTCTGCAGCCTCCTTGAGGCGCTGAAGTGCCATTGGGTCCTTGCGGAGGTCAATGCTGTTATCGGAGTTGAACTTGTCTGCAAGCCAGTCGATAACACGCTGATCCCAGTCATCGCCGCCCAGGTGGTTGTCGCCGTTGGTTGCAAGAACCTCAACAACGCCGTCTGCAAGGTCAAGCAGGGAGACGTCGAAGGTACCGCCACCGAGGTCGAAGACGAGAACCTTGTGGTCCTGGTCCTTCTTGTCCAGACCGTAAGCAAGAGCTGCTGCGGTTGGCTCGTTGACAATACGCTGAACGTTGAGGCCAGCAATCTTGCCTGCGTCCTTGGTTGCCTGACGCTGTGCGTCGTTAAAGTATGCTGGGACAGTGATGACAGCGTCGGTTACAGGCTCACCAAGGTACTTCTCGGCGTCTGCCTTCATCTTTGCAAGGGTCATAGCACTGATCTGCTCTGGGGTGTAGTCGACGCCCTCAATCTCAACGACTGCGCGACCGTCAGTGCCAGCCTTAACCTTGTAAGGGACAGTCTTGATCTCAGACTGGACCTCGTCAAACTTGCGGCCCATGAAACGCTTGATGGAGAAGACAGTGTTTACAGGGTTGGTGACAGCCTGGTTCTTTGCTGCCTTACCAACAATGCGGTCACCGTCAGCACGGAAGCCGACGACGGAAGGAGTTGTGCGGTCTCCCTCTGCGTTTACGATAATAGTTGGCTCTCCACCCTCAAGGACAGCCATAGCTGAGTTTGTAGTACCCAGGTCAATTCCAAGAATCTTACCCATTGTGAATCATCCTTTCCTATGTACGTGTTCCGTTTGGCGAGAAACCCCACAGGTAGATGACCTGAAAAGGGGCACAAGCGAACCGTGAACACATACCGTGTTTCTGCTTTACGGTTTTGCTTATACCCCTATGTCTGACTTATATACATAATCTAAGTCAGTTTGTAGTAGATTTTTTAAATTCTTTACCCCAGTAGAGTATCTCTACCGTAAGCCTCACGCCATGCGGCGGAGAACTCTTCAACAGCAATCTTTGTGCCTGGATGATCCATCATAGTGTAAACAATATCAGGCGGAAGGGTGACTGCGTCGATGCCACCAGAGATAAGCGCATGGACCTGCTCAGTATTCTTAAATGATGCAGCAAGAATCTTAGAATTCAGTCCATGAGTCTCAAGCATCTGCATAAGATCAAAAACTTGGCCAATACCATCACCATAGTTGCACATACGGTTAACATAAGGAGCCAGGTAATCTGCACCGTTCATAGCTGCAAGGAATGCCTCGTCCGCAGAATAAATAGCGGTTGCAAGAACACCAAGACCCTCGGACTTGAGCTGCTTAATTGCCTTGTATCCGTTGCGAGTCACAGGAATCTTCACGTAGGTATTCTCGGGACGAAGGCCGCATATATAACGAGCCTCTTCCAGCATCTTCTGATAGTCAGTTGAAACAACCTGCACAAAGAACTTTTGCTCAGGCAACAGGTACTCTACGAACTCCTTGATTACCTGTTCGGGCTGCTTGCCGCTTCTAGTGATGATTGAAGGGTTAGTGGTAACTCCATCAATGGTCAAAAGCTCATCAAGCTGCTTAACTGCCTCAAGATCAGCTGTGTCTAGAATAAACTCCATGCTTGGCTCCCCTTTATCACTAGAGCATCTATGTGCTGAGCATTATTCTAGCCGTTGTACTTCTCGCCATAAGCTGATATTTCGTCTTATCTCCAAACGGCGGCGTATGTGAAGTGCTAATCGGAATCTACAGCGTCTACCAGTGGAATCCTAATGGTAAATACAGAACCCTGAGGGTTGTTTTCGGAGACTGTAATGGAAGCTCCATGTCGCTTCAAGATAGTCTTGACCAGTGAAAGGCCAATGCCTGCGCCGCCAAACTCTCTGGAGCGTGACTTATTCACCCTGTAAAACGGCTCAAATACAAGTTCTCTTTGCTCAGGAGCTATGCCTACTCCTGTATCGGCAATTATAATCACGCCTTCTTGACCCATGGTTTCTAGAGTAATGTTGACTGAACCTTCTTCATAGTTATAACGAATGGCATTTTCAACCAGGTTGTAAAGTGCTCGATATAGCAGATTGGTATTTCCTTTAACGATAAAGGTCTGTGCCTCAGATTGTGTATCAGAATGTGCATCAATCTGCGTGTTAACCTGCACGTTTACCATATTATTTTGAGCAACCGATTCAAGATCATCCACGACCGTTTTAATTACTGAATCAAGAGAAACGTCCTCGGCTTCTCCCAGCTCAGATGTCTCCGCAAATTCCAAAAGGTCAGTGATGATGGAAGATAGGCGGTCAATGTATGTCTCCATCGTAGTTATAAGCTCGTCATATTCATGCTGCTCGCGTTTCTTTTTCTTAAAAACATCCAGCTTGGTTCTCAGTACGGTAATTGGCGTCCTGAGCTCGTGAGCTGCGCTTGCCGAGAAACGCCTTTGCATTGCAAATGCTTCATCTAGTTGCTCAGTCATCTGATTAAATGACTTAACCAGCTCTTGAATCTCTTCTCCACCGC
>CALIAD010000180.1 GCA_938041635.1 uncultured Atopobium sp.
TGAACTATACGCCACGCGCCAAAGGAGAGGAGGCACCATGGCTCAGAACCAGAATCGTAACGAGGAGCGAGATTTTCTCGACGACCTCATTGATATCCAAGATTCCTTGCAGGTGCTTTCTAACCCGCTCGATGCGCTGATGGGAAGCCTGTCCATTGATCCAAACACGGATAAACCGTTTGACCCAATGGATTACAAAGAAATCCCCTGGTCAAATGCTAATCGCTGCCTCAGATGTGCTTCTGGAAAGTCTGAAGCGTGCTCTCGTTGTTTGGATATTTGCCCAGTTGATTGCATTGATATCCACAACCAGTCCGTGCGCATCGACGACGAAGCTTGCCTTCAGTGCGGACTCTGCGTTGCCGCATGTCCCACTGAGGCGTTTAACACGCGCCGCCACACGTCCCGCATGCTGTATGACCAGGTAGCTCGCGCGGCCTCCGCGTACGAGCAGTGCTATATCACCTGTACCCGAGCTCTGGCGAGAAAACCTGAGGGCAATGAGATTTGCCTTCCTTGCGTGGGTATGCTCTCAGCCGACATTTGGTTCTCGATCCTTACGGACTTTGACAACGTAAGCGTTTACCTGCCGTTGGGCGTTTGCGACCGTTGTCGCACCACCACTGGCGAGGAGGCATATACCCAGGCAATCGCTACCGCTGAGGAGTGGACGGGTGCTACGGTTGGTCTTGAGGTCGACGGCAACAACCTCAACCACAACTTCACACGTGCTTACATCCGTTCTCAGTTCATCTCCAACGCGATGAACGGTGCAGAACGCCTGGTATCTGCGTCGACTCCTGTTCTTGCGGGCGCCAAAGCAATCGCTGACCGCATCAACTCGCACGCTCGCTCTCTGGATAAGCTTCAGACGCAGCTTGATGACGTGATGGGGCTGCGCACCACCGATATGAGGCAGTCCATGCTCACACAGGATCGCCGTCTGGTCATGGGCGCACTTCAGCACGACCCAGAGCTTGCTCCTTACGTGAAGCTTGAAGCTCCTATCTGGGATTCCAGCAAATGCACCGTTTGTGGCGACTGCAAAAATACCTGTACGACGCACGCTATCGACATCGATGAGCGCGGCAAGCTGACCATCAAGATGCCGTTCTGCGTCAACTGCGAGGCCTGCGTAA
>CALIAD010000181.1 GCA_938041635.1 uncultured Atopobium sp.
TAGTCGCCTGGCGAGAGGAGTGATCTTCTCGCCAGTTTTTTAATAACAAATTTAAGGTATTTGGAATGGGTTTGGTGTTGTTTGCAGGTGAATTTTATGTGAATGACCTTGCGATAGACAGCTATCGTTGCATTTGTTATAAGATTCTCACTTCTGAATTTTGTAGGGATTTACGTGCTGTTTTGGGAACTATATGAATGTATCGCAAGGTCTAGAGAAGAAACTTATGCCCATGGCAGAGTTGGTGAGTAAGAATAAATATCTTCTTACTATGCGCGACTCTTTTGCCATGCTCATGCCAATCCTTATTATCGGATCAATGTTTACGTTGGTAGGCAACTTGCCAATTCCTGAGTGGGTTGATTTCTTGAAGTCCACTACGATTCAAGGCAAGTCGCTTTTCTCGCTGTTGGCCATTCCTTCTGCCTGCACTGTTTCGCTCATGGCAATATTTTTGTCGTTTGAGATTGGCTACAACTTTGCTGATCAACTTGGTTTAGAGGATCGAGTTTCTGCTGGTATGGTTTCGCTCGTCAGCTGGTTTATTTTGATGCCTCAGGTGACTGAGTTTTTGCCCCAGGGAGCTTCTCAGCCATTTTTGGTGGAGAGCATTCCTCTTGCGTGGACCGGCGCGAGGGGTGTGTTTGTAGCGATTATCGTAGGCTTTTTGTCGGTGTCCATTTTTGGATTTGCTATCAAGAAGAACTGGGTTATTAGGATGCCGGAGGGCGTTCCTACGTCTGTTTCGCTTGCGTTTAGTGCTCTGGTTCCGATGGCGCTCACGTTTGCCTCAGTGTGGGCGATTAGCGTTTTGTTTGCGCTCACTCCTTGGGGAGATGCATTCACCTGCATTTATTCGATGTTGCAGACTCCGCTGACCATGCTTGGCGGAACCGTGTGGGCTCTGGTGATTGCTTACATCATTCAGGGCATTTTCTGGTTCTTTGGCATTAACGGGTCAAACATTACTAGCCCTATTTTTACGCCGATTTTGACTGCGCTTACGCTGGAAAACCAGGCCGCCTTTGCAGCTGGAACCGCACTGCCCAACATTATCAATCGAGAGTTTGATGCGTTCTTTGCGCTGTTTGGTGGCGGAGGATCAACTCTTTCGCTGTTGATTGTGATATTTTTGTTCTGCAATTCTCGCCGTGCAAAAGACATTGCAAAGATCTCCATTGTGCCTGGTATTTTTGGTATTAACGAGCCCGTCATGTACGGACTGCCGATAGTACTGAACCCCATTATGGCAATTCCTTTGATTTTTACCCCCGCAATTAATATTGCGATTTCCTGGTTTGCCATGAGTACGGGGCTGGTGCCTCTGTGCAACGGTATTATGCTGCCTGGAAGTACCCCTCCATTGATCTCGGGATTTCTTCTGTGCGGATGGCAGGGTGCTTTACTTCAGCTCGTATTGATTTTGATTGATATGGCAATCTACCTGCCGTTCATTAAGGCTCTGGATATGCAGTTTCTCAAGGAGGAAAAGGGAGCTGAGACAGAGCATGCAGTCTAGGTTCTGCGGAGACATAGTGCGCGTTGAAGGCAGCTCTGGGTGGGCTGCCTTTTCTGTTTTCCATGAGAATCTCAATGTTATGAAAATGGCCCACCGCATTTCAGGACGCATCGCGTAGCCTTGGGTGGGCGCTGATGATTTAACTATAAACCAAATAGCAAGATTGCCTAGAGTAATAGGGTTAAAACTGTAAATTCTCTATAGCAATCTCTTCAAGCTATTTATGTAGGTTTATGTATATGGTGTAGGCATCAGAGCGTTTCTCGCTAGCCAAGATTTGATTAAATTGCGATGTATATACGCGCCGGTAAAACAGCTGTTGCGTAAAAGTTTTGCGGGGTTGGGACTTGCGCTGTTTGCGGGCGTGGCTTGGCGTATAGTTATAGAGTTACAAGAAGAAATAT
>CALIAD010000182.1 GCA_938041635.1 uncultured Atopobium sp.
CCCGCGTATGAAATAGACAAGGTCGGGAACAAGGTACTAGTTACACTATACTTAATACCCCTTATCAAAGGAGTTAACTATGACGAAAAAGACTTTTATTGGAAACGCATCATTTCTTGGCGTTTTGACGGTATTGGGAATTGTTTTGATGGTTCTGAGGCAAACGCTGCCTCAAGACTCTTCCACCCCACTGTTCTATTCCTACATTGTTGCGCCAATTATGTTGTATTTTGGCATTGCTGGCCTGGTGGGCCTGCTTATTGCACGCAATACCGGCTTCTCGGTAACTAAGACAGTAGCAGTTGTGCTACGCACCCTTGCTGCAATCCTTTTTGTGCTGCCATTCTTTTTCTTCCTGATTGTGGTGCTTCCTTGGGTTCTTCTCCGAGGACTTTTTGCCATCCTTATGGTTGTCATGCTCTATGCACCATGGTTCTGGGCACTCTTTGGCCTGCTCTACGGCTTGAGCTGGGCTCAGCAGAAGGTTATTGAAGACGTTACCGCTGACCCATTTGCAGAGGATGCAGCTGCTCAGAAAGCTGCTGTCGAGAAGACCGATGCCGCTGTTACAGATGCAGCTGACGCAAATGCAGCTGATGCAAATGCAGCTGACGGAGATGCAATCAACTAACGGTACAACTCCACGTTCCAGATAGCCCAACAAGAAAGAAGTAACCTGTGCTTGAGCTCAAAGGTATTTCAAAGCGTTACAACACTGGTGGATTTGAACAAACCGCAATGGACCATATTTCCGTTGCGTTTAGAGATAACGAGTTTGTGGCAATTCTTGGTCCTTCGGGCTCGGGTAAGACTACTATGCTCAACGTTATTGGTGGTCTTGATCGCTTTGACTCAGGAGATTTGCTGGTAGATGGCATTTCTACTAAGAAGTTCAAAGAGCGCGATTGGGATACGTACAGAAATAATCGCATTGGTTTTGTATTTCAGAGCTATAACCTTATTCCGCATCAAAGTGTAGTCAGCAATGTTGAGCTTGCATTGACACTTTCTGGTGTTCCTAAGGCAGAGCGTCATGAACGTGCACTTGAAGCGCTTGATAAGGTTGGCCTTAAAGCGCACGCAAACAAGCGACCAAATCAGCTTTCTGGTGGACAGATGCAGCGCGTGGCTATTGCTCGTGCCCTGGTAAACGATCCAGAGATTTTGCTGGCAGATGAGCCAACAGGAGCTCTTGACTCTTCAACCTCTGTACAAGTTATGGACCTGCTCAAAGAAGTGGCGCAGGACCGTCTGGTTATTATGGTTACTCACAACCCAGAGCTTGCTCACCAGTATGCAACGCGTATTGTTGAGCTGGCGGATGGTCGGGTAACTGCGGATTCAGATCCATTTGACGTTGCAAGTGTTGCCCGCCGAGAAGCCAAGCCTTCTCGCAAGACCTCTATGTCGCTTCTGACTGCACTGGGTCTCTCGTTTAATAACCTTATGACCA
>CALIAD010000183.1 GCA_938041635.1 uncultured Atopobium sp.
AATACCGACCTCCTAATCGTTAGATTTTGGTCTAACTTTTGGGGGTCGGTACATATGCGGGCTTTTTGTTTAGGGTCGTGTTGTATAGAGAGCTTTAGTTTTCTGAAGAAGTTTGGGACTCTGCGGGTTTCTCGCCAAGCTCGCTGATAAAGATAGCAACAAAGATAACAATGAAGCCCAGGAAAATTGTAGGGGTAATAACTTCGGCAAGGAAGATCACGCCAAAAACTGCTGCAAAAATACTGTCCAGAGAAATTATTAGTGAGGCCTGAACAGGAGTAACTGACTTCTGGGCACGATTCTGCAAAACGCCGGTTAGTGCTGTTGCAATAAGAGTGATGTAGGCCAGGGCAACCCAGGCGTTTGTGGACAATGTCGCAAACTGAGGAACGGTCTCAAAGCAAAGCGCGTAGATAAGGCAGGGGATGGCACTCACGCCAAGCTGTACCACTGTAAGCGTGATGATGTCGTACTTGTGAGCAAGTTCGGCAGTAAGCACAAAAACAAAGGCAAAAATAATGACTGAGAGCAATGTCATCTGCTCGCCCAAGCCAAACGAGAACGAGAAATCAGTACCCAGCGAGATAAGACCAATGCCGGCTACGCATAAAAAGGCAGCAAAAATACTGGTTCCATGAGGCTTTTTCTTGGCGATAAGCCAGTTTACAAACGGGATCATCGCGCAATAAATTGATGCAATAAAGGCAGCTTTACCTGCAGTGGTATAAGCAAGAGCTCCATTTTGGAACAGATATCCTAGACCGTTTAAGATGCCTAAAAGCACGCCGTATTTGATATGTGTGGCATCCAAGTGCTCTTTGAGATTTTTTCTAAAGATGATGGCAACAATACCTACAGCAAAGACAAAACGTAAGGTCATAAGCCAAGCTGCCGAGATGTAACTAATTGCATCCTTGATAACAACAAATGACCCGCCCCAGATAAGCGCGCAGATAAGAAGGGCAAACTTCCATACAAGTGCAGAAGAAGTATCTAGTGTGAGTTTGGAAGAGTTTCTAGTAGAAAGATCTGTTGATGCCACGCGCTATCCATTCCCGTCGAAGGTAAAAGTTAAGGTATAGGTAGTGATTTGAGAAAATCAAACGCGTGCAAGTATACGTGATTTTGCACTTGAAGCGCCCCACAAGCAGCATAAAAATGAGATTAGAAGTATACTCACATCTGCAAGAAAAATAAGTGTGCGTTTGTTTTATGCAAGAAGATATTTCAAGGAGACTTGTATGTCCAACTACGTTCTGACCTGTTGCTCTACGGCCGATGTAAGTGAGAAGTACCTTCAGTCACGTGATGTGAAATACGTATATTTCAACTACGAGCTTGATGGTGTCCAGTGCAAGGATGACTTTGGTCGCACTAATGCACCAGCTGACCTCTATAAAAAGATGCTTGCAGGCGCTGAGTGCCGCACTTCACAGGTATCAATTGGTGAGTACATGGCCTTCTGGCGTCCTTTCCTTGAGGAGGGCAAAGACGTTCTTCATGTTTCGTTGAGTTCTGGCGTTTCTGGAACGTATGAGTCTGCTTGCCAGGCAAAGGTAGAAATTGAGCAGGAGTTCCCAGACAGAAAGATTGAGGTCGTTGACTCTTTGCAGGCATCTTCTGGCTATGGTCTCTTGGTAGACGGTCTTGCCGATAAGCGCGACGAGGGCCTGTCTTTTGACGAGGCAGTTGCATGGGCTAAAGAGGCTCGTCACCGTGTGTATGGATGGTTCTTCTCAACAGACTTGACCTTCTTTGTCCGTGGTGGTCGCATTTCCAAGACCGCTGGCCTGCTTGGCGGCATGCTTAACATTTGTCCTGTTATGGATATCGAGGCCGACGGTTCTTTGGCTGTTAAAGAGAAGGCGCGTGGCAAAAAGAAGGCAATTGCTCGCGTTGTCGAGATTATGACTCAAACTGTAGAGCAGGGCAGTTCTTACACACGTAAAGTGTTTATCTCTAACTCCGAGTGTGCTTCTGATGCTCAGGCTGTTAAAGAGCTTATTCAAGAAAAGCTTCCACAGACCGGTGATATCAACATCTTTACCATTGGCGCAACTATTGGCGTTCACACTGGTCCTGGAACTGTTGCAACATTCTGGTGGGGAGAAGAACCTCGCGCTTAAGATATTGCTCGAGTAGGTAAGAAAGGGCTTTAGTGATGGTTAATTTTGAGTACGTTGTACCTACTCAGGTGGTTTTTGGAAAAGATACTCAACTTCGTGTAGCAGAGCTTGTCTCTGCTCATGGAGGCACCAAGGTGCTGGTGCATTTTGGCGGCAATCACGTGGTAAAGAGCGGATTGCTTGACCAGATCCACCAGCTCCTAAGCAATGCTGGAATTGCTTTTGTTGACTGTGGTGGAGTTGTCCCTAATCCTCGATTAGAGCTTGCAGAAGAAGCTGTAGAGCTGGGCAAACGTGAGGGTGTTGACTTTATTTTGGCCATCGGCGGCGGATCTGTCATGGATTCTGCTAAGGCGATTGCATACGGCCTGGCCAATGACGTTTCTCTTGAAGACCTCTATTTACATAAGGTCACTGTTTCAAAGGCAACTCCTCTTGGCGTCATTTCTACTATTGCAGGAACTGGATCTGAAACCTCGGATTCTTCCGTCATGAACATTACGCTGGCTGATGGTCGCGTACTAAAGCGTTCTTATCACCATCAGAGTGGGCGTCCTTGCTTTGCTATCATGAACCCAGAACTCACTTACTCCGTGAGTGCTTATCAGACGGCATCAACGGGTGCCGACATCATGATGCACACCATGGAGCGCTACTTTACGCTCGAGAAGGACGTGGCACTCACCGACGAGCTAGCTGAGGGTCTTTTACGTACCGTAAAAGAAGCTGTTCTGGTTGCTGTCAAAGAGCCAGAGAATTACGCTGCGCGTGCAGATTTGCTTTGGGCATCGTCGCTTTCTCACTGCGGACTTACCGGCACTGGTCGCGTAAGCGATTTTGCTTCTCATGCAATTGAGCATGAGCTGAGCGCAAAGTATGACGTAGCTCACGGTGCTGGCCTTACGGCTATTTGGGCAAGTTGGGCCAAGTACGTTATAAGCCAAGATCCAGAGCGTTTTGCGCAGTTTGCAGTCAATGTGTTTGGAGTTCAAAACAACTTCCACAACCCAACCGCTACAGGCCTTGCAGGAATTGAAGCTTGGAATCAATGGTGTCATGCAATTGGTATGCCAACCTCCCTTGCCGAGCTTGGAGTAGACCCATCAGAAGAGGACATTCTCCAGATGGCAGAAGGCACTATTGATGCTCGCGGTGGAGATCATGCAGGCAACTTTATGCAGCTTAAAGCAGCAGATGTTCAACAGATTTTAAGGATGGCCTTAAAGTAAAGTTTCTCAAGGTAAATTTTGTTTCATTGCGGGTATTATTACTACATACGAAGTTATTGAGCCACCAAGCTCAAACATACGGAAGGAAGATTCATGAGCGGTTTTGTTAAGGCAGACAATGTTTTTGTAAACCAGAACGCAGCGAGCCGTAACGATGTCCTGCGTTTTATTGCTGACAAGGCACTGGAAGCTGGCGTAACTGACGATGCAGACGCTGTCTACAACGCTTTTTTGGCTCGCGAGGAAATGGGCGAGACCGGCATGACTGATGGTTTTGCAGTTCCTCATGCAAAGGATGCTGCTATTAAGGACGCAGCTGTCTTTGTCTTCAAGAACAGCACCCCTCTTGAGTGGCCTTCTTTTGACGAGAAGCCCGTTGATGTTGCTATTGCACTGCTTGTTCCAGATGGAGAGGCTGGCACCACTCACATCAAGCTTCTTTCTAAGACCGCTGTTCTTCTGATGAGAGATGAATTTAAGTCTCTACTTCGTGGCTCTAATGACCAGGAAGCTATTGCTCAGGCCATTAACGAGGGCATTAGCGAGGAGTAGGGTTTCTCGCCAAGTTATAGAGGGCTTAGCAGTTGCTTTCTGTAACAGTTTAACTGGGTAAAATTTTGGACACTCAAGCACAAACTTGAGTGTCCTTTTTTGTGTAAAAAGGCGTACACTTGTACTAGTTTTAGTCGAGAAGGGAGTCAGATGTTTACACCATGTACTGACAAGCGCGTTGCTGTCTTTTTTGCCGATGGTTGTGAAGAGATTGAGGGACTGAGCGTTGTTGATGTCCTGTATCGTGCGGGTATTCCCTGTGACAAAGTGTCTATCTCTGATTCTTTGAGCGTGACTTCTTCTCACCAGGTTACCTTTTTAACAGACAAGCCACTCAGTCAGGTCTCGTTTGATGATTACAGCATGTTGGTGCTTCCTGGAGGTCTTCCTGGAACCACTAATCTTGAGGCTTGTGAGCCACTTATGCAGGCAGTTGATGCGTTTGCGGAAGATGGTCGAGCACTTGCTGCAATCTGTGCTGCTCCTTCAATTTATGCTAAGCGTGGATTGCTTGCGGGTAAGAAGGCTACGTCTAATCCAGGTTTCCAGCATTTTCTTTCAGAGAATGGCGCCAATCTTTCGCAAGATGCAGTTTGTGTTGACGGCTCTTTTATTACTAGTCAGGGTGCGGGAACAGCTCTTAAGTTTGGTCTTGAGATTGTTCGTTATCTTGTAGGTAATGATGTAGCAGAAAAAGTTTCTCAAGGCATTGTGCTTATCTAGGCCATGGCACCTTCTCAAAAACAGTACTTGGTTATTGATCTAAAGAGTTTTTACGCATCAGTTGAGTGCGTTGAGCGAGGCCTTGATCCCATGAAGGCCAAGCTTGTTGTGGCTGATCTTACCAGGACAGAAAAGACAATCTGTTTGGCTGTTTCACCGGCGCTTCGTGCGCTGGGTGTTCCTGGACGTTGCCGCGTTTTTGAGATTCCCAAAAACCTTACCTATGAGGTAGCTCCTCCTCGTATGGCCCTGTATGTGGAGCGATCCGCAGACGTTTATTCGGTATATCTCAAATACATTGCACCAGAAGACATCCACGTTTACTCCATTGACGAGGCATTTATTGATGTAACACCGTATTTATCGCTTTATGGATGTACGGCAAGAGAGTTGGGCGAGAAAATCCGTGCAGATGTAGCAAAAACCACAGGCATTCCTGCTACTTGTGGTTTAGGTCCTAATTTGTATCTAGCAAAAATTGCACTTGATATTACGGCAAAGCATAGCCCCAACTTCTTTGGTGAGCTTGATGAAGAATCGTACAAGCTTAAACTCTGGAACCATAAGCCCTTAACTGATTTTTGGCATATCGGCTCAGGTATTCAAAAGCGTCTTGCGGCAATGAATATTCACACCATGGGCCAGCTTGCTACGGCTCCCACAGAGCCTTTGTATAAAGAATTTGGTGTTGATGCAGAAATTCTTATTGATCATGCGTGGGGTATTGAGCCAACAACCATTGCAGATATTAAGGCCTATAAGTCTCAAAGTCATTCTGTCTCAACGGCACAGGTCTTTGATCACAACAGAGATACAGAGGGCGCGCGTCTTATCTTTAAAGAGATGGTTGAGGCATTGACGTTAGAGCTTGTAACGCAAAAGCTGGTTTGCTCTTCTATTGGCATCTATATTGGCTACTCGGCAACAGAGAGCCAGATGGAAGAGCTGAGACAAACAGGGGATTATAGGAGTTGGAGAAGACATATTCCTTCTAGTAGTGGTACTAAGAAGCTCTCTTATCCTACTAACTCTAGAGATGAGCTTATGGCAGAGGTTTTGTCTTTCTTTGACGAGCGCGTGATACCTACAGAAAGTGTGCACCGCGCGGGTCTTACCTTCGGAAACACTCAAGAAGAAACGGGCTCGGGTATTCAGACATCGCTTTTCCAGGACAACACTGTTTTAGCAAAAGAGCGCCAGCGTCAAGATACTATCAATGCTATAAAGAAGAAGTTTGGTAAGAACTCTTTGCTCAAAGCTATGGACTTACTTCCCGAAGCAACGGCACGACAGAGAAACGCTCAGATTGGAGGACACCGTAGTGGAGAAGAAACCAATGAGGCCTAAACAGGGTTTCTCGCCAGCAGAAGCTAGTGCAAAAGAGGATTCGTTTGCAGCGCAGATGCACTACGGACACCCTCGCATGTCGCGAGCAAACAGGGCAAAAATATTTATGCCTTTTGATGCTTTGAAAGGTTTACGAGAAGCCTTGGCAGAAAGAGAACAGGAAGCTCAAGACCATATAAAAGACTTTCATGACTTACCACACTGGTCATAGGTTTATACGATAAAATAGACAGGTCGTATAAAGAAATCGAGGAGGTTTCATGAACCCCAAAGCAAAGATTGCCATTCCAGCAATTGTGGCTCTCATTTTTATCGTCATTGATTTTGTTGCACCAGTTCAGTATCTCAGCTATTTCCACACGGTATTTAACTTTGCAACTCGTCAGACAAATCCCATCTCTCTGATTCTTGCACGTATTACCTACATTATTTTCCTGTGCTATCTTTTTGCTGCGGTTTCAGGTCTTTTGAGGGGCTTCCGTCCTCGTCTTAGGTGGGGTCTTTCCATTCTCTCTGTAGTTGGTTTGACTTCCGCACTTACCGAGCTCTCTGTGATGATTTCTATCAGCCAGGCGGTAAACTTCACCACCCTTATTCTTAACATCATGATTGTGGGCTTCTTGTTCCTCACAGCTCTTCTTGCACTTCTCATTTGGGTTCGTGCTAAGAAAGAGTTTGACCAGCGTCAGGCTGATCTTGAGGAGGAAGAGGTTGTTGTTTCTCCAATGCCTCTTGCTACCGAGGGCGCAGAGGTTGCTCCCGTAGTCCTTGTAACTGCAGAAGCTGCAGCAGCACCTGCTCCAGAAGCAACCGCCACAACCGTCGCACCTGAGGCTCCTGCAGCACCAGAGGCACCACAGGAGTAGCTGCTCACACACTCTCTTCTTGTTTGGAGGATTCTTTTCATAGGAGAAACGTATGTCTTTTGTTGAATTTAAAGAGGTAACAAAGACGTATACCATGGGCTCCGTCAAGGTACACGCTGTCCATGACATGAATTTCTCCATAGAAGAGGGCGAACTTTGCGTAATTGTCGGCCCATCAGGCGCCGGTAAAACAACTGTCTTAAATATGCTCGGAGGTATGGATACCTGTACCTCCGGGTCTATTTATTTAGACGGAAAAGAAATTGGCGGACTTTCAGAAAAAGAAAGAACGCTCTATCGCCGTCACGACATTGGCTTTGTTTTCCAGTTTTACAATCTTGTTCCTAATCTCACTGCAAAAGAAAACGTTGAGCTTGCTTCTCAGATTTGTCTTGACCCCATGCAGCCAGAAGATGCACTTCGAGCTGTTGGTCTTGAGCATCGTATGGATAACTTCCCAGCTCAGCTTTCCGGCGGTGAGCAGCAGCGTGTTTCTATTGCGCGTGCTTTGGCAAAGAACCCGCGTCTTTTGCTTTGCGATGAGCCAACAGGTGCGCTGGATTATAAAACAGGAAAGCAAATTCTTAAGCTCTTGCAGGATATGTGCAAAGAACAGCATAAGACCGTGGCTATTGTTACGCACAACTTTGCGTTCACTCAAATTGCCGATAGGGTAATCCACGTTAAAGAGGGTCAAGCTCAATCGGTAGAAATTAATCAGCACCCAGCCGACGCGCTTACTGTCGAGTGGTAGTTATGCCCCACGCTCTTTTCACCGAGATTACTCGGACCATCAAAGGGTCTCTCGCCAGATTTCTTGCAATTGCAG
>CALIAD010000184.1 GCA_938041635.1 uncultured Atopobium sp.
GCGTCATGTATACGTCTTTTTAACAGATTATCCGACTTAGGTGTGTTTTGAACTGCTTTCTATTTCTCGTGTCCAAGAAATGGGAGGCAGTTCAATCAGAGGCTCTTTTTAGTTGCAAGTTTTATGCGCATGCTCGCCGTGGTCGTGCGCGTGATGCTCGTGGCCCTCGTGGTCGTGCCCATGCTCGCCGTGGCCGTGCGCGTGATGCTCGTGTCCCTCGTGGTCGTGCCCATGCGCGTGGCCATGGCCCTCGTGCTCGCAGTGGCCATGCTCGTGGTCGCAGTGCTCATGCACGCAATGACCGTGCTCGTGATCGCAATGCGAGTGATCGTGCTCGTCAGCCAAGTCCGACTGCTCGTGCCAGAATGCCGGCACAAACGCCTCGCGAAGTCCATGACGCAGCAAGTCGCGGCCGATAAACACGCACCTGGACTCTTCCTGAGGTTCGTCACCCGTAATGGCCCATGCGCGTTCTACCAGGTCAAACTTGACCCACTGATTACCACAAGGCAGCGTACCCTTTGCGCGCGCAAGCTTTCCAAACACGCCAGCCGACGCTGCATCCAGAAGCCAAATCAGATGTGATGGACTTGGAAGCTCAGCGTGAGTCAGCGCCATAGTCTCCAGGTCAGGCCCCTCGTCCTCATCACCAGCTGCGTCTTTAAGAACAGAACCATCAAGCGCGCGAGTCAAAAGAGCATTCCACCACTCGTCGGGAATATCAGCATACGAAGACTCCGCAATAACCTCTGCCTGCGGATTCATCTCTGCTGCAAGCTGCTTAATGGGCTCAGCGGCATCCTCGCTACCTGGAGCAAGCTTGGAAATCACCACGCTCGCGGCGGCGCTCAGCTGATTGTCAAAAATCTCTGGGAAATCGGTGCGCTGATTCTGCCACGAAACGGCGTCGACCACGGTAACCGGCGCAAGCAAACTAATGCGCTCCCAGGCCACCTGATTCACGTTGTCAAGAATGCTCTGCAGCTTAGCCACGCCAGTTGGTTCAACAATTAAATACTCGGGGTCAATGGTATTTGAAATGGTCAGCACCGACGTCGCAAAATCCTGCTTGCCCGAACAGCAAATGCAATTCTCGGTAGACTCCCAAACCTTGAGGTCGGAGTCCTGCCTCAGACGGCGTGCATCAATATCTGCCTGGCCATATTCATTCTCGTAGATAGCAAAATCACGCCCAGTCCGGCGCACGAGCTCCTGAATGAAGGTGGTTTTACCAGCTCCAAGAAAGCCTGATACAACAAGGATTTTCATGAATACAACCGCTTCCTAAACTCCGTAGGCGCCCACCAGCGCAAAAAGCTGGCGAGAAAAACGAACTTCTCGCCAGCCTAAACGTACTAAATCACGCGACCTAGTTGATTACCTAGTCGATAACAACAACTGGCTTGATGAGGTCGGATGGCTTATCACGCATGGTGAAGAGAGCCTCCTCGAGGTGATCCCAGCCGTGATAGAGGTGGGTAACCTCTGGGTGAAGGTCGAGACGGCCAGAAGTGACCAGGCTGGAGAGCTTCTCCATGCGCAGACGGCCGCCAGGCATGAGGCCGCCACGGATGTCCTTGTGGCCCATACCAACGCCCCACTCGACGCGAGGAATGTTGACGTAGTCGCCGGAACCGAGGTAGTTGACGTTACCAATCTTTCCGCCAGGCTTGAGTGCCTTGACAGCGTCCTCGAAGGTCTCGCAGCCGCCGCCGTCGACGCAGACGCGGTCAACGCCCTTGCCGCCGGTGAGCTCCATGACCTGCTCCCAGATTGGGCCGTCCTTGTAGGAGATGAAGTCGGTTGCGCCGTAGTCCTTAGCTGCCTCAACGCAGACTGGACGGGTACCAACAGCGATGATGCGAGAAGCACCATGGAGTGCAGCACCAGCAACGGACATGAGGCCGACAGGTCCAATGCCGATGACCAGGACAGTGTCGCCAAACTCAACGCCAGCCAGCTCAACTGCGTGGAAGCCGGTTGGAACCATGTCGGAAAGGATGCAGGCGTCTGCTGGATCCATGCCCTCTGGCATGTGAGCGAGGTTACCGTCAGCGTCGTTTACGTGGAAGTACTCGGAGAAGACGCCGTCCTTGAAGTTGGAGAACTTCCAGCCAGCCAGCATGCCACCGGAGTGCATGGAGTAGCCAGCCTGTGCCTCAAGGGAGTTCCAGTCTGGAGTAATTGCAGGAACGAGGACGCGATCGCCAGGCTTGAAGTCCTTGACGCACTCGCCAACCTCGACAACCTCTGCGGAGCACTCATGACCAAGAATCATGTTGTGACGGTCGCCGATTGCGCCCTCCCACAGAGTGTGAATATCAGAAGTACAAATTGCGACCGCAAGTGGCTTGCAGATTGCGTCCAGAGGACCACACTTTGGTGTCTCCTTCTCAATCCAGCCGGACTCGCCGATCTTGAGCATTGCATAACCCTTCATAAAACCCTCCTAAAATCTGTGTTTCTTAGCAATGAAACACTACCTACCTCGTGGAGGAGCACGCCTTTTGCGTGACACTGACGAGGCTTATAAACGTTTTTTGCGAAAGCTCGCTGCTTTGTTGCAGCCACAAATGGGTCCTCTCCACAACAAAACGACGAACACTCGCGAAGTACATTTTCAAGTACTTTTTTACGTAAATCTAGAACGAACCCGTGAAAGGTTGAGCAGATTTTCATGAATTTTAGGATGGCGAGAAATGCGGTTTGCAAATATCCGATATTTGCGCACGTAGACAATGTGTACGCTAACATACCGTTAACCAAACCTCTGACCGAGGCGAAACAACGCTTGTCGGCGAACGGTTACCGTTCACCGAATCAAAAGGGCAACTGTCCACTTTTCTGTTGTATGCAAGCGATGTCGAGTGGTATGAAGAGGCGTCTCGGCAGCCACGCAGAGGCGTCTCAGCAGCTACGCAAAGGCGCTTTGTTATAATTCTGATAGATGAGTTTCTCGCCAAATGAACCTCTTCAATGAATCGCTTTGTAGAGAAAACCAGCAGTCAAAAAAGGAATTTGCATGCCCATTGATAACTTACTTAGAGACGTTGGTGTTCAATTTGATTGGCAATACATAATCTTGTACGCCATCCTGCTGGCTCCAGCGGTTGTTCCTGGTGTGCTGTTTATTTACTCATTTATCAAGGAACCTCGACAGTTCCGCAATGCACTTTTTCTGTTCGCGGCTCTTGCATGGTCATCAATTCTTCTGGTGCTGAGACTGAACAACTTTATCCTTGGACTATTTCTGGTTACTCTTGTACTGCTGACACCATTTCTGACCATTGGTTTCTTGCTGATCAACACCATAGTTGTGGTAAAAAATAACGGATTTTCACTGACGTCAATGCTGCCGTTTTTGATGGCTGGATTTCTTATCTTACTGCTTGCGTCTCCGTCTATCATAAATAATTTTGACCCGGATGCTCACCATGTTGTTATCTTTTTGCTGGGACTTTTTACGCTCGAGGGCCTGTGGTTCTCGTTTACTTTTGTGGCCTTGCTGTTCTATTCGTGGATATATCGGATTCTTCCCCGCCGTCGTCAGTACGATTACATCATCATTCATGGTGCCGGACTTGATGGCCCGCGACCAACCCCGCTACTCGCGGGTAGGATTGATAAGGCACTTGATCTGTGGAACAAGCAGCATCAACACGGAAAGTTTATTGTTTCTGGAGGTCAAGGTGCTGATGAGGTGGTCTCCGAAGCTCAGGCCATGCGCGATTATCTTCTGGATAAGGGTGTTTCAGCTGGCGCAATCCTCATGGAAGACAAGTCCACTACTACCTGGGAAAATCTTAGGTACTCGCTAGCCATTATCCGCGCCGACCGCGCCTCCGCAGCGGCCGACGGCGCGCCCGCCACAGCAGCGGCCGAAGACGCGAGTGCACCGAGCGGCGACACTGCCTCCGCAACCGGCGACTTCACCACCGCGGTTGTTACCAGCGATTTCCACGTTTTCCGTTGCGCCGAATACGCCCACAACCTGGGCATTAAGGCAGATGGCATCGGTTCGCACACCAAAGGCTGGTACTGGCCCACGGCGTTTATCCGCGAGTTTATCGCAATCACCAAAGCGCACCTCTGGCCCTACCTGGTCATTGGCGGTCTGTACACGTTAATCAACGTGCTCAACTACACGTTCTTCTACCTGGGAGTTGTGTAATCTAGGGGCGCTCAATTTTTGCTCCGCGCCTGATTTGCTAGCGCGCCTGATTTCTACAAAGAATCTGTAAATCTGTGCCCCAAACACAGATTCTTTGCACTTTTCAGGCAGAGTTTAAAGCGCGTCCGAGTTCGTCCTTCCAGGGAGCCTGATTTTCTCGCCATGTCTGAATGATTTGCCGGAAAAGCGCACCATGTCTGAGCTATTTGCCGGTTTTTCTCGCCATGTCTGAGTAAATTTACTCAGACTTCATGCACTTTTTAGTCTCGCAATTCCAAGCCTCACTGATAGAGCTCACGCATCATCGCAGAAACCATGTGTTATCTGCGCCAAGTCAAGCTAGATCCGCAAAACCGTATATACTCGAATGAAGCGTTATCTGGCGAGAAGCCCCGTGTGCTCGGAACCCTCGTCGCGGACCCACCGACGCCCGCTGCTCGACGCTCGCCGTCGTGGCCACCTACGACCAGGAAGGAAGCCTGTGGAGACCTTCGAATTTGTGCTCATCGTTTTGACCTGCGTCGTAGCTTCCTCGGTCATCGACAAATTTGTTAACGTCTCCATCCCGGTCATCCAGGTGATTATCGGCCTGTTAGTTGCGCTCATTTTGCCCAGCGTCCAAGAGGTTCACCTAGAGTCCGAGCTCTTTATGCTGCTCTTCATTGCCCCACTCCTCTTCAACGAGACGAGAGAAACCAACATTCGTGCACTTCTCCTTAACCTGAACAGCATTTTGTCACTGGCAATTGCACTGGTGGTTGTCAGCGTTCTTTCGGTCGGCTACGCCCTCCATCTGATGGTCCCCTCAATCCCTCTAGCTGCGGCGTTTGCGCTAGCCTCAGCGTTAGGACCAACTGATGCAGCCACGGTTACCGCACTCAAGTCCAACATCCACCTGACTCATCGCCAGGAGATGCTTCTCTCCGGAGAGTCTCTGATTAACGACGCATCTGGCGTTGTCGCGTTTCAGTTCTCTGTTGCAGCAGCTGTTACGGGAACGTTTTCCCTGATAGATGCGGCGGGATCTTTTACGGTGCTCTTTGTAGGCGGCGTGGCAATGGGCATTGTCATCGGCTTTGTCTTCTCTTCTATCAACACAATGCTTAGTAGGTTGGGTTACGTGGACACTGTCGCAAACGTCCTCTACGAAGTATTGACGCCGTTTCTTGTCTATCTTCTTGCCGAAACCTTCCACGTTTCTGGCATACTTGCTGTTGTAGCGGCCGGCTTGGTGATTGCGCTCCCTCGAGGGCAGAGCAATAAAACGCTGCTTGCAAAGCAAAAATTAGTCTCGGATTCCACGTGGAAAGTCATCAGCTTCCTCATCAACGGTACCATCTTTGTCTTCCTAGGAATGCAACTCCCCCTTGCCGTGCTTCCTGGCACTAACGGAGGCCTCAATATCCTGCAAATTTTGGGCATCGTGATTGCAATTACCCTGTTCATGCACGCAGTCCGTTTTGCGTGGCTCTACGCGCTGGAAACTCACAAGCTCCACAAGGGTGGACATCTCTGCACCGGTAAAGATGACGAAAGCGACTCCGAAGACACTGCCGGCGAGAAGCCCGACGAGCAGCCCAAACCCACGTGCATCCCAAAGCCCATCTCCATCACGTCTGCCGAGCTCATCAAGAACGTGCTGGTTACCACTATTGCGGGCGCAAAAGGTGCGGTAACGTTGTCGATTATCCTCACCTTGCCACTCATGACCCAGTCCGGAGCAGCATTTCCGCAAAGGGATCTGCTGATTACCATAGCCGCCGGCGTTATTCTCGCCACGTTACTCTTGGCAGACAATCTGCTACCGGTGCTGTCAAAGTCTCCGGAAGCAGACTCTGACCTGCCCGAACGCCTCCACAAGGGAGAGATTGCTGTTTTGGAAGCAACGCTTGCAGAGCTCAGGAGTTTGCTGCAGTCGGAAAACGCCAATGCAAAGTATTTACCTGCACTTCGTTTGAATATTGCGCGCTACACCAATCGCCTATTTGCGTCTCACTTTACGGCGCCTAACTCAAGCAAGCTGATAAAAGAGTTGGTACTTCACGGAACCGAGGTTCAGCAGGAGTGCCTTGAGCAACTGCGCGAGCGCCACATCAAAACAAAAAATCCCATTCCGTGGGACCAAATTGTCGACGATATTACTTCAATCCGCAGGTCAGTAGGTTATTATGGACCCTTCGCAAACATTGCCTCAAAGACAAACCACCGCTCACGGATTGCCGTTGCCCTCCACGAGCTTAAACTAGCTGCTCAGCGCATCATCGATGGCGGTATCAGACACCTAGAAGACGCAGATCAGTCCTACTACCAGGCTTGTTTGTATGCGCTTGAGATGGAATACGCTGAGCTCGATGACCTGGAGCGCATTGCTAACGGCGACGACGAGCAGATGGCTATTATCGCGTCAAACCTGATGATTGACCATGAATCAGCAATTGAATCTATTTGGAGTCGCATCAATATCAACAAGGAGCATGGTTCCAGCGATACTCAAGCCTCCTACCAGCTACCTTACAATCTGAGTTCACACAAGATATCGCCGCACTTTAGGCAGCAACTTGCGGATGCTCGAAAGTACGCCGACGACGTGGCAGAAAACGCGCTGCGTATTGAGCTGGACCAGATTTCGCGCCTGCAGTTTGAGGGCGTCATCGACCGCGAGGTTGCCTCTCACCTGCGCGAAAACGTCTACTACCTGCAAATGACGTTGAGTGAGTAGTATGAGCGCTACGCCAGATACGCATCCCATCGCCGACACGGCTACACACCCCGCCAACACTGCTGCGCACCCCGCCAACCACACGGCGAGAAAAACGATCATCTCCGGACTTTCCGTCCACACGCAGATGTCCTCTGTAGCAGGGGCTCCTATCGTCTACCTCTTGGGTGACGTGGCCGACAACTCCCCCGTTCAGGTACCTGAGGGCGTCAGCCTAGTGTGTATCGGCGTTGACCTGTGGGAAGAGAACTTCTCGCCCTGGTGCGCCCCGCGCGTTTTTGCCAAGGGACCCAACTTTGGCGACGGCGCTCAAAAAACGCTCGATACCCTCATCAACCAGGTCATCCCCTGGGCGGAATCGGAACTCACCGAGTCACCAGCGTATAGGGTGCTTGTGGGATACTCACTTGCAGGTCTGTTTAGCCTGTGGACTGGCGTGTCACAGCAGGTCGCACGCGGCTGCCAGCCCGACGCCACCGCTCCGCACGTCGACGCCCCCGCTGCAACCTTCCAGCGCATCGGAGCTGTCTCGGGATCATTCTGGTTCCCAGGCCTTCTGGACTACGTAGATCAGCAGCTCAGAGGAGGAGCGGTCGGCCTCACACACGCCTATCTTTCTCTGGGTGACCGAGAAGCACGAACCCCCAATCCACAGATAATGCACGTGCGAGAAAACGCCGAACTTCTCGCCAGCAAACTGGAGAACGCGGGGATAACCTCGACGTTTGAGCTCAACCGCGGAAACCACTTCCAAAACGTTGAGGGAAGAATGCAGAAAGCCCTAGACTGGCTGGTCAAATAGGGTAAGATTCTTCAGAACGCACGTATCCAGAGAGGTTTTATGCCCAACCAAAAGCAATTTGACAGCAAAACTGAATCGCCCAACGCAGCCTCTGGCAAGCAATCTGACTACCTATTTGCGCTTATTCTTTCCTTAATCTTTGGAATTTTTGGCATTCCGCAGTTCTATCTCAAGGGATGGAAGTCGGGGCTTACCAGGCTTGTTGTAAACGCAGTGCTAATCGCTGGCGCATTTGCCCTGGCTCAAATACTTGCGTTGCCGTCTCTGCTTTATTACCTTCTACCAGCAATTTTCTCGCTTCCGGTTATCGAGAGCGCGCTCAACCTCATTTATGAAGACCCCAGCGCTTCCAAACAACTCGTAAAAGGCAAGCTCAAACCGCGCAAGCGATACGCTGGAAAACAGAAGGCTGGAATCGTGCTTGCCTCGTTGACGGTGGCGCTCTACTTTAGCGCCGCGCTCACGCAACCGCTTCCAACTACCCTATCTACCACGGGATCTTCGGGCCAACAAACCGCAGTTCAAGCGCCTGGCCCATCGTCCCAATCAGACACCGGCGCATCATCCACTACCACGCAGACCAGCGCAAACGTAACTATCAAGTTTATCGACGTTGGCCAGGGAGAAGCCATCCTCATTGCACTTCCCGAGAAAACCATGCTCATCGACGCAGGCCCCACAGGATCTGCTCCAAAAATTGCCCAAGTGCTCCAAGAACTTGGCCGAAACAAGATTGATTACCTGGTAGCCACCCATCCCGACGAAGATCACATCGGTGGTATGGCGGACGTCATTTCCAACACCCAAATTGGGACCATTTACGCACCAAATAAGACAAACAACACGGCAACATACAGAAAGTTTC
>CALIAD010000185.1 GCA_938041635.1 uncultured Atopobium sp.
CTTTCAACTACCCAAAAATTGGGATTCTCCATCCAAGCTGCCCATATAAAGCCACCTGAAAGCAATGCGGCGCAGATAATTTGTCCAAAAACCGCCCATCCGCGTCGTCTTTTTTGGCTTATCAGCGATCCCAAAAGAGCAGATAGAGCGCATGCTCCCAAACGAGTCCAAAACGGAAGGCCTGAGACTAGTGAGGTGTAGTCATAGGCAAGAGGTGTTGCCGCAAAGCCAAAAGACATGCCTTTGACAAGCAGTGTTCCAAAGAGAAAGCTAAAGGCTCCTGTTAAAGCTGCAGAAAGAGGCCTCATTGTTGCAGAAACTAGTGCTGGAGCTGAAACCGGAGCAGGCAACAAGGCGCCCAAGAGGCAGTTAATGCTGCTGAATTTTGAGACTCTTCCCGCAAATGCCCACCAGATAACGCTCACCAAGGTTACGAGCGTTGCAAACGGAAATGAAGTGCTGGTAGGACTAATACTTGCCAAAGCGTACACCGCGCACGCGATGACAAGTGCAGATCCTAAGGGCGTCCAAAGAGCAGCAGCTGCAGCTCCCACAAGAGAGCCAACCACAATAAACGTAAGCGATTCTGGGGCAATGAGCTGGAACAATTGGGCGAGAAGAACACCGGTGACCAGGGCTGATACGCCACGCACGGCAGCCGAGGGCAGCCAGGGGAAGCGGATTGAGAGTGGAAGATGCTTGACGTCCCAGGTCTCGGTTTCCTCTTCTTCTGACTGTTCCACCAGGGATTTGAGGCTTTTCTCGCCCTGCTTTTCGCTGCCAAGAGGAGTCACAATTTCTTGTGCAAACTCCAAGACGCTTCCTTGTCTCATTGACGGCTCAGGGGAAAGTGCCTGCGTCAAGGCGGCATCTACAGCAAAGGGAACCTCGGGATCTTGTTTGAGCAGAGGAATTTTTGGGCCTTTATAGATGTGATCAAGGGATTCTTTAGCCGTTCTACCTGCAAATACATTGATGCCCGTTAGTGCCTGCCGCAGAACAACAGCAAGCGAGAAAATATCAGCGCGCTCGTCAACAAGCATGCCTTCAACCTGCTCGGGAGGCATGTAGCCCACCGTACCTCCGCGAGCACCACCATAACCAGCAGCTGAGGCAAGTGTTGCCATACCAAAGTCGGCAAGTTTTACCGTACCCTGGCGGTCAATCATGATATTTGTTGGCTTGATGTCCAGATGGAGTACACCGTTTTCATGGGCATAGTGAAGTGCCTTTGCAAGTGAAGACACCATGTGAGCCGCTTCGGCATAGGTGAGGTAGCCACCCTCAACGCGAGCCAAGAGCTCCGATAAATTAAGGCCATCAACAAACTCCATGACCAGATACGCGTAATCGCCTTCAATCTCAAAGTCATGAACAGTCACAATGTTTGGATGTGCCAGCAAACAAGCAGTTCTTGCCTCAGAAAGAGCCTCGTCAACAGTTGAAGCAAACACTCCGGTAGTTTCGGAAGCTCCCAACAGTGGCATACGCTTAATGGCTACGCGTCTCTGCAAACGAGTATCCCAGCAGGTACAAACGGTGCCAAAGCCTCCGTTACCTCTGCGAGCAAGAACGCGATATCGGTCCAACAAAATTTCTGGCTCAGCCGCAGGTGATGCCTGCTGAGCAGAAGGTGAATGTAGATATGTAGTCTGCGTGGTCTGCGACCGCGAGTCACTCACGGCAACCTCCTGTGTTTAAAGTGTGTTTGTCGGCCGTGACTGTCTATATTCTACCGCTGAAAAGAATTTTCTTATATATCTATTGTTTTTCCATGAGAAGAAAACAAAATGTTGTAGTATTATTCCCTAGCACGCGGGTGTGGCGGAATTGGCAGACGCGTACGGTTCAGGTCCGTATGAACGCAAGTTCATGGGGGTTCAAGTCCCTTCGCCCGCACCATTTGCATTTAAAAAGCCCCTTTACGGGGCTTTTTTGTTACCTATTTGTTATCTGATTCAAAGTCAGACCAACCCTCTTGGTCGTCGCCAAAGAGATCCCAGTCGTCTTCAGTCTTTTTATGGTTGAAATACATCTTCTTAGTTTTGCGCTCCAGCACAAAGGAAATGACCAAAAAGAGCAGAATTCCACCAAGTACGAGGAACAACACACCGGTCTTATCGCCAAAAAGCCAGCCGACAAATGAGTTAATTGCGTCCATAATCTAGCTCCAGAACATGTGAAGGGTTAAGAATCTGAATACAAGTATATACTTGGTAAGCTATAAGAAAAAATGCACTGCCAAAAAAGTGTTGATTCAAGGAGAAGCTGCATGCTTGATATCAAATTTGTGCGCGAGAATCCTGACCTCGTGGATAAAGCTTGCGAGTCCAGGCAAAACGCCCATTGGGATCGCGAGAAATTCTTTGAGCTTGACGAGGAGCGCAGAAGCGTAATTGCCGAGGTTGAGTCTCTTCAGGCAGAGCGTAACGCTGTTTCTAAGCAGATTGGCCTTCTTATGCGTGAGGGCAAGAAGGAAGAGGCCGAGGCAGCTAAAGAGCAGGTAGCAGCTAACAAAGATCGCATCGCAGAGCTTGATCAGCGCCGCGGAGAGGTTGAGGAAGAGCTCACCGACCTTGTTGCAGCTATTCCAAACATTCCGGATGCATCTGTTCCTTACGGTAAAGATGACTCCGATAACCCAGAGGTTCGTAAATGGGGAGAGCCAACTCAGTTTGACTTTGAGCCAAAGGCGCACTGGGATCTTGGACCTGAGCTGGGCATGATTGACTTTGACCGTGGCGTAAAGCTTGCAGGAACTCGCTTCTATCTTCTTGGCGGCATGGGCGCTCGCATGGAGCGTGCGCTTATCAACTTCATGATTGATACACATAACCAGGCAGGCTTCAAAGAGTGGTGGCCACCAGTCATTACCAATCAGGATTCTCTGTTTGGCACTGGTCAGCTTCCTAAGTTTGAAGAGGACCTCTATCACGTACAGCCTGACCTCTACCTCATTCCAACTGCTGAGGTCCAGCTTACAAACATCCATCGTGACGAGATTCTGGACGCATCTCAGCTCCCTCTGCTCTATACCGCATTCACCCCATGCTTCCGCGAGGAGGCAGGTTCAGCTGGTCGAGACACCCGTGGCATCATCCGCGTCCACCAGTTTGACAAGGTAGAGATGGTCAAGTTTGCAAAGCCTGAAGACTCCATGAATCAGCTTGAGTCCATGGTTCAGGAAGCCGAGAAGATCCTTCAGCTTCTGGGTCTTCCTTATCACGTGGTTACTCTCTGCACTGGTGACATTGGCTTTTCTGCATGCAAGTGCTATGACATTGAAGTTTGGCTCCCAAGCTATAACGCATACAAGGAGATTTCTTCTTGCTCTAACTGCTGGGATTTCCAGGCTCGTCGTGCAAATATCCGTTATAAGGATCCGGCAGAGTTCAAGGGCACCCGTCTAGTTCACACGCTTAATGGCTCCGGTCTGGCAGTTGGCCGTACCATGGCTGCAATTATGGAGAATTATCAGAACGCAGATGGTTCCGTTACCGTGCCCGAGGTGCTCCGTCCTTACATGGGTGGCATCGAGGTTATTCGACCAGAATAGTTTCTCTTTTTAATCAAAATTGATTCAATCTCTGAAATGGTCTTCTAGTGAATTGTGAAGACCATTTCTTTTACTGATTTATAGAACATATGTTCTATAAATTTGCTATACTGAGATCAGTAAAGGAAGAAAGAGGTGGCTATGAAAGGTCTGGTAGAGGTACAGAAAGAAATTGTATTAAGGCAGTTTGTTCAGGGTAGTGCGGCAAAAATTGGATTTGGTCACAAGGAGTTTTATTCAGAGATCCATATTGCATCAGAGCAACTTGCAACTTTAAGAAAGTGGATTTCAGACCAAGGTAGAGTGGGTTTAAAAGATTTAAGCCCACAAGAGTATCTGGAGGTTATTATGGCAGAAACATGCATGGCTGAGGTAATGGATGAGCTTGATGAAGCCGGTGTTTCTTATCAGTATTTGTATGCAAATTCGTCTGGTGAAGTAGCTTTAAGACCAGGTAGATAATAAAAAAGAGCTCCCGAAGGAGCTCCTAAGTTCAAGTGGTGCGGCGTATAGGATTCGAACCTATGACGCCCTGATTCGTAGTCAGGTCCTCTATCCAGCTGAGGTAACGCCGCGTGCAAGTAGATAGAATGCCATTTTCCAGTTGAAAATGCAAGACTAATCTTAGAAAAAGTTCTTCTTGGTAAGAAAAAAGCTCGTTGCAGAGATGCAACGAGCAGAAAATTCTGGCGGAGAGCTGGGGATTCGAACCCCAGATGGGCTTGGGGCCCATACTCGCTTAGCAGGCGAGCACCTTCGGCCTCTCGGTCAGCTCTCCAAAATGGGTGCTTGAGAATGATACCCCGAACTGGCGTCACTCACAATAAGACATTTTACAAAACATGTGAAAAATGCTCAACAACCACGTTTTTTCGGTGAGCGCGAAGTACATCCCATGAAAAGCGATTGGCAACTTGTGCTGCAGAAAGAGGCTCTTCTTTTTCTGCAAGACCTATGCAATAAGCCAGAAAGCCAAGAATTTCTTCTGGTATTTTTCCTTGGTCTCTCAGAACACCAAGATCTAGATCGTGATTGCGTTTAGAAAGTCTCCTGCCATCTGGCGCAACAAGTAGCGGGAGGTGAGCATAGATGGGATGAGAAAAACTAAGCACGTCTTGCAAATAAAGCTGTCTGGGAGTAGATGAAAGAAGATCTGATCCTCTAACTACTTCAGTTACGCCCATGTCAGCATCGTCAACTACTACAGCAAGCTGATATGCAAAGACTTCGTCTGCACGCTGGACAATAAAGTCTCCACACAATTTAGAAAGATTTTGAGATGTTTGACCATAGACTTTGTCTTCAAACGCGTAGGTCTTATTAGGAACTCGTATGCGCGTTGCTGGAATTTTATGTTTGGAAAGCTCTTCACGCTCAGATTTGTTCAGGTTGCGGCAGGTTCCTGCATAGACATATGCACCATCGCTGGCATGAGGGGCTTGTGCAGCGTGTAAGTCTGCTCGGGAACAAAAGCAAGGATACAAGAGTTTCTGTTGTTTCAATTTCAATAGAGCGTCCTGATAGAGTTCCGAACGCTTGCTTTGGAAAAACGGCCCTCTGTCCCAAGTTAGTCCCAACCACTGTAAATCATCAAGGAGGAGGGAGGTGTATTGAGGATTATGAGCACGAATATCCAAGTCTTCGATGCGAAGAATAAGGCTACCGTTTTGGGAACGAACGCTGGCCCAAGCCATAAGCGCCGAGAAAACGTTGCCTAGGTGCATCCTTCCAGAAGGAGTTGGCGCAAATCTTCCAATGCAAGGATTCATCCTTAGAGATCTCCCGCATAGATATAGGCAAATCCATAGTCTTTTGTTGATGACTTAATAGCTGCCTTGTCTTTACAGGTGAGACCTTTGTGCTGATAGAAACCAAAGTCGCAATCGTCATCAGTTGCAAGGAAGTAATGCTTAGCCCCTTGCTCTTTCATAAAGTCCAGAATGTAGGAGAAGAGCATGCCTCCAATACCCTGGCTCTTTATAGCGGGGTTAACGCAGAACAGAGTAATTTCCCATTTGGCATTGTTAGTGTTTGTGTTCCAATAGTTATGAACAAGATGGGATTCGACATCACCAAAGATCTCGTAGTCCTTAAAGCGAGCTTCACTTAATAGTTTCTTAGCTTTTGCTGTTGTTTCGTTTTCTAACTTCTGCCATTTTTCAAAATCTGCTGGAGTTTCTCCGTTTGAGCAGAAAATAAGACCAAGTATTTGACCATCTTGCTTTGCTACAAAGCGATGAGTAGAAACGCCAATAAAATAGGCGATATCAATAGTTGCAAGTGAGCGACTTTCATCTTTTGATTCATCGCTGTCCAAGTACCAGACACGTTCAACGATTGATATAAGTTCTGATAAGTCAGTATCTTCGAAGGGGACTATGATTGAAGTATCGGCAGACATATGAAATAGTTCCTTTCAGGTGTTTTACAGCGGAAGATTATAGAATAGTTTCAAGTTTGTTTACATCTAGTACGTAGTGTTTCACAGCTGATAGGCTGTAAGTGTTTCTGATAGTAAGTGTCGAACACAAAGGAGCGGCAATGGCTGAGGCCCCTATCAAACGTGCGCTAATTTCGGTAACAGACAAAACAGGTATTGTTGAATTTGCACAAACGCTTACTAAAGAGTTTGGCGTTGAGGTAATTTCAACAGGCGGAACCGCAAAAATCCTCGAAGAGGCTGGTGTGCCTGTAGTTCCTATTGAGTCTTATACCGGATTTCCAGAGATGATGGACGGCCGCGTTAAGACGCTGCATCCTCGTGTTCATGGTGGTCTTTTATGCCGTAGAGACAATCCCGGTCATGTCGCAGACGCAGAGAATAATGGTATTGGCATGATTGACCTGGTCTGCGTTAATCTCTATGAGTTTGAGAAGACTGTAGCTGATCCATCAGTAACTCTTGAAAATGCAATTGAGCATATCGATATCGGTGGGCCTTCAATGCTCCGCTCTGCTGCAAAGAATAATGATTTTGTTACGGTTGTTGTTGATCCGGCAGATTATGGTCGTGTTCTTGATGAGATGCGTGTCCATGACGGTGCAACTACAAGGGCTTCTCGCCAGCAGCTGGCTTTGAAGGTATTTAAGACAACGGCTGCATACGATGGCGCTATTGCCGCATACCTTTCTGATGTTGTTGAAGCAGAGCAGAGTAAATTCCCAGAGACTTTGCTGGTAAAGGCAACAAAAGAACAAGATCTTCGTTACGGAGAAAATCCTCAGCAGTCCGCAGCGTTTTATAAGATGCCTGGAGCTCCTGCACACTCTCTGGCAAACGCTCAGCAGCTTCAGGGTAAGCCCTTGTCTTACAACAATTTGCTTGATACTGATGCAGCCTGGGCTGCTGTTCGCGAGTTTGATGGGCCATCGGTCATTATTTTGAAGCACCAGAATCCTTGTGGATCTGCTACGGCAGAAAATGTTGTTGAGGCATATGATCGAGCATTTGCTTGCGATCCACTTTCTGCATTTGGTGGAATTATTGCAGTAAACAGAGAAGTTCCGCTGGAGCTTGTTGAGCACTTTGCAGACATCAATAAGCAGTTTGTTGAGGTTCTTATTGCACCAAGCTTTACAGAAGAAGCTCTTGAGCGCCTGTCAAAGAGAACAAACCTTCGTGTATTGGCTACGGGTGGAATTGATAGAAGCCGCGAGCTTGAGATGAGAACTGTTGACGGAGGTCTTTTGGTACAAGACCTTGACCACGCAGACGAGGCTGCAGATAGCTTTGAGGTTGTTACTAAGCGCCAACCAACTCCAGAAGAGCTGAGCGATTTGGTATTTGCTTGGAAAGTTTGCAAGACCGTTAAGTCAAATGCAATTTTGGTTGCAAAAGATCAGGCTGGAATTGGTATGGGACCAGGTCAGCCTAATCGTGTTGACGCCGCTCTTCTTGCGTGTGAGCGTGCAGAGGCAGCTTGTGAGCGCATGGGAATTGATTCAAAGAATCTTGTGGCAGCATCTGATGCCTTCTTCCCATTCCGAGATAACGTTGACACACTAGCAGCTCATGGCGTAACGGCTATCATTCAGCCTGGTGGATCAGTCAGAGATGATGAATCTATTGCTGCTTGTGATGAATATGGCATTGCAATGGTGTTTACAGGCAAGCGTCACTTTAGGCACTGATCTGCTAATTCGGGAGTAGCAGTTCATTTAAAAAAGTTGGGGGAGGACACTGTGGACCAGGAAGAGCTAGAAGCAGCTCAGAAGTTTGAGCTTGATAATCCAGAACTTGTTTGTCGTTGGAGACTGGCTGGAGGTGTCCTCCCTCTTGATAACAGGCACTTACGTGCACTGAGCAAGAGAGCTGTTGCGCAAAAAAAGGTTTCTCCGCACTTGATTGCCTGGGCTAAGCAGCACATCGAAGGAACGCTTAAAGAAGGGTCACAAGAGTTTCCAGATGGTGTTCTTATGATTTTGCTCGAGAGCAATGGTCAAGCTGCTATGACTGTCGGACCTTACCAGTCTTTGGAAGAGCGTTCTGTTCTGTCTCTTGCGGGACGCGCAAGGATTTCACAGCGAGAAGAGCAGCAAACTCATTGTTCACCAGAGGTGCTTTGGCTGGTAAAAGACGGAAAACTTATTGCGGGTGTCTCGGAAGAAAGCGTTCAATCGGGAGTCACAAGTTTAGTGTTAGACCTGGCACAGACTCTTCATGAGCCAACAGAGTTTAATCCAGACGTTATTGCCCAGGTATTTGATGGAACCGCCGAATTTGATGAAGCTTTTCTTACTTCAGATGAACATGGAATTGTATGTGCTTCTGATGCTCAAGGCGAGATAGGAGAGCGTTTCTTATTTGGTTACAAGAAACTTTGTGAAATCAAAGCTGCTAAGTAATCAGATAAGTGCGATATTTAAGGCTCGTCCAGCAAAGGGTGCGCAACGCACGATGAAGCTGTCGCACGTTGAGCGCCTACGTAAAAATCTGTCTGTTTTTCAGACAGATGGCTTCTTGTGTACTTGAATATTTTGTCGATTTACAAAAAAACTTGCACTTTAGTGTTATGTTTATTTTGTAATTCCGCAGGTAGAAATTCCTACTTAAAAATAGGTATTTGTCAGCTTGTATTTCTGATTTGTTTCATTGTTTTTTTGCGCAATAATAAAAGCATTATGCGACCGCTGCCGGCCGAACTATGAAACTTGTTTCCGTAGTAACCCAGGGTCTACAGCTTTATTTTGGATCGCACATACGCATACTGTGAGAAATCACAGATTAGGCAAGGAGAGGAAATGGCAAGAAAGTTTAAGTCCATGGACGGTAACAACGCCGCGGCTTACGTGTCGTATGCGTTTACCGAGGTAGCGGGCATTTACCCAATTACCCCATCAAGTCCAATGGCAGACTATGTTGACCAGTGGTCCGCCCAGGGTGTAAAGAACATCTTTGGTACAACCGTCAAGGTTGTCGAGATGCAGTCCGAGGCTGGCGCAGCTGGTGCTGTTCACGGTTCTCTTGGTTCAGGCGCTCTGACCACTACTTACACCGCTTCTCAGGGCCTCTTGCTCATGCTTCCAAACATGTACAAGATTGCCGGCGAGCAGCTCCCTGGTGTTTTCCACGTCAGCGCACGTACCGTTGCAACCCATGCACTGAACATCTTTGGCGATCACTCTGACGTTATGTCCGCTCGCCAGACTGGCTTTGCACTTCTCGCAGAAGGCAACGTCCAGGAGGTTATGGATCTGGCTCCTGTTGCTCACCTCGCAGCAATCAAGGGCAAGGTTCCATTTGTTAACTTCTTCGACGGCTTCCGTACTTCTCACGAGATTCAGAAGGTTGCTGTTTGGGATTACGCTGATCTGGCTGAGATGTGTGATATGGATGCTGTTCAGGCATTCCGCGATCACGCACTGAACCCAGAGCATCCATCAAGCCGTGGTTCCCACGAGAACGGCGATATCTTCTTCCAGCACCGCGAGGCGTGCAACGAGGTTTATAACCAGCTGCCAGCAGTTGTTGAAGACTACATGAACCAGATCAACGCTAAGCTTGGTACTGACTACGGTCTGTTCAATTACTACGGTGCAGAAGACGCCGACCGCGTTGTTATCTGCATGGGTTCCTTCTGCGATACCCTTGAAGAGGTTATCGATTACCTGAACGCTCATGGCGAGAAGGTCGGTCTGGTTAAGGTCCGTCTCTATCGTCCATTCTCTGTAAAGCACTTTGTTGACGTTCTTCCTGAGTCCGTCAAGAAGATTGCTGTTCTCGACCGCACCAAGGAGCCAGGTTCCGTTGGTGAGCCTCTCTACGAAGACGTTGTTTCTTCCCTCTATGAGGCTGGTCGTACAGGCATTAAGGTTGTTGGTGGTCGTTACGGCCTTGGTTCTAAGGACACCCCACCATCATCTGCATTTGCAATCTTTGAGGAACTCAAGAAGGATGCTCCTCAGCGTGAGTTCACTGTTGGTATTGTCGATGACGTTACCAACCTGTCTCTCCCAGAGGATCCTGAGGCTCCTAACACTGCAGCTGAGGGCACCATTGAGTGCAAGTTCTGGGGTATCGGCGGCGACGGTACCGTTGGTGCTAACAAGAACTCCATTAAGATTATTGGTGACCACACCGATAAATATGTTCAGGCATACTTCCAGTATGACTCCAAGAAGACCGGCGGTATCACCATCAGCCACCTGCGCTTCGGTGATCACAAGATCCGTTCTCCTTACTATGTCACTAAGGCAGACTTTGTTGCATGCCACGTTCCTGCATACATCATCAAGGGCTACAAGATGGTCCGCGACGTCAAGCCTGGCGGTACCTTCCTGGTCAACTGCCAGTGGGATGCAGAGGAGTTTGCACACCACCTGCCAGCAGAGGCAAAGCGCTACATTGCTAAGAACAACATCAACGTTTATCTGATCAACGCAATTGACCTTGCCAAGGAAATTGGTATGGGCAAGCGCACCAACACCATTCTTCAGTCTGCATTCTTTGCTCTTGCAAAGGTTCTCCCAGAGGCAGACGCACTTCAGTACATGAAGGACGCTGCAACTCATTCTTACCTGAAGAAGGGCCAGAACGTCGTCGATATGAACCACAAGGCAATCGACGCTGGCGCTACTGCATTTACTAAGATTGAGATTCCTGCTGATTGGGCTACTGCAGAGGATGCTCCAAGCACAATCACCCTTGAGGGCCGCGAGGCTCTGCTCAAGCAGGTTCGCGACATCATGACTCCAGTCTCTCGTATGGAGGGTGACGCACTTCCTGTTTCTGCATTTAAGAACCATGTTGATGGACAGTTCGAGCTTGGTGCTGCTGCTTATGAGAAGCGTGGCATTGCTGTTGTTGTTCCTGAGTGGAACGTCGAGAAGTGCATCCAGTGTAACCAGTGCGCTTATGTCTGCCCACACGCAGTCATCCGTCCATTCGTCCTTACCGACGAAGAGGTTGCTGCTGCACCAGCACAGTCTCAGTTCAAGGATGCCGTTGGTCCTAAGGCTAAGGGCTACAAGTTTGAGATTGCTATTTCTCAGCTCGACTGCACCGGTTGCTCCAACTGCGTCTACATCTGCCCTGCAGATGCTCTGACCATGAAGCCAATCGAGGAGCAGGAGTCCAAGCAGGAGATCTTTGACTACGCAGTCAACCACGTCTCCGAGAAGACCGAGCTTGTTGCTAACAACGTCAAGGCATCACAGTTCAAGAAGCCTCTTCTTGAGTTCTCCGGTTCCTGCGCAGGCTGCGCTGAGACCAGCTACGGCCGCCTGGTCACTCAGCTCTTTGGCGATCGTATGTACATCTCCAACGCAACTGGCTGCTCCTCCATTTGGGGTAACCCAGCTTCCTGCTCACCATTTACTACCGATGCAAATGGTCACGGTCCAGCATGGAACAACTCCCTCTTCGAGGACAACGCAGAGCACGGTATGGGTCTGATGCTTGGTCACCAGGCACAGCAGAAGCGTCTCCTGGAGCTTGCTCAGCAGCTTGTCGACGAGGATGGCGCATCTCAGGACCTCAAGGATGCTGCTAAGGCATGGATTGATTCCGTCAACGACGCAGCTCTCTCCAAGGAAGCTTCTAAGACTTTTGTAGTTGAGCTTGAGAAGTCTGATCTTGCAGCAGCTAAGGAAATCCTTGCTAACAAGAGCTTCCTCACCAAGAAGTCCTTCTGGATCTTCGGTGGCGACGGTTGGGCATATGACATCGGCTTCGGTGGCCTTGACCACGTTCTTGCTTCCGGCGAGGACATCAACGTCTTTGTCTTCGATACTGAGGTTTACTCCAACACCGGTGGTCAGTCTTCTAAGGCTTCCCGTCTTGGCCAGGTTGCACAGTTCGCTGCAGCTGGTAAGGACATCAAGCAGAAGAACCTTGCTGAGATTGCTATGACCTATGGTTACGTCTATGTTGCTCAGGTTTCCATGGGCGCAAACCTCCAGCAGACTCTCAAGGCAATTGCTGAGGCAGAGGCTTATCCAGGACCATCCCTCATCATCGGTTACTCCCCATGCGAGATGCACTCCATCAAGGGCGGCATGGCTCACGCACAGGAGGAGATGAAGAAGGCGGTCGAGACTGGCTACTGGAACCTCTATCGCTTCAACCCATCTGCACCAGCAGGTAAGAAGTTCACGCTTGACTCCAAGGCACCTAAGGGTGGCTACCAGGAGTTCCTGATGAACGAGGCTCGTTACAGCCGACTCACCCGCGAGTTCCCAGAGCACGCAGAGAAGCTCTTCAAGGAGAACGAGGAAGCCGCAATGGCTCGCTACGATCACCTTGTCCGCCTCTCCGAGCTTTACGCTGCAGAGAAGAAGGAGCAGCCTGAGGAGTAAGGTAACTTACTTTCACGTAGCTTCAGCCGAGCCAGGACATCCTGGCTCGGCTTTTTTATGCGACATTTTTGGCGAGAAGCCCTGTGTTCTTCAAGCCCTTCTCGCGAGGTGATAAACTAGAGAGACTTTGCTCACGATGGGAGTTACTGTGGCACAAAAAAAGAGCAGACTATTTCCTGTAGCTTTTCTCGCTGCTAAAGCAACACTTGCAGCACTTAAATTGACCAACCATGAAGGCGGAACGCTGCCAGGCTTTATTGCTGAAGGCATTGATCCTGCATTTTTGGGAGACATTGCTAAGCCAGAGCAGATTGTCTTTATTACCGGTACAAACGGTAAGACAACTACCAATAACTTGCTCAACGATCTTCTCGCCGATAATGGCTACCAGACCGTTACCAACCGCGTTGGCGGCAATATTTCCAGCGGCTTTGCAAGCTCGTTTGCAAAGAACGCCACGTGGAAGGGCACGTCAAAGACTAAGCTTGCGGTTATGGAGTTTGACGAGCTCTCTGGACCTCGCATTTTCCCTTACTTGCAGCCTGATATTTTGTCCGTTACTAATCTGTTCCGCGATACGTTTTCTCGTAGTGCAACTCCAGACTACGTGTTTGACGTTATGGATAAGGGCATTCCTGCTTCAACTCATCTGATCTTGAACGCAGATGACATGATTAGCTGCAGGCTTGCTCCTCAGTGCACGCATCGTACGTATTACTCCATCGCAAGGCTAGCAGAAGACACTGCAGAGCCAGTGGGCATTGTTTCAGATCTTACCGCCTGCCCCAAATGCGGCGCCAAGCTCAAGTGGGATTATGCACACCTTAGGCATCTTGGCCACGCAACTTGTGAGGAGTGCGGCTATACCAATCCAACTCCTGATTACGAGGTTATCTCAGTAGAGCCAGAGACTGGCAAATTTGTGGTCAAGGAGCACTGCCACGAGGGTGCACCAACATATGAGTACAAGCTCAACAGCTACTCTATCGTCAACCTCTACAACTTGTTTGTAGCTATCGTAACCGCGCGTGAGATGGGTCTTGCGCCTGCAACTATCGCCGCGTCTTTGCAGCGCGTTAATATTGCTTCCTCCAGGTATAACGAGATTGACTACAACGGTCGTCGTCTTATTAGCATGGCTTCTAAGGGCGAGAATGACACAGCAACCTCAGTCACCATCGATATCCTTCGCAAACAGCCAGGTGATAAGGCAATTATCATCATGATTGCTGATGCGTACATGGCAAAAGCAAAAGACCAGACAGAGTACATTGGTTGGTACTACCAGACAGACTTTGAGTTCTTGCAAGATCCAAGCGTTAAGCAGGTCATTATTTACGGCGACACTTCACTTGACCTGCAGCTCAGGCTCAGACTTGCGGGCATTGATCCAGCTAAAACCTTTGTGGCAAGCTCTCCTGAAGAGACCGCTGACCTGGTTGACCTTAACGCTTGCCAGCACGTTTTCTATGCACACGGCCTCTATAACGGTGGCATTGCTGATATCAGCAGAAACCGTATCATTGAGCGCTTGAAACAGATGGAGGCCTCCCATGAGTAATCCAGCAACTAAGATTGAGATTCTTTACCCAGAGTACGGAAACCAGGGTGGAGACAACGGAAATGCTCTCTACCTGGAGGCCTGCCTTCCAAAAGAGAACTTTGTGTACACCTCTCACGCCGCAATGCCTTACTTTGTTGAAAACACGCCATCAGCAATCATCATGGGTGGCATGACAGAAGCCCAGCAAGAGCTTATTATTTCTCGCCTTATGCCTTACAAGGACAGGCTTGCAGAGCTGGCTGATCAGGGCGTTCCTATGCTGTTTGCGGGCAACGCTTCAGAGCTTTTTGGCGAGAAAATCGTTAATCCTGACGGTTCTGAAATTGAGGCTCTGGGCCTCTTCAAGTTTACGACCACTCGCTATATGCCCCAGCGCTTCCACGATGTCCAGGTGGGAGAGTTTGATCCTGGCAATGGCAAAGAGCCTTTTGTTGTCGTTGGCTTTAAGATGCAGTTCACACTCACCGAGGGAGATAACTCTAACTGCTACTTCCTTAAAAATAAGGTAGGTTTTGGCATCAATAAAGAAAGCAAGTTGGAGGGCTTCCGTCGCAAGAACGCTATTGCCACCTGGCTTATTGGTCCGCTGCTTCCGCTCAATCCTTATCTCACACGGTGGATTTTGGATATGGCAGGCGAGGAAGATACTCCTCTTGCTTTTGAAGAAGAGGCGGTCGCAGCGTATCAAAAGCATGCTCGTGAGATGGTCTATCCAGGAATGCACCTGCATTACTAATTGTATGTCTGCACTGCTCATTTGCTCATATATGCGTTTCGTCGTATCATGAACTAAATTTTTAGAGTTAACAAGGGGATTGTTTTGCCACAGGTTTCTTCAGCTTATGCAACAAAACAGCGCGCTCAGCGCCTTGCACGTATTGGTATTATTGCTGCCCTTTATGCAGCACTTACGCTTGCAGCTCTTCTTTTCTTGGGCGGTCTTGCTTGGGGTCCTGTGCAGTTCCGCATTTCTGAGGCGGTTGTGGTTATTGCGCTCTTTACCGCTGACGCAATCCCAGGACTGACGCTTGGCTGCGTTATTGCCAACCTTGCAAATATGGTCATTTCTGGCACAGGAGCTTTGGGATTGTTAGACGTAGTCTTTGGTTCTCTGGCAACTGCTCTTGGTGCATGGTTTACCTGGAAGAACAGGAAGAACGTACCACTTGCGCTTCTGGGGCCAGTGCTTGCAAATGCCGTTATTGTGTCTGCATATCTTCCCATTTTGCTTCAAGGATTGGGATTCTACACAATTCCATTTACCACCATTGAACTTGATGGATCATATCCTCTTATGTTCTTGTTTGGTTTTATCACCACGGGACTCGGAGAGGCTGTTGTTCTCTATGTGCTAGGAGCTCCTTTGGCTCGCGCGCTTAAGCATTCGCCTTTGCCTCAGCAGCTTGCTTCTGAGGATTCTGCTACAGAATCAGTCGAGAACTAGACAGCCATGCAAAGACTTGCTCAGTACATACATAGATCAACCAGGATAGTCCTGATTATTCTTGCCTGTGTATTGCTAGGCTTGCTTTCCTGGAGCGTCATGGCAGACAACTTGTTTGCCGCTCTTGTTGCAGGCGGAGGACTTGCCACGGTTATTGTTCTTGGTGGTACTACTCAGCCTGGTAATGAGCACGCCAGGTCTCAAGCAACAGAGCGAACACTTGAGGTTGCCTCTAAGACGCTTAAGACCTTACGCGGAGGCTTGTCGCAAGAAACAGCGCCAACTATCTGCACACTATTGCTTCCAGAAACTTCTGCAGCCGCTATTTCCATCACGGATACAGAATATGTATTGGGATTTGAGGGAGATATTGCAACCTCGCATATGCCTGGCTCAAAAGTGGTTGGCCCTGCAACTGAGGTTCTGGAAAGCGGCCGCATGGAGACGTTTGTCTCGGTAGATAGTCGTCAGCAGGTACTACAAAGGCGCGGAGGCTTTGGCAATGGTGGCAGTTCCTTTGGCATCATTGTTCCGTTGATTGTTCAGGACCGCACGGTTGGCACTATCAAGCTCTACTATCGTCGTGGCATTGAAATTGATCGTACGCAGTTGGCAATTGCTGAGGGTTTGGGTGAGCTTCTCTCCACACAGCTTTCCTCGTATGAGCTTGATCGCCAGGCAGAGTTAACCGCTCGAGCAGAGGTCAAAGCCTTGCAGGCACAGATTAATCCGCATTTCTTGTTCAACACGCTCAATACCATTGCATCTCTTACGCGTACAAACCCCAATAAGGCGCGAGACCTGCTTCGCGAGTTCTCTGTGTTTTATCGCCGTACGCTTGAGAGCTCTCAAGGTGCGCTCATTCCGCTTTCTCAGGAATTGACACAAACGCGCAGGTATTTGACAATTGAGAAGGCGCGTTTTGGAGAAGAACGTATTCAAGAGTCTGAGCATGTCGATGAGGGATGCGAAGATGTTCAGGTACCGTCTTTTTTGATTCAGCCTATTGTCGAGAATGCCGTGAGGCACGCTATGAAAGATGAAGGCGCGCTCCATATTGACATCCACGTCACACGCGATGATGATGATATTCTTATATCTGTTGCTGATGATGGTCTTGGAATGGATGAAGAGACTGTTTCTCGCTTACTTAATGGTCAAGGTCCTATCCCGCAGGATTCTTCGGGGAGAAATGGGGGCACGGGCATTGCCATTAAGAACGTAGCTGAGCGAGTTGAGCGCTTCTACGCCGCTGGATCTGGCATGGAAATCATGTCTAAGCCAGGTCAGGGTACGTGCGTGACACTCAAGCTTGCAGGTGCGGCTCTGCAGGCAACAGCATAGTAGTATCGGTTTTGCTTAACGCTGCGTTAGGTCGTTGGGAGATGAATGACATGCGTGCCATGATTGTTGATGACGAGGCTCCAGCCCGTTCTGAGCTCAGGTTCTTGCTTGAGGAGACCGGCCGTCTCGAGGAAATCATTGAGGCCACAAGTGCAAGGGATGCTGTCGAGAAACTCATGGAGTCTCGCGTTGAGGTAATGTTCCTTGATATCTCTATGCCTAAGACAAATGGAATGCAGCTTGCAGAGGCTCTTCACAAGTTGAAGAACCCTCCTCAGATTGTGTTTGTCACTGCATATAGTGAGTACGCACTAGATGCCTTTGGCGTTAATGCCGTTGATTACCTGATGAAGCCCGTTGAGACCGAGCGCCTTGAGCAGGCCCTTGATAAGGTTGAGGAGCGTCTGCGCCCTCAGTCTCCTATGGCAACTATTGAGCGTATTCCTGTCATTAAGAGCGGAAGCAAAGTTCTTGTTCCTATTGATCAGATTCGCTTCATTGAGGCAAAAGACGATTACTCCTGTATCTACACAGAAGATGACCGTTTCTTGTCTACTATTTCTCTGCAAAAACTTGAAGAGCGCCTTGCTCCACACGGATTCTTCCGCATTCATCGTAGCTTTATCGTGAATCTTGAGTATGTTGACGATGTTGAGGTTATCTCTGCTGGTATCCTACAGTTGACTATTCAGGGATTTGAGGAGCGTCACATCTCGGTTTCTCGCCGTCGTGTGGTTGCACTCAAGCGAGCACTGGGACTGTAGAAGCTCAAAGGGTTTCTCGCCAGAGGCTTAAAAGCGCACGTAGGAGTTTGGTATGGCACTGGTAAGGTTTGATGTAATTTCAGATACGCATGGGTATTTGTCATCTGAGTTGCTTGAAGCTCTGCAGGGCGCCAACTACATTGTGCATGCAGGGGATATCACTTCAAACGCTGATTATCAGACGCTCCAGAAAATTGCTCCGGTAAAGCTCTGCCTGGGTAATAATGACTTTTGCTACAACTATGGCCCCATGGTAAAGAAAAAGATTATTTTCTTTGCGGCTGGTTTAAAGTGGCAGGTATGCCATTATCGCGAGAGGCTTGACCTGGTTAAATGCAACATTGCTATCTGTGGTCACACGCATAAGCCTTTTGTACAGCGCGACGAGTGGACCAACACGCTTGTAATAAATCCAGGAAGTCCTACGTATCCTCGCGGTCGCGAGGGCGCAACTATGGGACGCATTATTGTTGATGAAGAATCGGCCCAGGTGGTCAGCGCAGAGATTATTAGTCTGTCTTCGCTTGAGGTACTTTCTTCTTGTAAATAAGCGATGGAATCATCAGCTTGGTAAAAAGTACTAGCCATACAAGGGCAAGCGAGAAACCACCAATGACGTCGGTAGCGTAGTGCACACCCAGATAAATTCTACTGACGCCAATCATAATGATGACACCTGAGAACAGGCCACACCAAATCCAACGCTGTAGCTTGTCTTTCTCGTAATGCCAGACAAGCCAAATGAGTAGGCCATAAAAAGCCATCGAGAACATCGAGTGGCCCGACGGGAAGCTGTAGCCAGTTTCAACAACCAGTCTAAAGCCATCCGGGCGTGGACGTTGGACAATCGCCTTAAAGATAAGGTCAACAACAACAACGCCACCCAGGTTAATAGAGGCAAGTCTGCCAACACTTGGTCCTGGTGCAAAGGCAGCAACCACAATAAGCATGACAATAACGGTGACGGGACTTGCAAGTCCAGAGAACCCTTCCATGATCTCTGTAAGAAGGGGAGTTCTGAGGTGGACAACAAAAAGCCTGTAGGCAAAGTGATCAATGCCAATGACGTCGCCTTCAGAAACGTCAATCAACAGAAAAATAAAAATTGCTGATGAGACAAGCAGAATGATGGTAGAAAGGCTAGAACGCAGACGCTGTAGAAAAAGGCGCTTGCGAACTCCTGTTAAAAGTCCTGTCTTCTGGGCATCAAGGCTTTTATCGGCCATCAGTTCTCCTTGTAACAAAAAAGGCGGCACGCCGATAGACGTACCGCCGCTTAGTTCAATGATAAGCCAGCGCAGCCGCGTGACACACAAGAACTTACAGGTTAGCGTTGAGCTCAGAAACGAGGTCAGCCTTAGGAAGGTTGCCAACCATAGTGTGAACAGGCTCACCGTTCTTGAAGAGGATGAGGGTGGGGATAGAAACGATGCGGAAACGAGTTGCAAGATCCGCCTCGTCATCAACGTTTACCTTGTAAACGTCAAGCTTGTCTGCCATCTCATGGCCAACTTCCTCAACGACTGGACCAAGAGCACGGCAAGGACCGCACCAAGATGCCCAGAAATCAACAAGAACAGGCTTGTCTGCGTTAGCAAGAACAGAATCGAACTCTGCAGTAGTAAGCTGCTGTGCCATAACGAACCTCCAGTTACACACGGCCTTTAGGCCATTTAATTTCAAGCACTTAGCAAACTTATCCCCAAATTAGAAAAGTGTATACACATAACTTTATAGACTTGCTCAAATTGTGAATTACGTGCATAGTTGGCATATAAGAAAGAGGTGCGCATGCCAAGCGAAAGATCTATGCGAAAAGAAGCCTACATGGCAAAAACAACGCATGAGTTTGGAGATTTTGCTGCTCAGGGGGTGTGTATGGCAGGCAATGCTTTTGCATCGGTTTTATTGGTAAAAGGCCAGGAAGACTTTGAAGAGGCTGAACTTTCTGCACTTAAAGCTTCTTTAGAGCATTTAGGCTATGCGCCTGAGGCATGGGCCACCTTGCTTACCACCACAAAAACAGGAGATCCTATAAATCCAGAGCTTGTCAGACAGGCGATAAGTGCTTTTAGCCCAGACACAGTGCTCATGGTAAATGACGCAGCAGTTGCATCAGTGCGTGAAGCATACGTAGAAGAGCTTGACCAGCTTAAAACTGATGCCGAGAAGATCTTCTCGCCCCGTATTCTTGTTCATGTATGTGGAATGCGCGTGGTTAATCTTGATAACTTTGCCGGTGCGCTTGATGACCCTCATCAGAAGCAGATGCGCTGGGCTGCAATTAAACAGGTTCCACCTTTGGGAGAACCCTATTAGTAATGATTTGTCGTATTTTTTACGAAAAACGACATTGTGACGTTTCATGAGCGCTGCTCAGATTATCCTTGAGGTAGTCAAAAAAAGGAGACTGGTATGGCATCACCTACAGCACCAAGCATTTTGCCTACTGACGCAACACAGACTAAAGCTTGGCAAGCACTTACAAAGCATTACACCAGCTTAAAAGATACTAAGGCTACGCTGAAGAAATGGTTTGCAGAAGACCCACAGCGCGCTAAGAATCTTACGTTTGAGCTAGACCAGTTCCATATCGATCTTTCTAAAAATCTTGCCACGCAAGAGACGCTTGATCTTCTGTGTGATCTTGCAAAAGAGGTCAAGCTTGAAGAGCGTAGAGACGCTATGTATTCTGGCGTGCACATCAACACTACTGAGGACCGAGCAGTTCTTCACACAGCACTTCGTCGTCCTGCCTCTGAAGCAGGCACGCTTATTGTTGACGGACAAGATGTTGTCGCTGATGTTCACCAGACTTTGA
>CALIAD010000186.1 GCA_938041635.1 uncultured Atopobium sp.
CTTCTTTTAAACACCTGAAATGCTTGCTTACACCACTTTTCGGGACACGACCATTTCATATTCCTTAACTCGTGTATTTCAAGAAAAAATTGTTTTTCTTTTTTGAACATGTTTCAACGGATTAGTAAGTATATATGAAAAGAAATCGCAGGTGTACTGCCAAAACACCCAGCTAAAGATATTCTTAAAATATCTATAACTGGGCTATAAAAACGTTTTTACTAAAAGAGGAGGTGTTGTAAATAATTCACGACAAGTTTTAACTTACAGCTCTAATGTTTCGATTGAGCTTAAGTCCTTTGTGACCACAGCTGTGTCAAATTTTATTTCAAATAAAACCAAGGATTCCCCTGCATATTCGATAGTATTTTTGTAGTTTGGAACCTTAGCAATAAATTGATCTGCGACGTCAAAAATAGTTTTTGAACTTTTTTGAACAATTCCCTTTGCTTTCACGTGCTCATTTCCCGAGTGAGGAATTGTGGTAAACGCCACATGTGGGTTTGCTTTTATCTCTTTGATTTTGTCATTCTCTTTAAAAGACGAGAAGTAAAGTACGTTTTCTTCTGGGTCAAAATAAAAATTTACAATCCTCACATTTGGGACATTATTTACAGATGTTGCCAAGGCAATCTCGGTTTGCTCAGACATAATCTTTAAAAATTCTGCTTTTGTACTCATTTGAGAAGATTACCTCTCTTTGAAACTGAAATTAAAGCGACTGAATGATTTCTTCTCCACGATCATTCTGTGGGATAAAGCGAATCTCACGGCGTGGCTCAGCGTCGTCTGATTCCAGCTCTTCCTCAGACAATCTAGAAACATACACATCAAGGGTTCTCTCGCCAATTTGCTCCGCAAATTGCTCTCCCCACTCGATGATAGTTGGACCATCAGACTCAAGCGCATCGTACAGGCCCGTATCTTCAAGCTGATCAGGGTCGTTTAGGCGATACAGGTCAAAGTGGTAGAGAGGCATAAGCGCACCCTCATAAACCATCTCGATAGTAAAGGTTGGGCTGGTCACATCATCCGTGACGCCCATGCCAGCAGCAATACCCTTAGTGAGCTGCGTTTTTCCAGCGCCCAGGTCTCCCGTAAGTACCAGAACGTCTCCCGCTTGCAGGAGTTTGCCCAGAATCTGACCAAGAGCAATAGTTTGCTCGGTGGTGGTAGAAACATACGTGCCGGCCGCAGTTTTTTCTGGCAGGTTGTTTGTTGCAGCTTCATTTGCGCTGGTAGAAAGGTTAGTCACACGAGCCTCCTCGAGGGTGTTCCTCAAGCCAATCAGCAAGAAGTCGCAGGTCGTCTTTGAGGAACTGCGCCCACTCCTTGCGGTAAATAGTTGATGCGGGATGCATGGTGGGCAGCACGCTAAAAGCGCCTATCTGGTAAAACTTGCCGCGCAGCTCCGTCACGCCCTTATCGGTATGCATGACAAACTGTGTTGCAAAATTACCCAAGCAAACAATAACGTCCGGTTTAATAGCACGAATCTGATTACGAAGATACGGAGAGCACTCCTCCACCTCGGCTACCTTAGGATTTCTGTTTGAAGGTGGTCGGCATTTGACCACATTAGAGATAAAAACATCCTGACGAGAAAGGCCAACTTCTTCTAACAGTGCATCAAGCTTTTTGCCCGATACGCCCACGAAAGGCTGACCGCTTAGATCCTCATTTTTACCAGGAGCTTCTCCCACAATCATGACGCGAGCCGTGGGATTTGGGCCACCAAACACAATGTTGGTGCGTGTTTCCCAAAGCGGACACTTCTTGCAATCAGTTATCTGCTCACGAATCTCGTCAAGCGTGACTGCCATTAGATGTACACCTTATCGAGGCGAGCGCCAAAGTTGCAAACTACCTCATAGTTAATGGTCTCACGTAGGTCAGCCATCTCATCCGCGGTGATTTCTTGGTCGCCGTCTTTGCCGATGAGAGTAACCACGTCACCATGGCGAATTTCGTGTGCAGGCTTATTAGCGTGTGTACCTGCGGTATCAACAGCAATCATAAACTGATCCATGCAGATGTTGCCCACCTGGCGAACACGATCTCCGCGCGTCAAAACGTCCATGCGGTTAGAGAGGCAACGTGCAAGTCCGTCGGCATAGCCAATAGGAACAGTGGCTACCTGGATGTTATTGCGAGGAACACGCCACGTCATACCGTAACTAACGCCGTCGCCAACAGCTGGATAGACCACGCGCGTCACGCGACCGCGCACGCTCATAACGGGCTGCAGGTCAATGCGGGGAATGGTGAGCTTGCTTGGGTGAAGTCCGTACAGACCAATGCCCACACGAACCATATCGAACTGAATGTCTTTGTGCAGAACCGTGCCAGGAGTGTTATCAGCGTGAACCAAGCCCAGCTCATAGCCCGCGTTTTTGAGTGCCGTAACCGCTTCAATAAAGCGATTAACCTGCAGGTCAAAGTCCCAGTTGTCGAGCACGTCGGCCGTAGCAAAATGCGTAAACGTACCAGCGCATTCAAGACCCCTGTGGAAATCAATAGAGCCGCGTACCTCAAGAAGATCTTCTCGCCTGACGCCAATACGGGTCATGCCGGTATCGATGGCCAGGTGATAGCGGCCAACCTTGTTAGCTGCGGCGGAAGCCTCGCCATACGCAAGAGCAAAGTCCACCGTGTAGACGGACGGCATAATATCAAAGCGGACGAGGTCTGGAATGGAAGTGACTGGAGGCTCGGAAAGCACCAGGATGGGGCTCTCAATGCCGGAACAGCGCAGCTCAACACCCTCATCGACCGTTGCAACGGCAAACTGATCAGCACCCACGGACTGCATGGCTTTAGCGCACTGAGCAGCACCGTGACCATAGGCGTCAGCCTTAACCACACACATCATTTTGACACCGCGGTTAAGCTGGGCCTTAAACGCCTTTACGTTGCGGCGGACGGCAGAAAGATCAATCTCTATCCAAGCCCATCTATCCTGGGGATATGCCGACATCAGGCTCACCTACTCCGCAGTTTCTTCAAAGTCTGCCATAGGGAATGCAATCTGCTCCTCAAGTGCGTCGGAAGCAAGGCCAATAACGTCACAGATGTCGCCAGCCATAGCTCCGCGTACACCGAACTTCTCGGCAGCTAGCTGACCTGCATATGCGTGAACCTCGCAGGCAAGTGAGCAGAAGGTTGGCAGGTCATCAACTTGACCAGCAACCTGAGCCAAGCGGCCAGCAATAGTACCAGCAAGAACGTCGCCAGAGCCAGCAGTTGCCAGCGTTACGGGACCAGGCTTTGGCAGCACGGCTTTCTGGACACCAACGCAGCCAGTTGCGGTTCCCTTAGCAACAATGACCAGCTCAGAGCCACCGTCTGCCCATACAATCTTGCGAGCAGCCTCAAGCTGACCCACCAGGCTTGCAGGAGGATTATCTACCTGGTTAACCAGGCGACCAAGCTCGCGACGATGCGGCGTCATGATGAGCGGAGCGGTACGACGCGTGAGCTCAGGGAAATCTGGGAGGTTGTTATTGGTGAGGCGAGCAATGCAGTTGAGCGCGTCGGCGTCAACAATAACGGGCAGCTCAGAGTCAAGCAGCGCGGAGGTAACCTTGACGGTTCCGCCAGAGACGCGCATGCCAGGGCCAACCAGCGTAACGGTGCGCATGGCAGCAAGCTGCAGCACCAATGGAGCTGCTTCCTCGGTAAACACGCCCTCAGCGTCGCACGGGAGGCCAATAACGGGAACCTCTGGCAACATCATCTGAACGCAGCTGACAATGGCCTCAGGAACTGCCAGCGTAACGTAGCCAGCGCCCGCACGAGCAGCTGCCTTAGCAGCAAAAACAGCAGCTCCGGGGAAGCGGCTTGAGCCACCAACCACCAATACGGAGCCACGAGAGTATTTATCGCAGTCATTGAGCTGGGCAGGAACAGAAGCAAGATAATCTTCCAGGTCAACGCGCCAGGCAACAGGATCTGCCTCAACAACCAGACGCTCAGTCTGCTCAGCCAGAGGAGCTACAACAATGGAACCGCAGACGTCTCTACCTGCATCAGCAATAAGGCCGGGCTTGAGCGCAATCATGGTAACGGTAACGTCAGCGACAACACACGCGCTTTCTACCTGGCCCTTCTGCGCAGAAAGGCCACTGGGAACGTCAACGGAAAGTACGCGAGCACCAGACTGATTCAGGCACTCAATCCAAATATCAAATGGAGCACGAACCTTGCCGTGAAAACCGGTGCCCAGCATGCAATCAAGCACCACGTCAGCCGTTGCCAGCAGGTCAATCAGCTCCTGGCGAGAAGGGCCAACAAGCACGGAAACTCCCGCGCGAACGGCGCGCTGCGCCATCTGACGTGCAAGATCGCCGGAAATCTGATCAGGCTCTAGCGGAGTGACCACCTTAACGTTGCAGTTTCTAGAGCGCAGCGCTTCTGCTGCCACCCAGCCATCTCCACCGTTATTGCCAAGACCTACGAGGATGACAACGTTAGAGATGTCCCCTCCCATGCCAAGGGCCTCTTGAGCAGCAGCGTAACCTGCACGGTGCATGAGCTCGGAAACGCTCACGCCCACACGTGTCAGCGCAATCTCTACGCGCTTGATGTCCTCAACATTTAGTACCGGCTGCATAACTTACTCCTCGGATTTAACAACATCATCAAAGGTTGTCTCAATTATAGGTTCTTGCACGCGCTCAAGCTCATCCAACACAGAACGAGCTTCTTTGAACGAACGTGCCAGCTCTTGGGCAGCATCTTCCTTTTGATCTACCTTAGGTTTTACGGCGTTGGTTACCGCAACCGCATTGGCCACCGCCACGTCTCTGGTGTACGAAATAGAAAGCGCAATCTCCTGCACGCCCTGCTCGGCCGCAATCTGTGCAGCCTTACCTGCTAGACGAGCCTGTGGCCTGCCCAGCTGGTCTCTCTCAACAGAAACATCCTGAAAACCAATACCAGACGAGAAACCCGTTCCTAAGGCTTTGAGCACGGCTTCTCTTGCTGCAAAGCGGGCAGCATAGTGCTCCGCAGGGCGAGCAGTGCGCTCACAATACGCGCGCTCGGCATCGGTGAACATACGGCGAATAAAGTGAGGGCGCCTCTCAATTGCCTGCTGCATGCGGGCAATCTCAAGCATATCTACACCTATTCCTGCCAGTGCCATCGTATCCCCTGGATCTATCTGCGCTTAAGCGCTGAGCCTATACTCCTCAAGAGCGTCGAGCACAATCTGATTTGCCTGCTGGCAGAGCTCATCGGTTGGAGCTTCTGCAAGAACGCGCACCAGAGGCTCTGTTCCGGAAGCGCGGACCAACACGCGACCATTGCCCTCAAGGAACTTCTCGGCAGCTGCAACTGCGTCGTTGACCTTAGGAGACTGCATAGCAGCCTCTTTATCGGTAACGCGAACGTTAACCAACTGCTGTGGATATAGTGTAACGGGACGAGTCAGCTCAGAGAGTTTCTCGCGCTCTGCTCGTAAGACCTCCATAATACGGAGGCTGGTCAAGATGCCGTCGCCGGTCTTTGCCAGGTCACCAAAGATGATGTGACCACTCTGCTCGCCGCCCAGGCTGTACTCGTTCTCGTTCATGCAAGCGTAGACGTACTTATCACCCACGTTGGTCTTCTCGTAAGAGAGGCCAGCGTCGTCAAATGCTTTGAACAAGCCAAAGTTGCTCATGACGGTAGTAACTACGGTCTGCTTTGCCAGGCGACCATACTTGTTGAGGTAGGTGCCGCAAACGTAGAGAATCAGGTCTCCGTCAACCACGTGGCCGCGCTCATCAACTGCCAGGCAGCGGTCAGCGTCACCATCGTAAGCAAAGCCCACGTCAAGGCCGTTCTGAACCACAAAGCGCTGCAGCTGGTCAATATGAGTGGAACCGCAATCAACGTTGATGTTGAGGCCATTTGGAGCGTTGTTGATAACGTGGGTCTCGGCACCCAGTGCATCAAAAACAGGGCGAGCAACACTAGAAGCTGCGCCGTTTGCGCAATCCAGGCCAATCTTCAGGCCCTGGAGGCTAAAACCGCAGCTCGCAATAAGGCTGGAGATGTAGCGGTTGCGGCCCTGCATGTAATCAACCGTGCGGCCAATGGCGTCACCCGTTGCCAGAGGAACGTCAAACTCACCGTCAATATAGGACTCTACCTGCTCGAGGACGTCCTCGTCCATCTTGTAGCCCTCTTTATTGACCAGCTTGATGCCGTTATCGGTGAATGGGTTGTGAGAAGCGGTAATCATGACGCCGCAGTCAAAGCCGCCGTCAACTACCTCGTAGCTTACGCCAGGTGTAGGAATAACGTGCAGCATGTACGCGTCAGCGCCAGAAGCAACCAGGCCCGAGACAAGCGCGGACTCAAACATATAGCTTGACCTGCGGGTATCCTTACCAATAATGATACGAGCCTTGCGAGTCTGCTTAGCTCCGTAATACCAGCCAATGAAGCGGCCAATTTTGTATGCGTGATCGACGTTCAGACCCTCGTTTGCGCGGCCTCTAAAGCCGTCGGTTCCAAAGTACTTCATAAGCGTCTCCTAGCTGCGAATGTAATGTTGTCGGGTGGAGAGCAACGTGCGCGCGAAGCGCCAGCGAACTACTCGACAGGTGGGGCTTCTCGCCAGATGGCGAGAAGAACGTGCGGACTAAAACAGTTGCGTAAATATGCAAAATGCAACCATTTAAAAGTATACAAAAAAGAGACCTGCCGATATACAACAGGTCTCTTTGTGAGGACTTTTTTGGGTCCAGCGGCCTTAGCGCTTGGAGAACTGAGGACGCTTACGAGCCTTCTTCAGACCGTACTTCTTACGCTCGACCGCACGAGAATCGCGGGTGAGGTAGCCGGCCTTCTTAAGGTCATCACGATACTCGCCAGCCTCGAGAAGAGCGCGAGCGATGCCCAGGCGAAGAGCGCCGGACTGGCCGTTGATGCCGCCGCCATCGCAGTTTGCGAGGACGTCAAAACGACCAAGAGTATCAGTAATGCGGAGAGGTGCGGTTGCGTTGTCTACGAGCTGCTGGCGACCAAAATACTGGGTTGCCTCGCGGCCGTTAACGGTAACCTTACCAGTTCCAGGAACAAGACGAACACGAGCGACGGCCTCTTTACGACGGCCGGTGCCGGTGTAAACAGCGGTGTTATCTGCCATCGTTTAGCCCTCCAGCTCAATCTTGACGGGATTCTGTGCAGCATGTGGGTGCTCAGCGCCGGCGTAAACCTTAAGCTTCATACCCTGCTTGCGACCAAGAGTGGTCTTAGGAAGCATGCCCTTGACTGCGTGCTCAACAACACGCTCTGGGTGCTTCTCCATCTCTTCCTTGAAGGAAGTGATCTTCAAGCCACCAAGGTAGCCGGAGTGACGCCAATACTCCTTGTGATCAGCCTTAACACCAGTAAGGACGATCTTGTCTGCATTGATGATGACAACAAAGTCACCAGTATCAGCGTTTGGGGTGTACTGTGGCTTGTTCTTACCACGAAGAATCATGGCAGCCTTTGTAGCCAGACGACCGAGCGTTGCGCCCTCAGCGTCGATGAGCACCCACTTGCGCTCGACTTCGCCAGCCTTGGCGAACTGAGTCGACTTCTTCACTTGACTCCTCCTACGAATTACGAGTTGATAACCCCTGGACGGGTCATCGATGCTTTTTCTTGTCAGAGATTACGGGGCTCTGTGGAAAAGCCTTAAAAGTATACTCCACTCTTTAGCAGTTGTACGCGGGAATTTTGAACGCTTCACGAATGCAACAATTCGTTCAAATTTGACGGGTTTCTCCACATTGCAAAGCCGTCCACAGCACAAGAACAACCACTTGGCCTGCTGTGCGATGCATTTTGTTTCGACTTTTTATTTTATAGGGCAAGAAGTGCGGGCGTGCTCGTATGTTTACACCAAGGTCAAAGCTACAACGTCAGGAGGAAACAATGCGTGATACAGATTTTGTCGCACGTTTGCACCAAAATTTTGCGTTGCTGGGCGGTCAGCTCAAAACCCGCTTTAAAAACCATGTTGTTCTGAGCGCCTCGCTTGCTCTGTTTGCGGCGCTTTTGCTGGTGATTCCATTTTATGGTTGCTCGCCAGCCGCTTCTGAGAACGCTCAGGGCAGCTCAACCGCTCAAACGGAGGCACAGAAAGACCAGAAAGAAACGGCTCCCGAAGGAACCGTTAAGGCAACATCGTTCTACTCGCCAACCCTTGGCTTGGACTGGAACTATGACGTCTACCTGCCTGCAGACTACGAGTCCAATCCCGATAAAACCTATCCTGTTATTTACATGCTGCATGGTCTGTACGGCAATCATCGCAATCTGCTGGAGCGCTTTGATTCGTCCGCCATGCTTGACGAGGCTATTCAAACCGCTGGTCAGGGAGCTATCGTAGTCTTTGTCGACGGCTTTAACAGCTTCTACATTGACTCCGCTGATCGCGGCCTCAAGATGGAATCCGCCATCATGAATGACCTGGTACCTTACATTGAGAGTACGTATCGCGTGTCAAAGGACCGCAAGGATCACGCAATCGGTGGCATTTCCATGGGCGGTTATGGTGCAGCTCGTTTTGTTTTGCACCACTCCGATTACTTTAGCAAGGGCATTTTGCTCTCGCCTTCCGTTTGGACCACGCTTGCTGACGACAACTTTATTTACACGTCTCAGCACGCCTTTAGCGACGGAACTACCAGCTGGTCTTGGGATCTGTACAAGAAGCTGTTCCCAACTCAGTATCTTGGTGAGGTTGATCCGAGTCAGGTTTCGTTCTTTGTTGCAACAACTTCCGACGACGGCGTAGTGCCTGTTGCTGACGTGGACGCCTTTGTTGAGCAGCTCAAAAATGCTGGTATCAACGTTGACTACCAGCGCGACTCCGGCGACAACCACAACTGGAAGTACTGGTCCAGGGTTGCTCCAACTGCGTACGCTTGGGCTCTCGACCAGTTCAAGAGCGCTGACAGCAAGTAAGCGCTGACGGCGCCCGGGGCGCCCGGGGACGTGGGTCCAGGGCGAGCCGCGAGTGCGCCGGGCGGCGCGGGGCGGGTCCAGGGCGAGCCGCAAGTGCGCCGGGTTTCTCGCCAGAAAAGACCGCGGATATGCGCGTAACAGCGCTGTCCGCGGTTACTTTTTTGCCAAAACTGAAGTATTATCAGCGTAGATAACTTGCGCCGCTTGGCGGTGCTACTCAAACGCCGATTGCGGCGCCGCAAACCGAGGAGCGACTATGCCCAGCATCTACACCGTCACGCTCAACCCCGCTCTGGACAAGACCGTCCAGGTGCCAAATTTTGCCGTTGACCAGGTAAATCGCATCACGTGGCTCAGGCAGGACGCGGGCGGCAAGGGCATCAACGTCTCCAAGGTTATCGCTAAGCTGGGCGGAGAGTCTACCGCCATCGCTGTTCTTGCAGGTCAAACCGGCAAATGGATCGCTGACACACTTGGCGAGAATAACATCAAGGTCCAGGCGATTTCCGTTCCTGGTGAGACGCGCACCAACCTGAAGGTCGTTGATACTGAGGGCGGCACCAATACCGACATCAACGAGCCCGGACCCGAGGTCACTGACAGCGTGCTTGACCAGGCACTTGCTGACGTGATTGCCAAGACTTCCGTCGGCGACATTGTGGTTCTCTCCGGCAGCCTCCCCCGCGGAGCTGCCTCTGATACGTATGGCCGTTGGACTCGTGCTCTGCGCGACGCCGGGCTGAAGGTTTACCTGGACGCCGACGGCGCAGCACTCTCAGCTGGCCTTGCGCAGAAGCCATACTTCACCAAGCCAAACGATCACGAGCTCTCCGCCATGCTTGGCCGTGAGCTTGCCGACGTGGACGCGATTGCCGCTGCCGCATCCGAGATTGTTGCTGGTGGCATCGACACGGTCTGCGTTTCCATGGGCGGCAACGGCGCCGTCTACGCTACGGCCGACGAGGTTTGGTATGCAAGTCCAGTAAAAGTCCAGGTAGGAAGCACTGTCGGTGCCGGTGACTCCGTTGTGGCGGCGTTTGCCTTTGCAGATGCACAGGGTCTCTCGACAGAAGACGCGCTGCGACTGGCCATGGCCACGGGCGCCGCAAACGTCATGGAGAGCGGAACTCAAGCGGCAGAGCGCTCGGTTGTGGATTCGCTTATCGAGAACGTGCAGCTCACGCGCCTGCGCTAGCGTGCGGGATGCGAGCGAGCGGGGAGCTGCGGGTGCACCGGGCGCTGCGAGCGCACCGGGTTTCTCGCCAGGTGCGCGGAGTGCGCGGGGCGCTACGGGTACACCGGGTTTCTCGCCAGGCGCGTGCCTGAAAAGTGCAAAGAATCTGTATTTGAGGTACAGATTCTTTAACAAAATCAGGCAAATCCACA
>CALIAD010000187.1 GCA_938041635.1 uncultured Atopobium sp.
CACCAGGACCAGGGTTTCCTCGAGACGCACCGTCTGTATAGACTGTGACGTGCATGTATGAGGTTGCAGCCTCCATACCAAATCTCCTCTAGAACGAGCGTTGAACGTGCCTACTTTGCCTCAGCCCAGTTAGAACCATAGCTGACATCGGCAATGAGAGGAACACGCAGAGTAACAACGTCTTCCATGGTCTCTTTTACCAGCGCAGAAACTGTCTCAATCTCTGACTCAGGAACTTCCAAATCAAGTTCGTCGTGAATCTGAAGAATCAGCTTTGATGCAAGACCCTCGTCACGCAGGCGTTTCTCGACATTAATCATTGCAATTTTGATAATGTCTGCGGCACTTCCCTGCATAGGGTGATTCATAGCAGTGCGCTCGCCAAAAGCAATAAGCTGGCGATTTGACTGGTTGAACTCTCTAATGTGGCGCTTGCGACCATACATAGTAAGAGCGTAGCCACACTCGTGAGCAGTGCGGACGGAGTCATCCAGATAGGCGCGAACGCCAGGATATGCGTCAAAGTAGCGGTCAATCATCTCTTGCGCTTCCTTGCGGGAAATCTTCAGAGACGTTGCCAGACCAAAGGCCTGCTGACCATAGACAATGCCAAAGTTAACTGCCTTAGCACGGCTACGAAGTGCTGGCGTGACCTCTTCAACAGGCACGCCAAAGACACGAGCGGCAGTTGCGGCGTGGAAATCGGCACCAGAGTTAAATGCTGCTACCAGGTGCTCGTCAGCTGAAAGGTGTGCCAGCAAGCGCAGCTCAATCTGGGAGTAGTCGCAGGCGAGAAAAACGCTGCCCTCGGGAACGGTAAAGGCGGTGCGGACACGATGTCCCAGCTCAGAGCGGGTAGGAATGTTCTGCAGGTTTGGATCAGAACTGGAAAGCCTACCTGTTGCAGCAACGGTCTGATTGAATGTGGTGTGGATACGCTTATCGCCACGAATAAGCGAAGGAAGAGCATCGAGATAAGTTGATTTGATCTTGGCACGCTCACGATACTCAAGAACATCAGCAACAATCTGGTACTCCTGCGCAAGGTCTCCTAGAACCTTTGCGTTGGTGGAGTAAAACCCGGTGCGCGTCTTTTTGAGGCCATAGGTTGGAAGTTTAAGCACGTCAAACAAGATATGAGAAAGCTGGCTTGGAGAATCCAAGTTAAAATCCTCGCCTGCTGTCTGGTGAATGCTTGCCACGCGCTGCGCAATATCTTCACCCAGCTCCGAAGACTGTTTAGCAAGCTCTTGAGGATCAACGTAGAGACCACGACGTTCCATCGCGGCAAGCACAGGCAAAAGTTGCATCTCCAGAGAAGTAAAGAGCTCCAAGGAACCATCGTCTTCAAGTTTTTTAGTAAGCACAGGCACAAGAGCCCTAGCAGCTACAGCTCTTAGTGCTGCAGCAGGAATCTCATCTGTAGGTTCAGGAAGCTCAGAGCCAAAGTACAGCTCAACCAAGCCGTTGATATCAAAACTTGAACGATCAGACTCAAGAAGATACGCAGCAACACCCGTATCAAAGAGTCGATCAGAATCAATGGTCTCAATATCCAGTTTCTGTGGCTCAGATGAATCAACAGGGCTTACCTCGTGAAGCAACGCCTTGACATCGTCTGCAGCAACACGGGCTTCTCGCAAAATGCGCAAGAGTGCTGCGGTTGCGTTTTCTCCCTCAAATTTGAGGAGAGCCTTTTCTGTAGACACCCAAAGCGTGCGAGAAAGGCTAAAGAGGGCTCCGGCGTCTGCCGCAGAGTCTTCTGCAACACCGATCCACTCTTGGTTCTCAAGAGCAGTGGTCAGAGCAGCAGATGCGTCTCCTGCCTGCAAATACTCTGACGGAATAGGAAACGCAGGTGTAGCAGAGGCGGTTTGTGCAACTGCGCCAGCGGCAGACCCACCAGCCATACGAGCAAGCCTTGAGGTCATGCCCGTAAAGCCCAAAGCCGAGAAAGCCTTGACCACGTTGTTTGGGTCAAATGTTGGGAACTGAGCATCGGCCAGGTTGATATCAAGCGGTGCATCGGTGCGAATAGTAGCAACCTTGCGGGAGAGCAGCGCGTCATCAATATGAGCGCGAAGATTTTCTCCCACCTTACCCTTGACCTCGTCAGCATGGGCAATAACCTCATCAAGCGAGCCATACTCCACAATCAGAGCAGCAGCTTTCTTAGGGCCAATTCCAGGAACACCCGGAATGTTGTCAGAAGAATCTCCCTTAAGGCCATAGAAATCTGGGACAAGCTCTGGCGTAATGCCAGCGTAGAGATCTGCCACAGTCTCTGGCGTCATAATTGAGACGTCAGAGACGCCTTTGCGCGTAGAAACAATCTTGACGTTTTCTGTGGAAAGCTGGTACATATCGCGGTCACCCGTGAAGAGTAGCATCTGGTAACCCTCAGCCTCACCACGGCGGGCAAGGGTGCCCAAGATGTCATCGCCCTCCCAGCCTTCAAGCTGGCAGACAGGAACATCCAGCGTTTTGAGCAGCTCTTTGACTACAGGAAACTGCGCGTGCAAAGCAGGGTCCATAGGAGGACGCTGAGCTTTGTACTGCGGCAGCATATCAATGCGAACCTGTGGTTTTCCCTTATCAAAAGCACAAATCACGCCATTAGGCGAGAAGGACTCAACAAGCTTGATAAACATGTTGAAGAAGCCAAAGAGCGCTCCGGTTGGCGTTCCATCTGGTGCTGCCATAGGCTGACGGATTGCATGGAACGCTCGATGCATGAGCGAGTTTCCGTCAATAACAGCAATGGTTCTACGTGGTTTACCTGCGACTTCTTCAGATGACGCAGCATTATTTTGATTTGTAGTATCAACTGGCATAGTAGTATCAGACATACCTGCTCCTCTTGGTTTTGTGTGCTTCTATTGTACTAAGACTTTCTCCGCTTATGCGCGCCAGAGCCTCCGGAAACAAAGCCCACGTCTCTTCTAGCGGCGACTAAATTTTTTGTAATCGTTATGTTTCTGTTTGCATCCTCGCCATCCTCTCAGTGGCAAACGTGCGAAAATAACAACCAACATAACGTGCTCAGCACGTGAGAAAACAGACTAACTGCCAGCATTTACCCACAAGGAGGGGCTGTGGCTCACGACAAAGTTTCTCAGGAATTTGGCTCACTTCTCTTTACCGACGCAGACATGCAAGAACGTCTGCCAAGGCCAACGTACAAGAAACTTCGTAGTGTCATCCAGGACGGCAAGCCACTTGACCTCGACATTGCAAACGAGGTTGCGCATGCCATGAAAGAGTGGGCACTTGAAAAGGGTGCTACTCACTTCACACACTGGTTCCAACCTCTCACAGGTATTACTTCCGAGAAGCACGACAGCTTTATGACTCCTCAGGGAAACGGCACTATTTTGATGTCCTTCTCGGGAAAAGAGCTGGTACAGGGCGAGCCTGACGCATCAAGCTTCCCTTCTGGTGGCCTGCGCGCCACGTTTGAGGCTCGTGGCTACACGGTTTGGGACCCTGCAAGTCCAACCTTCATTAAAGATGAAGTCCTCTGCATTCCAACTGCATTTATTTCATACACCGGAGAAGCTCTGGATAAGCGCACTCCGCTTCTTCGCTCCCAGGTTGCCCTAGAGAAGCAGGCTAAGCGCGTACTTGCCCTCTTTGGACAAGAGCCTTCTCGCGTTGTCACAAACATTGGTCCAGAGCAGGAATATTTCCTTATCAAAGAGGAAGATTTTGAGCAGCGCCCTGACCTTATTCTGTGTGGTCGTACCCTCTTTGGTTGTGAGCCAAGCAAAGGTCAGGAGCTTGATGAGCACTACTTTGGTGCCATTCGTCCAACCGTCAACAACTTCATGAAAGAGCTTGATGACGAGCTCTGGAAGCTGGGTATTCCTGCAAAGACCAAGCATAACGAGGTTGCTCCTTGCCAGCATGAGCTTGCGCCTGTCTTTGAGCAGGGCGCTCTTGCTATTGACAACAACCTCCTGACCATGGAGAAGCTCAAGCTTCTTGCACCGCATCACGGCCTTGCCTGCCTTGAGCACGAGAAGCCCTTTGAGTACGTCAATGGCTCTGGTAAGCACGACAACTGGTCACTCTCTGCAGACAACGAGAATCTGCTTGAACCTGGCGACAAACCTGGCGAGAACCTTCGCTTCCTGGTCTTCCTTGCGTGCCTTGTTGCCGCTGTTGACTCTCATGCAGACCTTCTGCGCATGTCGGTTGCATCTGCTGGAAACGATCACCGTCTTGGCGCAAACGAGGCTCCACCTGCGATTGTCTCAGTCTTCTTAGGCGCTGCGCTTTCTGTAATTGTTGATGACCTCATCACTGGCTCCGATGTTCACGGTGCAAAGCGCACTCGTATGGATCTTGGTGTACCAACACTACCTGCAGTTCTTAGGGACAACACAGACAGAAACCGTACCAGCCCCTTTGCGTTTACTGGTAACAAGTTTGAGTTCCGCATGTGCGGCAGCCAGCAGAATCTTTCTGACCCTAATGTTATTTTGAACACTATTGTTGCTGAGCAGTGTGACCGCTTTGCAAATGACCTTGAAGACGTTTCCGAGGAGAACTTCACTAAGGAAGCTTTGAGCTGGGTTATTGACACCTTTAAGGCTCACGAGCGCATCCTCTTTGAGGGCAATGGCTACTCAGGCGATTGGGAGAAACTTGCCGAGGAGCGCGGTCTTCCAAACCTCCGCACCACCCCTGAGGCACTCCCTGCAATGGTTGCTCCAGAGAACATTGAACTCTTTGAGCGCTACGGCGTTCTTTCTCAAGCAGAAGCACAGGCTCGCTACATTGCAAAGGCTGAGCAGTACACCAAGGTCCTTAACATCGAAGCTCGTACTATGCTATATATGACGCGCCACATGTACCTGCCTGCTCTCTTTACCTACTCAAGTGATGTTGCCTCTTCAGTTGCCGCTAAACAGGCCATTGGCATCAAGAGTGCAGCAGAGACAGAGATTGTCGAGAAACTCACCGCAGGTATTGACGAGATTTACGCAGCTACCAACAGTCTTGATGAGATCAACACCACAGCTCACCAGATGAAAGATCAACCTCAGGAGCAGTGCGAATACTACTGCAATGAGGTTCTTCCTGCTATGGCTCGCCTGCGTAGCGCCGTTGACTCCATGGAGCTCATCTGCGGACATGACTGGTGGCCAGTTCCTAGCTACAACAAGATGCTCTTCTACGTCTAGTGCTTCATCAGAGCTTCTTGGCGAGAAAACCGGTCTTCTCGCCACTCCATCTTTAAAGCAAAACGGCTCAGTTTACCTGGGCCGTTTTTTGGTGTCCAAATGCGTAACGTATGGAAAGAGCTATGCGTTGACCAACTTACTGTAGATAGCATGAACGTCTTCAAGCTTGATAAGATTGCCTTCTGCATCGGTTGGAGCTGGAGCTATCTGCATTGATTCACTCACTGCTGTCAAATTCAGACGGCTTGCATACCAAGGAGTTGGTGTTCCCTCAATAACCGGCGAGAAAAACGAGTCCATTTCTCCCATGTGTTCAGCAGAATCTCGATTAGTAATAAATTCCTGCCATAAATACGCTGAATACGTATGTTTTGACCCCTGACATACAAATGACCTTATCGTAGAGAAATAAGAAGTGCCTGGCAGAATAACTGAAAGATTATCAAAATCGTCTTTAGTAATTGCTCTATAAGCAGCGCTCAGCGGACAAACACAAGCCCTGTACCTGCCAAATCCTGTGTCTCTAATAGCTTGATAAGTACTCTCAGAAAATGCGTCAACATTTTCAAACAAACTTTGGATAATTTGAGCACCTTTATCCAGACCATACTGGCCTAAAAAGAGCGATTCAAACTTCTTGCCCGCATATGTAAGTGCAGGGTCAGGAATAACATACCTTCCACGCAGGCCATCTGTAAGAAGATCGGTCCATTCGTGAGGACGCAAAATCTTTTTCTCATTAAGGCGCTCTTGATTTACAAGTAAAACCAATGGATCTGCAGCATAAGCATACCAGTGCCCAGTAGCGTCAAAAAACTCGGGACGTACGTACTGGTCTGTTGAAGAAACTTCAAACGGCTGACAATATGCGGAAGCCTCAAAGTTTTGCATGAGGGCTTCACTTGCCAGAAAAATAACATCGGGTTTCTCAAAACCCCAATCAGTGTCAGATTTAGTATCAGAAGTTTCAGACTCCGCACTCTTACCAGAAGCGTATGTTTGCTTAATAAACTCCTGAATTTCTTCCTCTGTTGCCTCACCCACCGTAACAGGCAGAGAAAACATTCTTGAATATGTCTCTACCAGGGGCTTTACTGCTTCTTTTGAGGTGCAAAGCAGATTGAGAGAGCCTTCACGTTGTGCAAGTTGAATGAGTGCTCGAGCATAACCTGGAACTTTTGAGTTAGGACGTGGTGGAAGGAGCTCGTTTTGAACGTAGGAAATTCCGGGGGTCAAAACGTTTGCTACCGTAGCTATTACAGGTGCAGCAACCGCCGAGACAGCCAGGATAATAAATGAGGTTCTTGTAACAGAAGTGGCAGTTGGTGGAGTGATCTTCTCGTCAGGGTCTTTTGGTCCAAAAGTTTTATGCATCTTCTGGCGCAGACAATCTGGGATAAACTTCACACTACCTCCTTACCTGCTACATAATCCGTCTGGTCAAACAGATTTTATCCAAAAAAGGCTTTTAGTCCAATCAGGATAAGTACTATACCGCCCACCATCTCGGCACGGTCGCCCAGAAGAGAACCAAGTTTTTTGCCAATGAACAGAGCAATGGTGCAGAGAATTGCGGTAATAATGCCAAAGAGCGCCGAGGCAACCAAAATGTCTACACTATGTGCCCTAAAACTTACCCCAACAGCAAATGCGTCGATTGCTGTAGCAACAGCTTGAAAGAGCAGCTTTCCATAAGAGAGCGTCGTAGCACTTTGCTGGGCGCCTTGCTGGACTTCTTCCTCATCTTCCTCAGAAGCGTCTTCTTTGAGCGCCTTATAGCCGCTGTACAGCATGTTCGAACCGATGAAGCCAAGAATGACTAAAGAAACCATTCCTGCATACTTCTCAATCAATTCTGCTGCAATGCCGCCAACAAAATAACCGGCAAGAGGTATACCAAACTGAAAGAGGCCAAAGAAAAGAGGCATGCGCATGAGGCGAGAAACCCTATGGTCATCAAAGGCAAAGGTGTTGGAGATAGTGACAGAGAACGCATCTGTTGCAAGCGCCACACCCAGCATTAAAATTTCAAGTAGACCCATGTGTCAGTTCCCAAGTATCATTAAATCTTGTAACACGAAGGAGAAATTTTAACGCCTGTAAGCTTTTTTGGGCTACTCTTATATTGAAAAACTACAAGGAGTCCTATGCCTGCTTTAATAACCCACTATCTGTTTGGCGCAGAGGTGGTTCATGATTTACCGCAAGAGCTTGTTGCAACTGATGCAGAGGTCAATGCATTCCTGCTTGGAAACCAGGGACCTGATCCTTTCCTGGCGCGTCATCTTGCCTGGCCAAACCACTCGCTTGCCTGCAATAGACTACATCGTCGTATGCATGCGGGTCATATTGTTGACGCGTTTCTTTCTATTCGCGATGGTGTTTCTCGCCTACCGCAGAGCGACATGCCCGCTGGTCGTGCGTTTGCGCTTGGCCTCTTAGCACACTACGCGCTGGATAGAATTGTCCATCCGTTTGTGTATTCCCAGCAAGATGCACTGATTGAGGCGGAACCATCTCTCAAGAATGCCTACAGAGAACTCCACCCTATTATCGAGACGGATTTAGACTCATACCTTCTCTGGCACATGCGCCATACCACCGTTGAGACGTTCCCGCCAGCTGAGGTGCTTGAAGCAGTTGAATCAACCAAGCACGTTGGTGGCGCGCTTTTCTCGCAAGTAGCGCTTCAGGTATTTGACCTTAATGTTGGCGTTGGTGAGT
>CALIAD010000188.1 GCA_938041635.1 uncultured Atopobium sp.
CACGCTGAAGTTCAAGCTCGTTTTCTGGATCAACATTAGCCGTTGCCTCATCAAGCACCACGATTGGCGCATCTTTTAAGATAGCGCGCGCAATAGAAAGACGTTGGCGCTCGCCGCCAGAAAGCATCGAACCACCTTCTCCTAAGCGTGTTTCGTATCCGTCAGGTAGTGCCTGGATAAACTCTTCGCAGCAAGCACGCCGAGCCGCGTCAACTACTTGCTCATGAGTTGCATCTGGATTACCAAACTTGATGTTGTTCTCAATGGTGTCATCAAACAGGAAAACTCCCTGGAAAACAGTAGAGAAGTTCTGGAGTAGAGCGTCAACCTTATAGTCACGTACATCGCGTCCACCAAGCGTGACCTGGCCTGTATTCACATCCCAGAAGCGTTCGATCAAACGAACAAGCGTTGTCTTGCCCGAACCACTTGGACCTACAATGGCACAAGAAGTACCTGCAGGGATCGAGAGACTCACATTGTCAAGAATTTGCCTGTCGTCGTAGCCAAACGAAACATGAGAAAGCTCTATGTCGCAAGAGTCCGCTTTCTCCAGACCTTCTCCCTCTTCCATTGCAGGAGTGGCGAGAATAGCATTTGTTTGCTCCATTGCAATTTCAATGTTACGCAGAATAGTTGAAAAACGACCAGCTGATTCAAGACGGCTGAACAACATAAACGACATAACCACTACAGTTAAGCACGTAGCTGTATCAAGTGTTCCAGATAACCACAGGCCAACTGATACCAGGCACATGATAATGCTGGTGGCTTTAGAAATAACCATCTGCAAAACTGAGAAACGAAGTGCCTTAAACTCAAGTTTGAGCGCTTGGACACGGCAATCATCAACTGCTTTGGCGTACTTTCCCTCAGCATCATCAATAAGAGAAAATGCCCTTACCACGCTAATGCCGCGAACATACTCAAGGACGGAGCTAATCAAAGTAGTATTTGCTGCTACATAATCATCTGATGTATTACGCACGTAGGCCTGCAAGAGCTCCATAGTTATGCAGAAAAGAGCAAATGTAGCTGCAGTTATAAGGCCTAGTTGCCAACAAAACACAAACAAGAACGCAACAATAATTGCTGTTAAGGCCAAACCACCAAAAACCATCATATAGAGCAAGCCACCAAGATTTTGCATTACATCTAGCTGATTGGTCATAACAGCTGTTACTTCTCCAAGGCTATTCTCGTTAAAATAACCCATGGGCAAGCGGCGCAGTGTATCTCCAATTTCCGCACGCTTGGCGCCAGCCATACTGAAATTAGCGTCACAGAAATTCTCACTCTTAAAATGAGCACAGATGAACGTTCCTATAATGCTCAGAAGCATAACTCCCAGTGCAGAAACTATCGTCTGAGTTGAAAGTGTATCCGTAGTAAGAGCAGTAAAAACAATCCAAAGCGCTGTTATTTGCACTCCCTCAAAAAGGCAACCAAGAATGGTAAAGAAAAGGCCCTTGTGGAGTTTCTGGCGATAAGAACTTCCAAATTGAAAGTACATTTTTAAGACAGATAACATTGCTACTCCCCTCCTTAAGCCTCGTCAAGTGCGCCAATGTGAGCGCGATACATGGTTGCATAGAGCGGACATGTCTCCATAAGCTGATCATGCGTACCCTCAGCTTCAATAGAGCCATCGTTGACAACAACAATTTTGTCGGCATTTTGTACGGTAGAAAGACGATGCGCAATAACCACCAGCGTTTTACCAGCCACCAGCTTTGCAACTGCAGATTCAACCTCTGCTTCAGATTCTGGATCTGCGTAAGCTGTTGCTTCATCAAGCATGATGATCGGCGCGTTTTTGAGCATAGCTCGTGCAATTGCTACACGCTGACGTTCTCCGCCAGAAAGGTGTCCACCTGAGCCTCCTACAACCGTTTGGTAGCCGTGAGGAAGTGATTGGATAAAGTTATGGCAGCCAGAAGCTTTTGCACAGGCAATAACTTCATCATCGGTGGCATCTTTTTTGCCCATCCTAATGTTTTCCATAATAGTTTCATCAAAAAGGTAACTATCTTGGTCAACATAAGCTACAAGGTCTGCGAGTTGAGTTGGAGTGCAGGAACGAATATCTTGTCCTCCAATAGAAACAGACCCTTCATTTGGATCCCAGAAACCTGCGATAAGCCGAGCAACAGTAGATTTACCAGATCCACTTGGACCAACAAGAGCTGTAACCTGTCCGGGCTCAATGTCTAAGGTAATCCCATGAATCACTTCATTGCTTCCGTAGGAGAAACGGACATCGCTCAGCTTAATTTCTGTACCCTCAAGCGTACAAGGAACATCAGCTCTCGCCTGATCAGGGTAATTTAAGACCTCAGAAATTTCTTTAACTACAGAACCTACCTGTGCAAGAGAATCCATAAAGCTCATTGCTTCAAAGAGCGGCTGAAAAATTCCTAGAGAAAGAACTGCGCACATGACAAACGTAGAAGGAGAAAGACTCCCCTGGAGTACAAACAAACATCCCAAAGGCAATACTGTTACGAGTGTTGCTGGAGCAATCGACAGCATGGCATCCTGCCAGATTTGACAGTGGCTCATCCAGTCAATAAAGGCATGAGCGGAAGCGTAAACAGCTTTAGAGAACTTCTCGTAAGAACTTGCCGACTGTCCAAAAGCCTTAATTACCTCGATTCCTGACACGTACTCAACTGAGGCATTATTCATCTCTTTGCCGGTTACGATAGTATTCTGATACCAGTACTCGTAGTCTTTCATCATGCCTGATAAACACGCAAGTCCTACAACAATGGTAAGCAACGCAGCAAGAGCAAGACGCCAATCCAAAACAATCAGATAGACAAAGACTGCAAATGCAGCGGTAAGGTTTGAAGTGAGCTCTGGAACTGCATGAGCAAGTGTGGTTTCAATGCTATCGATTTTCTCGACCAGAAGACGTTTGAGAGAGCCTGAGGGCGTATCAAGTACATATCCCATTGGGATAGTGGTCAGTTTCTTTGCCACTCGGGTGCGCATGTTTGCGATTGTTGAAAATGTTGCCTTATGAGAAACGACCGTTGAAAGATGATGGAAAATTATTTTAACTAAATAACTGAGGCCCGCTATAAGCCCCCATTGAAGGTAAAACGGCCATTCTTTGATTCCATTAAAGATGCCAACTACCATGTTACCTGCGGCAACATAAGGAACTATGCCTCCCAAAACACCAATAATGGCAAGAATGACAGAGAGTGCATACATGCCTTTTCTATCTGACCACTCAAGCAGCACGGTCACAGGATTTATTTCAGATTGCTGTAAATCCTGTTGTGTATTTTGGTTGGACTCAGTAACTTGAACACTTTGGTTTTGACGCTTTGTCATGCCCATACCGCCTCCTGCCACAAACTCACAATGTACTGTCTGTTATTCAGGCTGGCTTTGACAGTGAAGGTAAAGCTTCAACTGCCATAAGTTAGCTATATATAACTATTTACTAGTTTCAAACTGCTCAACTGCTAAAACAAGTTTGTTTTATAAGTAATCGGTAAGTGGTAAACGTGCTGTCTGAGCGTGATTGTTTGTAAATAATCCCATTAAAATACTTATGAAAGCTTAATCTAACCTCAATAATTGGTTAATCTTTATAAGAGACCATGTATCACGAAGACGAGAGGCGTCTTTAACATCCCGAAAGGAAGCTGATCATGGAAAAGCTCGAAAAGGTTGAAGTAATTCGCGAGAAGTGCGGCGTAAGCTACGAAGACGCTAAGGCAGCACTTGACGCTTGTGATGACAATGTTCTTGATGCAATTATTTGGCTTGAAAAGCAGGGTAAGTCTACCAAGCAGTCAGCAAGCTATACTACTGAGTCTGCCTCACAGTCAGAAGTTTCTCCAGAGATGGAAGCGGCTCAAATTGCCTACCAAGAATCAAGTAAGAAGTCTGATTTCTCAGAGAATATGTCTTCTCTTTGGGAGAAGTGCAAAGAGTTGTTTAGTAAAAGCGTTGAGTCAAAATTTATTGTTACTCGTCGCGGCGAACAGTTTATGGCCATGCCAGTGATTATTCCAATTGTTGGTCTGTTCCTCTGGGGTGCTACATTCTGGCTCCTAATCATCGGCCTCTTCTTTGAGATGCGTTATCACATCCAGGGAGCTTATCCTATTGTTGTTGATGTAAATGAGGCTATGGATAAGGCTGCGGATGCAGCGGGCTCCATCAAAAAAGACGTCATCGACAAAAAGTAAATTGCGATTGATCCCAAACCTAAAGTAGAAGACTTCGATATTTAGGCGAGAAAATGATTAAGGTTCTTATCGTTGAAGATGAAGAAAAAATTGCGCGCTTTATAGAACTCGAGCTTAAACATGAGGGCTATGAGGTAGACAAAGCTCTTGACGGAAGAACCGGAGCTGAAAAAGCGTTGTCAAATGATTACGACCTTATCTTGCTTGATGTACTTCTCCCCCAGCTTAATGGTCTAGAAGTCCTTAGAAGGATTCGTCGCGAGAAAAACACGCCAACTATCATGCTCACTGCTCGCGATTCGGTCATGGATAAAGTTGCTGGTCTTGATGCGGGTGCAGATGACTACCTCACCAAGCCTTTTGCAATAGAAGAGCTTCTCGCCCGCATTCGGGTGGCCCTCAAACATCATGAGACAGATAGCCCAAGTTCTGCGGCAATTTCTCATACAGCTGCCACAAACACTTTTACAATCAAGGGCGTCTCGCTTGATGTTGACCGAAGAGAAGTCTGCGTTAACAGCAATCCGATTGAGCTTACCACTAAAGAATTTGAAGTGCTTCGTATGCTCATGGAACACGCAGGTGTTGTTATGAGTCGTGAGCGTATTGCATCCGAGGCTCTAGGATATGAGTTTGCCGGAGAAACAAACAACGTTGATGTCCATATAGCTCATCTACGTGCAAAAATTGATGATCGTTACAACATCAAGCTGATTACTACCGTTCGCGGAGTCGGATATGTCATCAGAGAAGTATAGTCAGTCTACCTCGCAAGAGCATAAAAAGCCTTTCTTTACTCCCTCTGATTCCTCAACCGCTGGAGTTATTACCTGGGGATTTTGGTGGCGTAAACTGATGAATTACGTTGGCTTTAATCTCTTTTTACTAGTGAATATTGCGCTAGTCTTTATTTATACGTATAACCAGCATGTTCCACAGGGTACTTTCTACCTGGGATTTTTCCCTACCGAAACTCATTCCATTTCATTTATCGGTTTTACTTTTTTACACGGACTTCCAAGCCTTAAGTACCTGGTTCATGGCCCCACCTTTGGTGCCAAAATATTTGATTTGGGTGTAGATTTAGCGCACTTCTGGCCCCTGTATATTGCAGTTCTTATCTGGGAAATCATTGATTTATTGTCATTCTTCGGTGATATGCGCCGCGTCAGAAGAGCTCTTCAGCCCCTTAACACACTTGCGCTTAAAGCTGACCAACTCGTTAACGCAGATGTACTTGCTGCTGATAAAGCTACAAGTGACATCCTGGTCAAAAGCGAGAAAATCAGAAGTCTTGAGCAGGCCATCGAAGAAGCTAATATTAATGCTCCAAAGATTCAAACAGGTGATCAAGACCTTGCCAGCATCGAGATTGCTTTGAATAAACTGCTCCGTCGTATGCAGGAAGCAAAGCTACAGCAGATGCGTTTTGTTAACGATGCTAGTCACGAACTCCGCACACCTATAGCGGTTATTCGAGGCTATACCGACATGCTTGATCGCTGGGGCAAAACAGACGAGGCCGTACTTGATGAGTCTATTGCCGCCCTCAAATCAGAGAGTGAGCACATGCATGACTTAGTTGAGCAGCTTCTCTTTTTAGCACGCGGTGATGCCGGGAGAAACACCCTTACCAAGACCCAGTTTAACCTTGCACGGATTACATCTGAGGTCTGTGAAGAGTCAGAGATGATTGATTTCAGCCATCGCTATACCCTCAAGTTTAATCAGAGTGCGCTGACGGACAACCGCTATCAGGTACTTGCCGATGCCGCCATGATTAAACAGTCCATCCGCATTATCGTTCAAAACGCCGCTCGATATTCGGCCTCTCAAACTACCATCTCTTTTAATGTCTCGTGCGACGAGAATACCGTTCGAGTTTCAGTTGAAGATGAAGGCATGGGCATGTCTGAGGCAGCAGCTACTCATATTTTTGAGAGATTCTGGAGAGCCGACAACGCTCGCATTGAGAGTAACGAAGGCTCCGGACTTGGCCTATCTATTGCAAAATGGATTGTCGACAACCATGACGGTTCTATTGAAGTGCTCTCTCGCGAAGGTATAGGTACGCGCTTTACCATCGTCTTGCCGCGCACAAATTAGAGAAACGACGCACCTGTACTTAAAAGGTCCTTCTCGCCAGTCGAGAAGGACCTTTTGTTGTAACTCAAGTATGAAAGAAGGCTAACTTCTAAGCGTCGCACCTGCTCTGGTGCAGCTCAACAAACCTCTGCAGCTTTTGAACAACCTCTGGCGTGAGCATGTCCTTTTTGACCTGCCAAGACCAATTACCTTCAGCCTTGCCAGGAATGTTCATACGAGCATCGTCAGAAAGGCCCAAAACATCCTGAAGCGGCAGAATAACTACTGCATTGGATGAGCTGACTACCTGCTCCATAAGGTGGTCAAAAATCTGGTGTGATTCATCAGTTGCCTGGCCACCTGTAAAACGAGCTTCTACAAAACCCATAAGCGTTTGCGTATCATGGGTACCGCTGTACACAATAGACTCCTGAGCTGGTGTAAAGGAATATCTACAATCTCCATCAGCAAATTGAATGACGCTCATGCCCGGAAATCCCGTCTGAGAAAGCAGCGCTCGGACCGCAGGAGTAACTGCTCCTAAATCCTCTGCAATAAAAGGAAGTGGGCCGAGCTGCTTATAAGCAATATCAAACAGCTCCAGGCCGGGACCAAACTTGAATGAGCCCTCGGCAGCAGTCTTTCCCTGCTCAATAGCATAGTAAGACGTAAAGCCAATAAAATGGTCCAGCCTGGTATAGTCATACAGATAGAAAGACCTGCGGAATCGCTCAATCCACCAACGGTATCCTTCGTCTTTATGAGCCTGCCAGGTATACGTTGGATTGCCCCACAGCTGGCCATCTTGAGAAAACGCGTCAGCAGGAGCTCCAGCCTGAAGCTCCGTATGACCTGTATCATCTAAAGCAAAAAGTTCTGGATGTGCCCAAACATCAGCGGAATCCTCTGAAACAAACATAGGCATATCGCCAATAATCTGAATGCCTTTAGCACGAGCCTCCGCTAATGTCTGACTCCAAATTACGTCAAAAGCAAATTGCTGCTTTCGATGAAGTTCGATTGTCTGGGTAAGTTCAGGACGCTCAAGAAGCTCTTTCGACCAGCTGCGATATTGCTCGGGCCACTCCTGCCATACTTCCTCTCCCAGCAGGTCTTTAATAGCTCGAAATGCTGCATACGAATCAAGCCAATACGAGTTTCTCTCGCAGAACTCCTGGTACTCAGCAGCTCGCCTGCTCTGAGGATCATCGCACTCAGAAATGACTTTCTCCATTGCAGCCTGGTCAAGCAAGTTAATGTTTCCTGCAAAAGCAGAAATTCCCGCGTAAGGAGAGCCGTATTCATCGGTTGGGCTGACAGGTAAAATCTGCCAATACCTCTGGCCAGATTTGGCGAGAAAATCGATGAACTCGGAAGTCTCGCGACCAATAACACCAGTCTTCTGACCTGGCGTAATTGCGGAGTCCTCATCGGCAGGCAGAGAGGTGATGTGAGCAAGCACTCCCATACCAGGCTCAAGGGGCTTTTGTAACCTGTGAGCTGGCTGCACGTTTAAGACCGTGCATCCAAGCTGCCACAAAAAGACCTCTGCTTTGCCGTCCTTAACGGGGACTGCTTGGCCACTAATAACATCAATAACCTGCATGTTCTGAGGTACAGAAACATATACTGTTTTAGCATCTGAGCGGCTCTTATTCACCAGAACACAAATGCCAGAAGCGTCTTTGTTCTGCTGCTCTTGTTGGTCATCTTTTTGAACAGACCTACGCCAGAAAGCTAAAACATCATCTGAGCCGCCCTCGGGAACAAACGGTTCAAACGAGCCGTCTACCAGCAGAGGAAGTGTCTTTCTTAGTGCAATAGCATTGCGATACATATGCAAGTAATCCAGGTCTGCTCGCGGACTGCTTCCTGGCCATGGCATAGTTGCGCGATTTGTTGGGTCAACAAATCCCTCAACGCCCATCTCATCGCCATAGTAGATTGATGGAACACCAGGAAGTGTCATCTGAAGCACAGCTGTCTGCCACATACGAGCCTTAGAAAGGCCGCGTTGATCAGCAGAAAGTCTGTACGTTACCTGCTCTTGAGCAGAAAGAGCATCAGGAGCAGGAGCTCCAGCAACTACGTTAATCAGTCGCTCTTTATCGTGCGTTCCAAATACATTCAGGCACGCATAAAATGCCTCGTGAGGATAGTTTTCCCACAGCTCCTCGAGAGCTGAAACAGTTACCTCGGCACCAACTTCATTCATCAAAAATGAAAGAATAGATTTACGCAGAGGATAATTCATAGGACCGTCAAGCTCTGAGCCCTCAAGATACTGTCTGAGTTTTCCATACGCACGCTTATTACTTGCGTCCTCCCAGACCTCTCCAATAATGACCGCATCACTGCGTTCGGCAAGCGCTGCTGCACGAATCTTCTGAATGAATGAGTCAGAAATCTCATCAGCAACGTCTAAGCGCCAACCGCGAGCTCCACGACGAAGCCACGTTCTAATAACTCCATTCTCGCCACAAATAAACTCCTGGTAGTCAGGGTTATCAGAGACAATAGTTGGTAGTGCATCTACACCCCACCAACTCTCGTATGTTCCGTCCTCATGGAAGGTAAACCACTTATCATAGGCAGAACCAGCCTGCTGAACTGCTCCTGGTTCAGAGTAGTTCGAGAATTTATTAAAGTATTTTGAATCAGCGCCACAGTGATTAAATACGCCATCCAAAATAATAGAAATACCATGCTCAGCAGCTTTAACGCAGAGGCGTTCAAAATCCTCTACGGTGCCCAACACGGGATCAACTTCCAAATAATCCGCAATATCATAGCGATGATTACTAGAAGCAGCATAGATAGGATTCAAATAAAGCGCAGTTATTCCAAGGTTTTCCAAGTAGGAAAGCTTCTCTTCAATACCAGCCAAAGAACCGCCGTAGAAATCCCACTCAGTCACGCGGCCGTTGGCGTCGTGCTGATACTCAGGGGTCTTCTCCCAGTCTTCAACCAGCTGGCGAGAAACCCCATTTCTTGGAACAGCAAGCGCCTGCTTGGTACGTTCGTGCCAGTTTGCATCTCGTGCAAACCTGTCAGGGAAAATCTGGTAGACAACTCCACCCTTGTACCAGCTAGGGTCTTCTACACCTGCAAAGCTGCCACGAGACTTATAGCAAGTAATCTGAAATGATGGTGGCTCGCCATAGGCAAAGCTACCAACACCGGTGCATCTATTTTCTTGAACACCATATGACCAAACTGCTCCGTCAGAAGCCTGAAGCTCAAAACGATACCAAATAAGGCCCGTAGCAGCTGGTTTAACAATTGCCTCAAAGCACTGCGCATAGTCAGGTACGCCAGTCGGAAGCGCGCCAGCAAAATCACTCTTTTGCATCACCACGCGTTTCTCGCCAGACAGAACTTGGGCCTCTGAAGACGATTCAGGGCCATACTCTTGCCAGAGACGAAGCGTTACTGATTGAACATCATCGTCCCAAGCAAATATTCTGATTGTTGCTGAAGTACCTAGTTCTACCGCGCCTTTTGGATCTCTACAAACAATGTTTGAGGTGTTGTGAAAAGCCTGCATTCTTACCAATCTCGACGACGTACATACCTGATAATCTCAGGGTGTAGTAAATGATACACGTCAAGATATTCATTTGCAGCATTATGCCAACTAAAGTCCTCTGCCATCGCCTGTTTTACAAGATTTGCCCACGCTTGTTTATCGTTTCTATAAACATCGGCGGCGTACAGAATAATATCTGCCATTTCATCTGCGTTTTGATTGGCAAAACTAAAGCCGGTTCCTTCTCCCGTAAACTGGTTGTACGGTTTTACAGAATCTGCCAGACCGCCCGTCTCGCGAACAACAGGAAGCGTGCCATAACGCATAGAAATCATCTGAGAAAGGCCGCAAGGCTCAAACTCTGATGGCATCAAGAACATATCCGCACCTGCGTACATACGGTGAGAAAGCGCAATATCAAATTCAATACGTGCAGCCATACGGTTGCCATAGTGCTCATCAAAGAAGCGCATAGCATCTTCTTGTTCAGCGTCACCAGTTCCTAGAACAGCAACCTCAATACCTGCACAAATAAGACGGTCCATCGCATAGCGAATCAGGCCCAAGCCTTTCTGGTTAGTCAGGCGCGTAACCATTACCGCAAGAGGTACATCTGGATTTACCTCAAGGCCCAGCTCCTCTTGCAGCTGACGCTTACACTCAGCCTTGCCTTCCATATGACGTGCCGAGAAGTTCTGTGGAATATAAGAATCACTTGCAGGTGACCACGCACCAATATCAATACCATTCAGGATGCCGCGCAGTACACTTTGACGGCGACGGAAGATATCATCCATTCCCTCTCCGAAGTGCTCTGTCTGAAGCTCTTGGGCATACGTTGGGCTAACAGTGAGCAGATAATCGGAGTAGCAAAGCGCACCCTTCATAAAGTTGATGGAGCTTGCGTCACACCTCAGTTGATCAGCTGCAGCAGGAATATCAGCAAGACCCAGTACGTCGCTGAGCATCTTGTCAGTAAACTGGCCCTGGAACTTGACGTTATGAATGGAGAAGACCGTCTTAACGTTTTGGACCTCAGGGACGCCCTGATACTGCTCACGCAGAAATACGGGTGCCAGTGCCGTTTGCCAGTCATTGCAGTGCAGAACGTCGCAGGAGAGCTCTGGGACGTGTGCAATCAGCTCACACAGAGCCTTGGAGAAGAACGCATAGCGCTCTCCATCATCAAAGTAGCCATAGAGGCCATCACGAGCAAAGTAAGACTCGTTATCTACAAAGTAAAAATCAACGCCTTCATGAACCAGATGCCACAGCCCACAATACTCAAAGCGCCACGAAAGAGGCACCTGAAGCTCGTAGACCTTCTTCATCTTTTGTTTCCACTCGGGCTTAATGGAGCTGTAGAGTGGCGAAATAACCGCCACTCTAGCTCCTACTTTTTTAAGTGCTTGTGGCAATGAACCCGAGACATCTCCAAGGCCGCCCGACTTGGAAAAAGGCGCCACCTCTGAACTTGCATAGACAACGCGAAGTTTGCGACGCTTGGAGACTTGGGACATTATTACGCCACCCTCTTATTGTTTTTACGCTGAAGAAGAATTTCTTCGCTGGTACCACGAAGCTCAGTACCTGCAGGAATAATATTAGAACGGTCTACAATAGCGTGCTCGACTACAGAACCTTCCTTAACAATGCAACCTTCCATCACAATAGAATCGCGTACTACTGCGCCACGCTCAATGATGACGTTACGACCAAGGATGGAACCGGTAACAGATCCACGGATACGACAACCTGCAGAAATGGTTGAGTTGCTAACTTTAGAGCCAATCTCAAATTTTGCAGGAGCGGTATCGTGAGCCTTTGTCTTAATGGAACGCTCTGGGGTAAAGAGCTCATTTGCTGGCATGGGGTTCAAAAGCTCCATGTTAGCCTGATAATAAGAGTTCTTTGAGAAGATAGATGCTACATGGCCCTCAAAGTGGAAGGTACGGACCTTAACACGGTTGTAGTCAGCATGAAGCGCCTCAAAGAGGTCAAGATAATCAGTAGCTCTATACCAATCAAGCATATCAATAAGCAGGTCACGCTTGATAATAAAGCAGTCAAGGGAAGCTTCATCTCCGCGCTGGACACCATTATGTGTCTTGACTACGCGGTCACCTTCAAGCTCAACACCAACAACATCTCTATCGTTATAACGAGTGGTGTAGGTCATCATGGTAATGTCCGCGTCAGACTCTAGATGCTGATCAAGCAGCTCGGTAAGATCAGCGTTGTAAACAAAGTTTGAAGTGGACAACAGAACATACTCTGCGTCAGTTCTCTCAAGATAAGGTCTGTTGGAAATCAGATCTCTGAGCAGGAAACGAGCGCCTGTGTGAGAGGTACCAAAAGCGGATCCTGGCAAGATAAACATGCCACCGCTCTTGCGGTCCAAGTTCCAGTCTTTACCAGAGCCAAGGTGATCAATGAGTGAGCGATAGTTAAATGGCATGATGACACCAACGGTACTAATGTCCGAATTAACCATATTTGAAAGAGGAAAATCCACCAGGCGATATCTTCCCAAGAAAGGCATGGATGCAATTGGGCGTACATCATTGGCGATTTCCATGTTAGTAGACGCATAATTGCAGGTAATAAGACCAATTACTCTATTCATTATTGCTCACCTCTTTCGACTACTACATCATTTCCAACAACAGCAATCTCCTTGTTCAAATCAGAGCTGCCAATATGGACGTTCTTCTCGACCACAGCGTTCTCGCCAAGAATTGCACGAATAACCACCGCACCAGGTTTAACTTCTGCGCCAGGAAGAAGTACGGAGTCAATAACGCGCGCTCCCTCACCAATAACGGCATCGGTAGACAAAATTGAATGGCGAGAATAACCAAAGATCTGGCATCCGTTGCTTACCAGACAGTCGTCTACCTCTCCAAAAGCGCCAATGTACGCTGGTGGACGGGTGGAAGCATTAGACAAGATAGGGAACTTGTCCGAGAAGATGTCAAACTTAGGCTCAGAGCCAAGCAGATCCATGCTGGTCTCATGATAGCTTGCAATAGTACCTACATCACGCCAGAAGCCCTCAAAGCGATAAGCAAAAAGACGTTTACCATCATCAAGCAACGTCGGAATAATATCGCCGCCAAAGTCATGAGAAGATTCAGGGTTCTTTGCGTCCTCACGCAAAGTCTCAAGAAGCAGGTCTGTGCTAAAGATATAGATTCCCATGGACGCCAGGTTGGACTCTGGCTCTTTGGGTTTCTCGGAAAACTTGGTGATCCTATCCTCATCATCAATGGACATGATGCCGAAGCGAGAGGTCTCTTCCCAAGGAACAGGCATGACGGCAATCGTAAGGTCTGCGTTGTTCTTCTTATGGCAGGCGAGCATCTCGCCGTAGTCCATACGGTAAAGCTGATCGCCAGAGAGAATTAGTACGTAATCAGGGTTATTCTGCTCGATGTAGCCTATATTCTGGGTGACGGCATCTGCGGTTCCCGCATACCATGCACCACCAGACTGTGTTGCGAAGGGAGGCAGAATTGAAATTCCACCACCGCGCTCATCAAGGTCCCAAGCACTACCTGATCCCACGTAAGAGTGCAGCAAATACGGACGATACTGTGTCAAAACACCTACCGTAGAAATTCCTGAATTTGCGCAGTTGGATAATGCAAAGTCAATAATGCGGAACTTGCCACCAAACGAGACAGCAGGTTTAGCTACTTTTGAGGTCAGAGCACCTAAGCGGCTTCCCTGTCCTCCTGCAAGTAGCATTGCAAGACATTCCCTTTTGCTCATATCCAAATCTCCTCTCTCCCCAACAGAGGTCTTTATTCTCAACGTCTTACGACGATTGAACCTAAATGCAGATCCTTACACGTGCCAAATATCTTCCATGTACTCCCTGATAGTTCTATCAGCCGAGAAGAAACCAGAGTTTGCAGTATTGTGAAGTGCGCGAGCATTCCAGCTACGACGATCTGCATAGGACTGAGTAAGTTCTTCCCATGCCTTCACGTAGGCGTCAAAGTCAATAAGCACCAGGTCAGGATCATTGTTAATCAGCAGATAGTCGTGAATTGACTCAAAGTTGCCAGAGAGTCGGCTCAACGAGCCATCGGTCAGCATATTTACAATGCGAGCCAGTGTTGGGTTCTGGTTAAGCAGGTTTTGTGCAAAGTAGGTGCCGGAAGCATATACCTCTTGGACCTCGTCTGCACGAAGACCAAAAATCTTGATGTTCTCTGGTCCTGCAAGCTCAGAGATCTCAATATTCGAACCGTCATATGTTCCAAGGGTCAGAGCCGCATTCATCATAAGCTTCATGTTTGAGGTACCAGAAGCCTCTGCACCAGCAACCGAAATCTGCTCTGAAATATCAGATGCAGCATAGATAAGCTGTGCATTTGAAACAGCAAAGTTTGGAATAAAGACAATCTTCAGACGACCCTCAATGCGCTCGTCGTTGTTAACCACGTCTGCAACGGAGTGAATAAGTCGAATGACTTCCTTTGCAAAGGTATAGCTCTGAGCAGCTTTGCCCGAGAAAATAAAGGTTGTTGGAGCTGGCTTATAGCTTGGATCATCAAGCATACGGTTGTAGAGATACAAAATCTTAAAGACATTAAGCAGCTGACGCTTATATGCATGGAAGCGTTTTACCTGCGTATCAAAGATGGTATTGGTATCCATCTCAACACCAGTTGTCTTCTTGACGTATGCAGCAAGACGCTCTTTTTCTTCTTTCTTTGCAGCGTCCATCTTGTCCAAGAACTCAGCATTGTTCTCAAAAGCAGAAAGCTTCTGAAGCTCATTGGCATCATCAAGCCAGCCGGTACCAATAGCCTCAGTAATAAGCTTTGCGTAAGCGGTATTTGCCTGTGCCAAGAAGCGACGGTGGCAGATGCCGTTAGTCTTGTTATTAAAGATTTCTGGACGAAGCTTGTAGAAGTCCTTCAAAACACTCTGCTTCAAAATGTTAGTGTGCAGATCAGATACACCGTTAACCGAGTGGCTAAACAAAATAGAGAGGTTAGCCATACGAACGGTGTTATCCCACAACACAGCTGTTGAGGCGAGAAGTTCGGTGTTGCCGTTAGAGTCAACAAGCAGCTGCTCCTTATAGCAACGATCAACCTCGTCGATAAACATATACAAGCGAGGAAGCAGCTCACGGAAGGTGTTAATAGGCCACTTCTCAAGAGCCTCAGGCATAACGGTGTGGTTGGTATAAGAAATTGCGTTTCTCGCGATATCAAATGCCTCGTTAAAGTCAACGCCATGGTCATCGACAAGAAGGCGCATAAGCTCTGGTCCGCACATTGCTGGGTGCGTATCGTTAGTGTGGATACAGACGTGATCTGCAAAGTGTTCCCAATCCTCACCGTACTTATCCTTATAAGCACGAAGAATGGTCTGAAGACCAGCGGAAACAAACAAATACTCCTGCTTTAAGCGAAGAATGCGTCCGTGCTCACCAGAGTCATTTGGATACAGAATGGTTGAAATTGCCTCAACATCAGAGCGGAACTTATTAGCACGGGCATAATCGCCGGCGTTAAAAGCATCAAGATCAAAGTCTTCCTCTGCTGGCTCTGCAGACCAAAGACGCAGCTTATTTACGGTTTTTGCGCCATAGCCAACAATAGGCACATCGTATGGAACAGCCCTTACTACCTGGCCACCCTCTTGCGAGAACCAGAAATTGCCATTCTCGTCCTCATGCCTTACAACTGTGCCACCAAAGCGCACCAGTACGCTAGAATCGTCTTTTCTGACTTCCCATGGATATCCATTTGCCAGCCAGTTATCGGTACGCTCTACCTGGCGTCCATCCTTAATCTCCTGGCGGAAGAGACCATAACGGTATCTCATACCGTTACCAAAGCCAGCCATGCCCTCGTGCGCCATGGAATCAAGGAAACAAGCGGCAAGTCTACCCAGACCACCATTGCCAAGGCCAGGGTCTACCTCCTGAGCAGCAAGCTCCTGAAGCGAAGTACCCATTTCTTTAAGGCCCTCTGCAACAACGTCGGTGATACCAAGATTGAGTAGATAATTCTCAAGTAGTGGTCCTAGAAGGAACTCAAGAGAGAAGTAATAGACCTGCTTGTCAGCATGAATATAGGAGGTTGACTGAATTTCTCGCGCCTTTTCTGCAATGAGGTGGGCAAGAACGTTATAGCGCTCCTGATCAGTGCATTCTCCATAGTATTTGCCAAGAATCTTGATGAACTTATCGCGATACTGCTCTTCAAAGTCTTGTTTATCGTTAAAAATGTTTTGTCCGTTATTTACGGCCATGCTTCCCCCTCTTTGGAAGTTCTTTCTCAAACGCTAAAACAATGCCACCAAGCGGAGGAACAGACAGCTCTACCGAATAATCTCTTCCATTCCATGCCACTGGCTTGGTGGAAAGTTTCTTAGTATTCACAATACCCGAACCGCCAAACTCTTTTGCGTCGGAATTAAACACTTCTTTCCACACACCTGCAGAAGGCATGCCTAAACGGAAGTTCTGATGGGTTGCAACGTCAAAATTGATGAGAATAACCAGGTCCTCGGAAGGCTTTCTTCCGTGACGAACAAACGAGATGATTGATTGCTCATTATTGTCTGCGTCAATCCAATCAAATCCACGGTTGTCGTAGGCATACTGCCAAAGTCCTGGATGGTTCTTATAGAAATGATTAAGAGCCTTAATAAATGCCTGCTGATGAGCGTGAGTTGGATACTCCTCAGTCAAGTAATACTCAATACCCTCGTAGTAGCGCCACTCAATAAACTGCGCAATCTCGTTGCCCATAAAGTTGAGTTTAGCGCCCGGATGAGTCATCTGATGAAGCGCCAGAGCCCTCATGCCAGCAAACTGTCTCCACCAATCCCCTGGCATACGCTGAATAAGGCTACACTTACCATGAACAACCTCATCATGGCTCAGTGGCAGCACAAAGTTCTCGTTGAACTGGTACATGCTAGAGAAGGTCAGAAGACGGTGGTTGCCTGGTCTATAAGGGAAATCAGTCTGACAATAGTGCAGAGTATCATTCATCCAGCCCATATCCCATTTAAGGTTAAAGCCAAGTCCTCCAACCTCTGGAGGATAGGTAACCAGCGGCCATGCTGTGGACTCTTCTGCAATCATAAGAACGTCAGGATGCTCTTTCTGAGCAGTCTCATTACAAAGACGCAGAAAAGCACTTGCATCCAAATCTTCTTCAGTTCCCTTATGGTTAAAACGCTTCTGAGAAGGATCGTCGATACCAAAATTCATATACAACATGCTACTGACGCCATCGACACGAATGCCGTCAGCGTGATACTCATTCAGCCACATGAGTAGGTTGGAAACAAGGAAGCTTCTAACCTCACCACGAGTAAGATTAAACTTAAGAGTTCCCCAGTTAGGATGCTCTTTTTCTTCAAAGAGCCTAGTGCCATCAAACTCTGCAAGACCATGAGCGTCTTTGCAGAAGCCTCCTGGGACCCAGTCTAAAATGACACCGATGCCAGCCTGATGGCAGCAATCAATAAAGTGTTTGAACTGGGCAGGATTGCCATACCTTGAGGTGGGAGCAAAATAACCCGTTACCTGATAACCCCAAGATCCATCAAAAGGGTGCTCCATAACGGGGAGAAGTTCGATGTGGGTGTAGCCCATCTCTTTAACGTAAGCTACCAGCTCTTCTGACAATTCATCATAGGTGTAGAAAGCATCTACGTTGGTATCAAAGTAATCTTTAGGTTCTTCAGCCTGCTCTGCAGCTTCTGCATCAGCAGAATCTTCCTCTTGGGCAGTCAGGTCAGTATGCTGCTTCCAGCTTCCAAGATGAACTTCAAAGATGTTAAGAGGACTATGCAGGAACTTAAGCGATGCACGCCTTTTCATCCATGCATCGTCTTCCCAAACATACACGTCTGGGTCAAACGTAATAGATGCCGTATGTGGCCTGACCTCTGCATATGTACCATAGGGGTCAGCCTTAAAAATCTTCTGTCCAGAAGCGGATACAATCAGGAATTTATACAATACTTCCGAGGTGATTCCTGGAATAAAGCCTTCCCAGATTCCGCCGTATTTTGAACGAGAAAGAACGTTGACGGTATCATCCCAATTATTAAAATCTCCAACAACAGAGACAGAGGCCGCATTGGGTGCCCAAACAGCAAAATGATAGCCTTCAACTCCATCTTCTTGAACCGCAGGGTGTGCACCTAATTTCTTGTGGCTCTGGAACCATTTTCCTTGTGCAAACAAGTATGCATCCTGGTCACTTACAGCTAACGATGCATTTAACTCTGCCATGCTCACCTCCGCGCTTACCAATGAAATCTACACATTTTATAGATTTGTTATCCATAAAGACTCGTAGTTGATAGTTACTAAGATAAACCATTGCAAGGTAAAACACGGTAACAAACACTCAATATGTCTTTCACCGATAAAAAACGACCGTACACGTTATTTTTTGTTTGTGCTAAATTTTGTTAATTATAGTGAATAAAAATTGCAACTAAAAGAAATGGCAGCTTATCCAAATAAACTGCCATTTGATACATAAACTTTTTATATAACCGTGAAGCGACTTAAGAAAGCTGGCTCCTACAAGTCCTCTTCCTACAGTGATTCTTCAGGTTACTTGCAACTACATCTTGCGTGGTACAGCCGTCTCAGCTGAAGGAGCGTGTGCAGCAATTACATCAAGAGCTGCTGTCTCTTGGTCCTTCTCGCCAGAAGCAACTGCCCTACCGTATGCATCGGTATCAAGAATTGCCTGGCGGAAACGATCAGTTGTAAAGCCATAAGGAGCGCGACCCCACTCGTTGGTCTTCTGAGCTCGCTCAACAATGATGTCCAGATCAGCGTCAACTGATTCTGGAGTAATGTCCAGATTGGCCAAGGTGGTTGGAAGGCCAAGCTTTCTATTAAGCGCCACCTGCTCCTCAAGTGCTTTAAGGTTGCCGTCAAAGGCATAAAGGACGCAGGTACCAAAGGAAACAACCTCACCATGAAGGTGTTTCTCGCCACGCTCGCCCAGAGCAGTAAAGGCATTGTAGAAGGCATGAGCGGTTGAGGAATTGAAGTAATACGCACTACGCTCAGTACCAATGTTGGTGGTCATGTTAGATACAACACCAGCGGTAATGATGATGTTCAGAACAACGTTTTCAAATGCTTCAGAAACAATACCAGCGCGCTTATCTGCCAGTGCCTGCTCTGCATTATCAAACAGAGGCTCAATGCAGGCACCTGCGGCAAGAGCTCGTCCCATAAGAGGGCTGTGGAGCAGCTCAACTTCTCTGGAAGAAAGTTCAACCTCAGGACCCTTAGAGAAGGCATCGCCAATTCCTGCCCAGAAGTACTCATCCGGGCTCTCTGCAATAATCTGCGTATCAATAAAGGTATGAACGGGCAGCTCAGCAGGAATGAAGTACGTATCTGCAGAACCGTCTTCTTTATAGAAAACAGCAATTCTTGTTACAGGAGCGCAGTTAGAAGCAAGTGTTGGGAAGGTAAAGTATGGCTTATCCAGGATGGTTGCAATCTCTTTACCCTCATCAATTGCGCGACCGCCGCCAACAAGGAAGAGCATATCAGCAGCAATAACCTCAGGCATTGCTGCAATTCTCTTGGCATTTGCGTGCGTAGAGTTAGTGCCGTAAGAAATCCAAGAAGAGATAGAAACCTCAGAACCCGCAAGTGCGGCCTCAAGCTTTGGACGTGCCTTCTCCATTGCAGTTGGTCCACCAATGACTACGGCATTTTTACCAAATCGTTTAACAATGTGCAGTACCGACTTATAAGCATCAACACCAATGGTGTATGAAGGCAGATACTCCGTAAATGTTCCGCGAGATTCCATCTTTTCCATAGCGTCCTCCAAAACCTATCTCAGAAAAGCGAGAATATAACTTTAACTGAATTAGTTATGTTTTTGCAGCATAAATCCTTGAACTATCGTTTCCTCTGCCTCTTTATAGGCTGACGAGAAAAACTCTGTATTAAGCATTTGATACTGCGGGGAGCTCACACTATTCTGGCGATTCTCCTCTGCAATGCGCTGTATAACCTGAAGTGTTTGCTCAACATCTGAATGCGTAAACCCATACTGTGGATGAGCCGCGGCAACTGCAAAGAGCTCATCAGATGCTTCTGGCAGACAATTCATATCAAGCGAGCGCCCGTAAATATCAAAATCTGCTTGCTTACGAATACGTGCATCTTCTCCTGTCGGAATATGATGAGCACGCAAAAATGCCCGTGTATGAGCGTTATACACATGGTCGCAAACAAGGTGGCACCAAATGCCCACGATAAGCTCTCTGAGCTGGCGCTGATCTACTAAGCTGCGCTGCTCATCTGAGCAATAACTCACATTTGGCTGAATAAAGTCAGTCTGTAGCAGATACTCAGCAGGATTAAGACCACCCATAAAATTACGCTGATACCGCTTATAACTTGGAATAGGCAAACTACCTGGATACGATTGATGGCTTCGACCGTACCTTACCTTGTGAGAATAGTCTGGGACCATAAAGCCAATATGCACGTCAGGAGCAACATTTCCAAGCAGAAATGCATCAGGGTAGTGAATATCCACATCCAAGCAACCGGCTCCTTTCTCAAGGAGCCGGTCAGCATGAGCAATATGTACGTTCCAACTTGGCACTACAATTACCTGCTTATCCGCGAATTTCTCCGCCGGTAGAACGAAGGACCTTCTCCACAAGCTTTGTGTGGGTCTTCTCAACCTCTTCAGAAGTAAGCGTTCTATCGTCTGCGCGATACGTGAGCGAGAAGGCCATGGACTTCTTACCTTCACCAACACGCAGGGCATCGCGGTACACGTCAAAGAGCCTGATGTCACAGAGAAGCTTGCCACCAGCAGACTTCAAACGCTGAATCAGCTGCTCAGCAGTGACGCTCTCGTCAACAACAATTGCCAGGTCAATGGAGATACCAGGGTAGGTTGGAGGCTCAACAATAGGAAGGTCTTTCTGAGAAAGACGCAAAAGCGAAGCCACAGAAATCTCAAAGGCAATGACTGGAACCTCAATGTCAAAGTTCTGGAGCGACAAAGGATGAATGTTTCCAACCCAACCGATTGTCTCGCTACCTGCAAGAATCTCAGCAGCGCGACCAGGCTGCAGCCAACCGTATTGCTCTGGCTCAGCTACACGGAAACGAACCTTAGGGATGCGAAGTGCCTCAAGCAGACCCTCAACAATACCCTTGGCGTCAAAGAAATCGTAAGCTGGATACTTGGCGTTCCATGCATCATCTGCTGGACGTCCAACTAACACGCCACAGACATAGCTTGGCTCATCTGGCTGGCTCTTATCCTTATGTCCAAAAAGCACGCGGCCCAGCTCATACATGGCAATATTCGAGACACCATGATCAAGGTTGTATGCAATAGAGCGCAGAAGACCTGGAACAATGGAACGACGCATCTCAGACTGGTCAGCAACAAGTGGGCTCATAACCTTTACCGGAACGCCTCTTCCCTCTTCGCTCATACCAAGCTTAGAGAGGTCATCTGGACTTGCAAACAAATATGACTTTGTCTCGTTGAGGCCAAGGGAGCGCAGCGTACGGCCAATCTTTCTAATCTGGCGCTGCTCCGAAGTCAGGCCGCCAGCATGGTTTCTAGCAGCAGGAAGCGTTGCCTCAATATCGCCTTCGCCCCACAGACGAACAATCTCCTCAATCAGGTCAACCTCGCGCGTAAGGTCTGGACGATTTGTAGGAGCAACAACGCTCAACTCACCGTTGTCTGCAGGAGTAACCTTGCAGCCAAGGCGCGTAAGGCGAGAAACCATAAACTCTTCTGGAATTTGAGCACCTGCAAGAGAGCAAACGCGCTCTGGGCGAAGCGTAATAGTTACTGCCTCTTTTACCTTTGGATATACATCAACAATACCAGGGCAAACCTCAGCACCACAGCACTCCTCAAAGAGTGCTGCTGCAATATCTGCAACAGATGCGCAACCGTTTGGATCCACAAGACGCTCGTAGCGAATAGAAGCCTCGCTCATCAGATCAAGGTTTCTGCTGGTACGGCTAATGTGGCCGTTATCAAAGACAGCGGATTCCAAAAGGACATCAACGGTATTCTCGGTAATTTCAGAATCCAGGCCACCCATAACTCCTGCAAGTGCAATAGGAGTCTTACCGTTATCTGTGATGACCGTCATATCGGACGTGAGCTCGCGGTCTTCTCCGTCAAGCGTCACAATGTGCTCACCGTCTTCTGCAGCACGAACCACAATGTGGTACTTGCCATCTTCCTTGGTAAGTTTTCCGAGGTCAAAAGCATGCAGAGGCTGGCCGGTCAGGTACATCACGTAGTTAGTAACATCAACAACGTTGTTGATTGAGCGGCCACCACAAGCCGTAACGCGACGAGCAAGCCACTCAGGGCTTGGGCCAATCTTGACGTTTCGAACCACGCGAGCAGTGTACCTTGAGCAGAGCTCAGGATCAGCAATGGTAACATCAACCTGCTCAGATGCATCTGCGCCAGACTCAGACGTAACACGTGGAAGCTCAATATGGGCGTCAGTGTCATACATTGCAGAAACCTCAACAGCCATACCAGTCATAGAAAGGCAGTCGGGGCGGTTAGGGGTAATCTCGCAATCAAGAACTACATCAGACATGCCCAGGTAATCCGTAAGAGGTACACCAATTGGAGCATCCTCGGGAAGAATCATAATGCCGCTCTGGTCATCGCCAAGACCAAGCTCGCGAGAAGAGCAGTTCATGCCGCAAGACTCAACACCACGCAGCTTGGACTTTTTAATCTTAAAGTCTCCAGGAAGTACCGCACCGATCATTGCGGTAACAATGTGGTCTCCCTGATTAAAGTTCTGAGCACCGCAAACAATCTGTAGAGGAACAGGATTTCCGTCCTTATCTACATTGTTATTGCCCACGTCAACCAGGGTAACGTACATGTGATCAGAATCAGGATGAGGCTCTTTGCTTACAACCTGAGCAGTAACAACATGGTCAAGATTTGCGCCAACACGCTCTGCCGCTTCAACCTCAGTACCGGTGCGCACAAACTCACGCTCAAGGTCTTTTGGGTCCTGAGGAAGATCAACGAGCGTCTTCAGCCATTCATAAGATACACGCATGTGATTGCCTTTCTAATAAGACGCCGATGATTAGAACTGACGCAGGACTCTCTGGTCACCAGAGATGAGCATGCGCAGGTCAGGAAGGTCATAACGGAGCGCTGCAACACGCTCAACACCAATGCCAAAGGCAAAGCCTGTGTACTTCTCGGAATCAATACCGCAGTACTTGAAGACATTAGGATCAACCATGCCGCAACCAAGAATCTCAAGCCAGCCCGTGTTCTTGCAGAAACGGCAGCCCTCACCGTGGCAAACACCACAAGAAACGTCTACCTCGCAGCTTGGCTCGGTGAATGGGAAGAAGTGAGGACGATAGCGGGTAGCGCGGTCCTTACCAAAAATCTCACGAGTAAAGTGATCAAGGGTACCTTTGAGATCACCAAAGGTAATTCCCTCATCAACAACAAGGCCTTCCATCTGCGTAAATTGAGGCAGGTGGTTGGCATCTGCGGTGTCAGGACGGAATACCGTGCCAGGACAAATCATGTAAATAGGAGGCTCTTTTGTCTCCATGGTGTGTACCTGAACGCCAGAAGTCTGTGTACGAAGAAGCACGTCAGACTCGCCCAGTACGTGCGACTCTTTTCCTTCTGGTGCATTATCCACCACGTAGAACGTATCCTTACCAGAACGGCTTGGATGGTCCTCTGGAGCATTCAGAGCTGTGAAGTTGTAGTAGGTAGTCTCAACATAAGGGCCTGTCTCAATGGTGTAGCCCATGCTGACAAAGATGTCTTCCATCTCCTCACGTACCTGCTCAATGAGGTGCTGAGTACCAGGACTCAGACGACGACCTGGAAGGGTAATATCAGTTGCCTCAGCATTAAGCTGGGCTTCAAGGGCTTCTCGCTTTAAGGCAAGCTGACGCTCGCGAATAGCGGTCTCAACGTTAGCACGAACGGTATTTGCAAGCTGACCCATTTGAGGGCGCTGATCTGCGGGAACCTGACCCATCATACGCATAATTGCCGTAAGAGAGCCCTTCTTTCCCATTGATGCAACGCGCACCTTCTCAAGTGCTTCAAGGTTTGTTGCCTTAGCAATTCCTTCAAGTACTTGCTCGCGAATTGCCGAGAGTTCCTCAGACATTCCCATGTAATTACCCTTTCAATAGAAAACCGTCCCTGAGCATATGCCCAAGGACGGAAAATTTCCGCGGTACCACCTCGGTTGATTGCGCAGTTTTCTCTCTGTGCAATCCACTTGAAAGCCTAGTCTCGTTAGGCGGACGACTTCCCTACTAAGCAATGACGCCGTTCAAGTTGTAGCTCGGGAGTGAACTCTACCAGCGCTGTGCAGGTGTTTCTCAACCACGAACACCCTCTCTGTTCACAACGTGCTCCGGCAGACCTCTCCGTCAACGCACTTTGTTCAGAGTATCACACTGTGCGAGTTTTGAGCAGCAGCACAACCCTTTTTACCAGAAAGATAAACAAAAGCGTAACAACCGCGAGAAGAACGATGGTTCCTCCAGGTTTAAGGCCAAGCTCATAGGAGACAACAAGTCCACCAAGTGAGGTCAGCATACCCACCGTGCTTGCATACAGACAACATTGCTTCCAACTGCGGGAAATCTGCAGAGCGCAGGCAACAGGAACTACCATCATAGATGAAACAATAAGTGAGCCAACCGTTCTTGCTGCTACGGCAACCACCAAAGCTACTGCAATAACAAAACCAAAGTTAATAAGACTTACAGGCACACCAACACAACGGGCATGACGCTCATCAAAAGACATCAAGAAAAGTTCTTTTCTAAGGAAGAAGCAGAATGCGACTGCAAGTACACTGATGACCACAATCATCTGAACTTCTTGCTCGCTTACGGTCAGGATAGAGCCAAACATAAAGCTGTTGAAGCTTGATGAGTTAGGAACAAAACCTGACAAAACGCCTGCTAGACCAATACCAGCTGCCATCACAATAGCGACTGCAAGCTCTGACTGGTCTTTAAAGTGACGACGCACTCCCTCTACGCAAAGCGCACCACCCAAACAAGCGGCAATTGCTCCGGCAACAGGATTAATACCTGCAATCATGCCGCCTGCAACACCTGCAAGAGAGGTATGAGAAAGAGCATCGCCAATCATAGAAAGGCGCTTCAATACAACCGTAACGCCTACCAGCGGAATAATTGCTCCCAGAAGAATTCCCACAAGAATTCCTCGCTGCATAAATACGTATTCAAACATTTATGCCCTCCTCTCATGCGAGTCTTGGGCATCTTGAACAACGTCGGACGCAGGACCAAGGGACTCCGTTAAAGCAAAATCATCTAATTTTCCACGATTGTGGTCGTGGACATGATGAGAGTCAAGGTCACAGTGAGCGCCATGAACTGCACAGTGATCATGACCGTGACCCCTACCTGCAATTTCTGTAGCTTTGTGGTCAGCAACTTCAACAACTCGACAAGCCAGCGCATCAAGAGCTGCAAGATCATGCGTAACAATAAGTACCGCAAGATCTCTAGCTGCATGGGCTTCTCGCACTAGGCTATAGAAATGATTGCGACTCTCTTTATCAAGACCAGTTGTAGGTTCGTCCAGGATAAGTAGTGATGGGTTTCCAACCAGCGCGCAGGCAAGACGAACTCTCTGGAGCTGTCCTCCAGAGAGTTCCCTAATAATACGCGTGGAAAAATCAGTCATACCTACAAGGTCAAGTGCCTCAAGCGTGCGCTCGCGACGCTCTTTTGCGCTCATCTTCACCTTTTTGGCACGAGCATACTGACTTGCATCTACTAGTTCGACGACGCTTGCAGGAAAGCGATTAACCGATTCTGAAGGCAGCTGTGGGACATAGCCTACACGCTCCCAGTCTTTAAACCGAGTCGAGGGCGTTCCAAAAAGAAGTGATTTGCCACTTGTTGGCTCAAGCTCACCCACCACAATACGAGAGAGCGTAGATTTACCAGCTCCGTTATCACCAATAAGAGCGCAAATCTCGCCTTGATGAACGTCTAAATTTACATCGCTTAAGACGCGCGTCTTCTTGTAAGAAAAACTCACGTCTTGAAGCGAAACGGCTATCTGACTTTCCTGCAACACGTCCTCCAAACATCCAGCCTAAGCTGGCAACACACTATGCGAGAGCGCCCTCAAGAGCCTTGAGGTTCTCGCGCATAACAGAGAGGTAATCCTCGCCTGCCTTGAGCTCGTCATCAGTAAGTCCCTCAAGTGGGTTAAGCTCTTCAACACGAGCGCCTGTTGCCTCAGCAATTGCCTGAGCAACCTTAGGACTTACCAGTTCCTCCGTAAAAATAACCTTTACATTATGCTCTTTTACGAACTCAGTAATCTCTTTCATTTCCTGAGCATTTGGCTCTGCATCTGCCTCAACACCCTCAATAGGCATCTGAGTGAGACCATAAGCCTCGCACAAATAACCAAATGCCTGGTGAGAAACAACAATGGTCTTGTTAGGTAGTGAATCCAGACCCTTGTGGAACTCACTATCAAGCGTATCAAAGTCTGCATTTGCTTTATCAAGATTGGCAGCATACTCTGACTTGTGCTCAGAGTCCTTCTCGGAAAGAGCATCACAAATATTCTTCATCTGAATCTTGGCATTCAGAGGGCTCAGCCAAACGTGAGGATCGGTTCCACCATGGTCATGGTCGTGATCATGGTCATCTTTCTTCTCCTCATGATCGTGATCATCGTCCTCTTCAAGCTCAAGAAGCTTGACATCTTTGCTGGTCTCAACTGCTGTAAGTTTTGTGCCAGAACCAAGTCCATCAAGTACGTCCTTGACCCAGTGCTCCATACCAGCACCGTTGTAAATTAAGAAGTCTGCTTCCTGGATAGTCTTCATATCCTTGCTGGATGGCTCCCAATCATGTGGCTCAGTACCTGCTGGAACGAGGCATGTTACCTCAGCATGATCGCCAGCAATGCGCTTTGCAAAATCGTACATAGGATAAAAACTTGCAACAATGTTGAGCTTCTTCTGGTCTTTATTATCAGAAGCTCCTTCTTGCTTTTGAGCCTCAGGCTTGCAGCCAGCAAGAATAGCACTCACGCCAAAAGCGGAAGCTACAAGTGCGCTACGACGAGAAACGGTTGGATTCAAATTCATGTTACATCTCCCAAAACTATAAAAACCAATACGGTGTAGTGCCAAATTTTTCAAACAAAATCGTGCGATTGTCCTCACTACCAAGCATAAAAACATGGCGAGAAACCCATGTTTCTCCTCACTTCTTTGCCTTTCTACTCACTTCTCATCATCTGAACATGCATTCATGCTTCCCCTTTAGCAGGAAAGCGGGCTGTCTTCCGACAGTCCGCTTTCTAAAAGTTAGCCTTAGTATACATATTCCAATTCAAGTCAACGAAAAATTTTTTTATCTTTTCCGTAAACGGAATTGGAATAAACAAGTTAACTGTTTTATCTCTTGCTAACCTACTGATCTTTCTCCGCGTACGGAGTAATAATCAGATCTCCACTATTATACTCACCCAAATAAACCTCTGAAGCAGACTTATAACCTTGATGCTCAAGTTCTCTTTCAAGCCAATTCTCTTCCAGGTCCAGCGTCTCAAGAATGTTCGTCTGAACTTGTCCGTCAGTAATAAGCGGGAATCTAACGTTCTCTTCTCCTTTTTTAACAATAATCAACTGTCCATTTTGCTCAAGAATGGCACGCTTAACGTCTGAGATATAATTCACTCCTGCCTGGCGAAGCTTCAGCGACACATCGTAGGCAGTGAGACCCATAGACCTACAGTTGTCTACAAGCAGCTTGCCCTTATCAATAACAATAACAGGACGTCCATCAATCAACTGCTTGACCAGCATATTGTTTGTTCTCAACCATTTGAGAACCATAACAATAATGAGCCAAATAAGCAGGACAAGGGTGAACTGCAAAATGGTAATTGAACTGTTGTAGATCATGCCGCCAACAATGCCGCCAAGTACAAAGTTTTGAACCTGGTCAATTGCTGCAGTTGGTGCTAGGTTTCCTTTTCCGCTGACGTTAATTGCCAGAACAAGCGAGAAAAGACCGATGCACAATTTAATGGCAACTTCTAAATAAAAGTTCATCGATCTACTCCTCTACATGCTTAATGTCATTACCAATGAGATTGATCTGTTCAATGACATAGTCATTCTCGGTATTTTTCAAAACGTGATAATACTTACCGTCAACCTCAAGATACGAGGGATTTCCCTGGCTATCAAAGGCAACGTACACGTGGTCAAAATCAACCTCAAGACGTCGAGCGAAGCTTTCTTGTGAGGAAACAATTGACTCATAGTGCTTACTTGCCTGATTAACCTCTAGCACACGATCAAGCTGTAGAAGTCCAAGAAAGATTAATGAAAACAGCGCAATAAGCGCCAGCTCACGATACTTAGAATTCTTTCTATCACGCATGTAATGCACAAGCGAGAAGATCATTAGAAGTGTAACAAGGCCAAATAGAACAAGCTGAGTCCAGTCAAATACTGTTGCATGGTGAATTAAATAGTTATGGGAATAGAACTCCATACGCTTCCTTTAATTTGTGTTACTCAAGATCTGCTGTTTAAGCCTTGTAAACGCTCTTTCCTCCAAGGAACGTCTCTTCAAGCTGAAGATCTTTTGTAACAACAATAAAGTCAGCATCATATCCAGGACGGATGAAGCCACAAACATCATCAATTCCACAAGAGCGAGCTGGGTTTTCTGAAGCCATACGAACCGCTTCTTCAGCAGAAACAATACCCCAGTCAAAGACGTTCTTCACGCCTTCAAACAGACGAAGGATTGAACCAGCAAGGCTGTGAGACTCATCCATCAGACGAGCAGTTCCGCCTTCAACAACAACAGGGAAATCGCCAAGTTTGTACTGTCCATTAGGCATACCACCTGCTCGCATGCAGTCTGTAATAAGAACGGTATGGTCATATCCCTTTGCATTTACCAGAGCGCGAACAGCGATAGGATTAAGGTGATGGCCGTCGCAAATAGCCTCTGCATAGGTACCGTGGGTGGTCATTGCAGCACCAACCATACCTGGCTCACGGTGGTGAAGACCGCTCATGCCGTTATAGGTATGAACAAAGATGTCTGCACCAGCGTTTACGCAGGCAAGAGCTTCCTCATACGTTGCATCGGAGTGACCAAGTGCAACATGAACACCGCGGTCTGCCATCTCTGCACAGAACTCTGGAGCGCCATCGCGCTCTGGAGCAATAGCAATCTTGGCAATCCAGCCGTCAGCACGCTCCTGCCACTCATCAAAGACCTCTACATCTGGATCAAGGAAGTACGCAGGATTCTGGGCACCCTTGTGTTTCTCGGTAAAGAAAGGTCCCTCCAGGAAGATGCCCTGGATGCGAGCAGCGTCAATGCCGTTTGCCGCAATTCCCTCTGCTGCATCAGCAACGGACTCACAAGCATCGCCAGTTTGCTGAACGCTTGCGGTTAGTGTTGTTGGAAGCCAAGAAGTTACGCCGTTAGAGAGCAGACCCTGGGCAATCTCAATGACGCCATCAGGATCGCAGTCCATAATATCGTGGTCCAGGAAGCCATGGATATGTGTGTCAACAAGGCCAGGTGCCACCCAAGAACCAGTGCGGTCAATAATCTCGCAGTCTGGCTTCTCTTTAGTGAAATGACCAAATACACCGTCTTCTACGAGCAAATATCCTGGACCAGAAGTTGCTCCTGGCAAAAAGAACTTATCTGCTTTAACTGCAAATGTACTCATATGTACCTCAATCATTCTCAAAAGGACGCGCCATAGGCACGTCCTTCTTAGTAATTCCTATAGTGAGTGAATTGTAACACCCTTAACCACTCGATTAACCTGACCAGTTGGAGAAGGTGTATCCGGTTTGTTATTGACACGAACTGAGTTCAAGAGTGCCACCACTTGAGCAACCATTACAAAAGGCAGAGCCAAATAAGGTGCTGGTAGAGGCTCTGTAAATACTGGAAGACTAAATGTTCTTCCCGTAAAGTTTGTTGCCCCCTCTTGCTCAATACCAATGGTCAGAGCAGCAATCTGGTCTCCCTTAATCTCGTCAAGAATATCCAGATCATATTGACGCGTATAAGGGTTATTGGAAACAAAATCAAACACCAGGGTGTGTTCGTCGACAAACGACTTTGGTCCGTGACGATATCCCATCGAGGAATCCCACGACGTTGCATTAATACCAGCTGCAAGCTCCAAAATCTTAAGCTGAGCCTCATGAGCAAGACCCACAAAAGGACCAGAACCCAGATAGGTAATGCGGTTGAAATCGCTCTTAAGCCACTCAGCAATCTCTTCCTCGCGCTCAATTACCTGCCTACCCAGCTCAGCAGCATCAGAAATCCAAGCCTTCTTCTGTGAGTCATCAGCACTATCAAATACAAGAGTAGCAAGAAGTGTCATACAGCTATAAGAGCCGGTCATGGCAAAGCCCTGGTCATTTGCACCAGGAATAAGAAGTAGCAATGTATCGTCTTTACCTGCGGATTCAACGGCAAGTTTTCCTTCAGGAGCGCAGGTAATATTGATGAGCAAAAGATTTTTAACAATCTTACGGGCAATATTTACGGCAGCAAGACTCTCTGGACTATTACCAGAGCGCGCAAAAGAAACCAAGACCGTTGGATCATCTGGATCAAGGCTGCCATAAGGATCAGAAACAATATCAGTAGTTGCAACGGACGCAAACTCAAAAGAGCCCTTCTCGCCGTGAGAACGAAGATACGGAGTAATGGTATCGCCTACATATGCCGAGGTACCTGCACCCGTAAAGACCACGCGGGTACGACGACCCTCACCAAGATTGCGAGCACGCTCGACAAACTCTTTAATTGCAGAAAGGTTCTCCTGATAAATGCCAAAGGTAGATTCCCAAAGTTCAGGCTGCTGCTTAATCTCGGCAGTTGTAATATGAGCGCCTAGTGCCTTTAGCTCTTCTTGGCTCTTCTTAAACATTGATATCCCTTCTCACAGTTATTTAACTGCGTGTATGTACAATCTTGTATCTAAACTGATCCGCACGAGCCACGCTTAGTGTGAACTCAACAATGATATTTCTGTCGTTGTAGGTTGTGCGTGTGAGACTCAAAACAGGCGAGCCTTCAGAAATTTGCAATAAAGTGGCGTCATCTGAGCGAGCAATTGAAGCCTTGAACTCCTCTTCTGCTACGCCAATCTTTATGTTGTAGTCTTCTTCAAAATTTTGGTAGAGAGATTTTTGCTCAACATCATGAGCAGTAAGCGAGAAAAACTGTGAAACTGGAAGATACGTTACTTCCAGCATCATAGGCACGTCATCGGCACTTCTTAAACGCTTGATGCGGAAGAGTTTCTCGCCAAGAATAACGTGCATATGCTGGGCTAAGAACTTATTAGCCTCAATAGTGTCAAACTCCAGAATAGTTGTCTTAGGGACTCGACCTAACTGACGCTGCTGGTCAGTAAAGCTATAGCCTCCCATAAGGTCTGTTGCACGTTCAGAGACGTCTGCAACAAAGGTACCGCGGCCACGCTGACGATAAATGAGCCCCATGTGTTCAAGCTCTTGCAGGGCAAGTCTTACCGTGGTGCGAGAAAGTCCGTAGGAATCGGAGAGTTCACGCTCAGAAGGAAGTGGATCATCTGGATCCATCTCGTTCTCAATACGATAGCGCAGCATATTTGCTAGCTGCTCGTAGAGTGGTTGTCTTCCCATAAAAGCTGCCATCAAACTCTCCTATAAAAAGACGGGTGCCCAACAAGTGGACACCCGCCACACTTACTTAACCCCAAATATATGGGAGAACGCCAAAGCCAGAACCAAGAAGTGCAATTACCAGAAGCAGGCAGATGCACATAATTGGAGTCCAGTTACGCTTTGCCATGAGATAGTACAGGCAAAGGGTAAGAGCCAATGGGATAAGCTTTGGGCAAACGCCGTCGAGGATCTTCTGGATGTCAATGGAGACAGGAGAAGTAACTTCCTCGCCAACAGTTACCAGGTTAACACCGTTGCCGACTGGAGCAATAGCAGTAGTGCCGTCCTTGCCGTCAGCAGTCTTGCCGCCGATGAACATAACGGACTTAGGATCCTTCTTGTAGTCAGCATAGGAACCCTTAGCAAAGAGAGCCTTGTCATACTGACCAGAAGCAAGCTGCTCGTCAGAAAGAGTTACCTGAGAAAGAACAACGCTGTGTGTCTCACCGTTAGGGATGTTTGCGCCAGCGCCAAGCTTGGTTCCACCGTAGCAGACAACCAGGCAGCCAACAACAAAGACGCCCAGGATAGAAGCAGCACGAGTGAACTCTTTTGCGTTCTCGGTGAGCAGGGTAATTGCGTCAGTGCCCATCTTGTAAGAAAGGTTCATCAGCCAATAACGTACAGCAAACTGTGCGATGTTGAAGATGATAAGGAACAAGAATGGTGCAAAGACATTGCCGGAAATTGCCATGTTAGAGGTAATACCAGCAGTAATTGGAACAAGGGTGAACCAGAACAGTGCGTCACCAATGCCGCCCAGAGGACCCATTGCAGAAACGCGGACTGCACGAATGGTTGGGATATCCAGCTTGTTCTGCTCAAGGGAGAGAACAATACCCATAACAAAAGTGACCAAGAATGGGTGGGTATTGTAGAACTCAAGGTTGTGACTCATGGAAGCAGCAAGGTCATCCTTGTTGTCGCCGTGAATCTTCTCAAGACCAGGGAGAATACCGTAGAGCCAACCAGCTGCCTGCATTCTCTCGTAGTTGAAGGAAGCCTGCAGGAACAGGGAGCGCCATACCATCTTGTTGAGCGTCTTCTGATCAAGTGGCTCAGCAGGAGTGGTGTTCTGATAGGTATCAGGAATATTAAATGCCATCTTCGAAGTCACCTCCAGCAACAACAGCAGGAGCAGCATTCTTCATCTTGGTCTGGAGCTGGTAATCCCAGAATGCGATACCAAAGCCGATGAGAGCAAGAAGCAGAAGTGCTGGACCAGAGAGCTCAGGAATGCTGATAAATACGATTGCAGCTGCAAAGCCCATGAGGAAGAAGCCCCAAAGCTCGCGAGAAACCATAACCTTCAGCAGGATTGCAAAGCCGACGAAGCGCATCATGCCACCGGCGACGGACAGTGCATTCATGAGCCACTTTGGAATTGCCGTGGTAATCTGAGTGCCAAATGCAGCGCCACCCAGGAAGAACAGGGTAACAATGACACCAAAGAAAAGACCAAGGGCAGCCATTGCACCGTAGTTAATACGAGCAATTCCCTTAGGATCGGCCTTCTCGGCGTATGCATCAGCAGTTGCCATTACAGGGGACATAATGGTAAAGATGATGGTTACTGCATACTGACCAAGCAGAGAGAATGGAATTGCTGCAGCTACAGCAGCCATTGGCTCAAGCTTAGTAGTGATTGCAAAGACTGCAGACATAATGCCGCCGATAACAGCGTTAGGTGGCTGAGCACCACCAACAGGCATGTTGCCGATGGTCATAAGCTGATAAGTACCACCAACAATGAGACCAGTCTGAACGTCACCAAGAATCAAACCAACCAAAAAACCAGTTACGATTGGCTGGTAAAGAGACTCGAGGAAACTAAACTGATCGATGCCAGCGATAAACGCAACGATGAAAATTAATAACACCTGAATAGGGCTAACATCCATCTTAACTCCTCCTTTCAAACACACCATAACTACCGATGACGATGATCGGCAGACTATCCGAATACCTTTGCCAACCTGCTAGAAACGTTGCACCATTGCAACATTTTGTAATCTCTACCAGGAAGTTGCGCGCAAAACTTACTCGAATAGCTTTGAGATATCCTCGACCGGGGTCGTAGGAACACGTCTAATCTCTAGAGTCACCCCCAATTCCTGAAGCTCACGGAAGGCAGCGACGTCCTTATCGTCTACCGCCACACTTGTGGCGACCTGTCGCTTTCCCTCAGCCATGTGCATATTGCCGATGTTCACCTTTTTGATTGGAACACCGCCCTTGACCAGAGTGAGGACATCCTCTGGATTCTCGGCAACTAAGAAAATGTGCTGGCTTGCAGAAGCCTTATGAATTACCTCAATAGTCTTCTGAAGCGTAAAGTACCTGGTTGCAACGCCACTTGGAGCAGCCATATCCATGAGGCCCTGGCGCATCTTATTTCCTGCAACCTCATCATTAGCAACAAGGATGAGGTTAGTTCCAAGGGTGCCGTTCCACTGAGTAGCAACCTGACCATGAATCAAACGATTATCGATTCGAGCAAGCTTGATATCTGGTTCTCCCATAACAAGTTCTCCTCTCTTTACGCGCACACTTGTGCGTGCTATCTGCGATTTTCATCGCACTACTCGCAACTTGCGCTGCGTGTTTTACTGCAAATTTATTTATTATTGGAAACGCTGATTAACGCCCAACGATCCAACGTGATGACCACATTTGGAGCAAACTCAACATCTACTGTTTCTTTTTTGACGTCTTTTACTACGCCATACATTCCGTTGTTGGTCTTAACCTTCTGACCTGGATGAAGGTTCTTCAAAAACTCCGAGGTAGAACCAGCCTTTTTTGCGGAAGCTCTCCAGATAAAGAATGAATATCCAAGGGCAATAATTACCAAAAAGGTGAGAAGAACAATGGATGAAGCAAGAATGTTCTCTGCTAGATTTGCCATGTGCATCTCCTTAACTCAACAACAAAACGCTACTTAAATGCCATCGTCACCGAAAATATCATCTTCTGGCTCAATCTCAAGCTCAAGACGCTTATGAACAACTCCCTGGCTACCAGCAATAACAGCAGTATCAACCAACTCTTCAAGAGAGGTGTCTGCCATGCGGCTTCCAAGTGTTTCAAGAAGCATAGGAAGGTTTGTGCCTGTAACAACTTCTACGTTTGAATAGTTCTGGGCAATTATCATTGCCTGATTAAAAGGCGTTCCACCAAGAAGGTCGCAAAAAACCAGTACGCCATCAGTAGTGTCAAGAAGATCGGAAATTGTGGCAGCAAGAGTTTCTGGGTATGTTGCAGCACCGGCTTCAATAAAAGGAACGGGAACAAAAGCTTCTTGCTCACCAGCAATCATCTTTAAAGCATCAGCAAGACCGTTTGCAAACGTTCCATGACCAGTTAAAACGCAACCTACCATGTCAAACTCCTTTCAAAGAGTTGGAAACTATCTGGAGAGCTACACGGAAAACTAGGGGGTGTTGAAGCTTCTCTCTAAGTGGTAGATACCAGATAACAACCTAACATAAGTATAGTCTAGTGAGCATCTTGAGATGTGTACGTTAACAATCGCCGGTTTAACGGTACTATTTTTACCGTAAACGGTACGACCATTATTATTTTCACAGGTAGATATATGAATAAATTGTGATGATGCACTAAAAAATTTAGAGCTATCCTTGAAAAATGAGAAATTCTTATAACGCACCTTTATACGTAATAAATGTAGTAAACAACCCTAAAATCCTGCTCAAATATGGCAAGAAAATAAAATTGGTATTAAGAAATTATGTACTGGTATCTTTTTTTAGAACATCTAAAGAAATTTTTCTTGATGGCGCTTTGGTTAAATAGATTCAACTCAATTCCATTTGCAGCGGCACTGTTCCATAGTGTTTCTCGCCCCTGCTTTCCTCTGGGCACTTTGTGTGCACTGTCTTTTAGACGAGGTGATATGCGTGATTGTTACCGTAACACTCAATGCATCCATTGATAAGGCGTACTACCTGGACTCTCCTGTTGTAGATGGAACCGTGCATAGAGTCTCGGTAGTAGATAACAGCGCAGGCGGCAAGGGTCTTAACGCCTCACGAGCCATTACCACCCTTAATTACCCCGTATGTGCCACAGGATTTGTAGGCGGCAATAACGGTAGATACCTTGTTGAGCTGGCGCATAAAGATGGTATTACCAGTGATTTTATTTATACCGAGCAAGAAACTCGCTCATGCATTAATATCCTGGAGCCAAGCGGACAATCAACTGAGTTTTTAGAGCCTGGTCAGCCAGTTCTTCCTGAAGAATTCCTTGCCTTCAAGGCAAAACTTGTGCAGCTTACCAAAGAGGCTGAGGTTGTCACTTTTAATGGCAGTATTCCAAAAGGCATTTCCGCAGCAAACTACAAAGAGCTTATTGAAGAGACCATGACTGCGGGCGTGCCTTGCATTGTAGATGCATCGGGTTCACTGCTCACCTCCTGTGTTGATGCTCTTCCCACCATGATCAAGCCAAATACCGATGAAATCGGACAACTTCTAGGAAGAGAAGTAACTACAGAAGATGAGGTCATCGCGGCAGCTCAGGAGCTGCATAAACGCGGCATTAAAATTGTAGTTGTTTCGCTTGGAGCAAAAGGTGCGCTGATGGTTTCTGATGAAGGAACCTTTAGAGCAAATCCACCAAAAATTGAAGCTATCAATCCTGTTGGTGCGGGAGATACCCTTGTTGGCTCATTTGCTGTTGCGCTTGCGCAGAAAAAGCCAACCTCAGAGTGTCTTACCTTTGCGCTGTCTTGCGCTACCGCAAGTTGTCTTTCTGCAGGTACCGGACGCTTTGATCAAGCTGTTGCAGCAGAAATTCATAAGCAAGTGGCAATCAAAAAGATTGCTGAATAAAACACCGCAAGACGGGTTTCTCGCCAAAGGTTACAAAGACAAAACTATTTCTAGAAAACTTACGTAACAGAGTAAGAGAAACGTTACAATTTTTTCAGTCAATCAAAGAGCCCTTTGGGGCGAAAGGAGCAATAGATGTTCGTTACTACTAAGCAGATGCTTCTTGACGCACAGGCTGGCCATTACGCTGTTGGCGCCTTTAACGTTGAGAACCTTGAGTTTGTAATGGCTGTTGTTAGGGCAGCAGAAGAGCGCCGCTCCCCTGTTATTCTTCAGACCACTCCTGGTACCATCAAGTACGCAAGCCTTGATTACTTTGCAGCAATGGTTCGTTGTGCTGCTGAAGAGGCAACTGTTCCTGTTGCTCTTCACCTAGATCACGGTGATGGCTTTGACCGCTGCATCCAGGCAGCTCGTGCCGGTTACACCTCCGTCATGATTGACGGCTCTCACGTTCCATTTGAGGACAACATTGCACTTACCGCATCCGTAACCAAGTTTGCTAGTCCTATCAACCTTCCTGTTGAGGCTGAGCTTGGCAAAGTTGGCGGCAAAGAGGACGATGGCCCAGCTGTTGAGGGCGAGAACCCCTACACTGATCCAGACCAAGCTGAGGAGTTTGTCGCTCGCACTAACTGCACTTCTCTCGCAGTTGGCGTTGGTACCGCTCACGGCGTCTACCACGGTACACCTCACATTGAGCAGGGTGTCCTCAAGGCTATCCGTCAGCGCCTTGATATTCCTCTGGTTCTTCACGGCACCTCGGGCGTTCCAGATGACCAGGTAGCAGAGGCAATTCAGAACGGTATTTGCAAGGTTAACTACGCAACCGAGCTCCGCCAGGTCTTTACCGCAGCCTTCATGAAATACATGTCAGAAAACCCTGGCAACTTTGATCCAAAGAAGCCTTCCGTTCCTGGTATGGAAGCAATCACTCAGATTGTTGCAAGCCACATGGATAACCTGGGTTCTTCCCACAAGGCATAAGCGTCAAGGCATAGCCGTCACACGTATCCTGCTTTTGCAGATAAAAACAAGGCGAGAAGATTGATTGGTCTTCTCGCCTTTGTGTTAGAAGCAAAGCGCTGTTGAAACCGCAAGCCTTAGCAAATCTTGCAAATCCAGTCTGCCTCTGGAGCCTCAATCTCGCCAGACTGAATACTGGTCAGCGTGTTGCGAAGCTTGGACATAACTGGTCCAACAGCCTCCATACCAGCACCAAAGACAATCTCTTTCTGGCCGTCGACAACTTTGCCAACAGGAGAAATAACAGCAGCGGTGCCGCACATGCCGCACTCAACAAACTGGTCAAGCTCGTCAAAGCGGACAGGACGCTCGACAACCTTCATGCCCAGCATATCTTTAGCAACAGTTGCCAAAGAGCGACGGGTAATAGAAGGCAAAATGGAATCGGTGTAAGACTGTGGAATAACCAGAGTTCCCTCTTTATCAACAAAGAGGAAGTTTGCGCCACTGGACTCCTCAACATAGGTACGAGAACCAGAGTCAAGATACATGCTATCTGCAAAGCCCTGCTCATGTGCCCAGGTAGTTGGGTACAGCGACATAGCGTAGTTCAGGCCTGCCTTGATGTTGCCGGTTCCGTGAGGAGCAGCGCGGTCATAAGGAGAGACGGTCAGTGCAACAGGAGCAACGCCGTTAGAGTAATAAGCTCCAACTGGAGTGA
>CALIAD010000189.1 GCA_938041635.1 uncultured Atopobium sp.
TTTGCTTTCTATTTTGTACAAGATGGCGTGTGATAAGCGGAATAAGCTCGTGTGGGCTAAGGAGTCGGCCGGTTTCATCTACGGCAGCAGCGCGGTCTCCGTCACAATCAAGCAAAAGGCCCAGCTGTGCATGGCGGCTTACCACCATCGAAGAGCACTCATCAGCCCAAGGGTCCGCTGGTTGTGGGTGAATGCCACCAAAATCCCTGACAGGACCTTGGTGCATCTGATGTACAACACATCCAGCTGCGGAAAGTACGTCAGCAAGCAGGTCTGTTGCTGCACCATACATAGGGTCAACTACCACGCTCGGGCGCAGCTCCTTAATAACAGACACATTAATCTGATTAAGCAGCGCACTTTTATAAGGCGTCACAATATCTGTTGTGGTAAAAGTTCCACGCCGATCTGTTGGCTCAAGCGGCGTTGCGGATTCCACGCGCTGGAGAAAATCGCGAGAAACAGGGCCTCCATTAGCAGCGCGAATAATCATGCCGCAGTATTCGCAGGAAAGCTCAGTTGCAGAAATAATGAGGCCACCAGCCACATCTTTATGATGTGCGCAGGCCCAGCAAACAGATGGAGTTGGGCAAAAAGTCTCGGACACACGCACGTCTAAACCAAAGGAAGCCAATGTTGCAGCGGCTTCAAGAGCAGACGAATCTGCTTCAAAGCGTGTGTCAAAGCCGACAAACACAATACCGCCAGGCAGCTCCTCTGACCAGACGGTACCAAGGGCCTCTGCAAGTCTAACTACATTATCCCTGGTAAAGCCTTTATCATAGCGGGCTTGCCAGCCATCGCTGCCAAAACGGAGTATGTCGGGTCTTTTATCCAATGCGGTTGGCATAGCTGCCGAGCGCCTCTTTAAATGCTGCTGCAGAGCTCTGATCAGAGAGTGCCATACGAGCATTAGTTGCTGCCCAAGCTGCAGGAGTACCAGTATCGCAGCCCTCTTCCGCGTCGATTACCAGCGCATACATCTCTTCCTCAGCAAGCAGGCGCTCCATTGCATCTGTCAGCTGAATCTCGTTGCCGGCGCCAGGACCCTGAGTTGCCAGGAGCTCCATAATCTTTGGAGAAAGCAGGTAACGACCAACAATAAACAGGTGAGAAGGTGCGTCCTCTGGACGAGGCTTCTCGACAAGGCCTGTTACCTTCCAAATAGCACCCTCGCCCTCAGAGTTATCTGAAGGAGAAGAAATGCACTCACCTGCGATAATGCCGTAGCGATTCACTTGGTCTGCAGGGACTGGAGCAACTGCAATGACGGAAGCGCCATTGTGCTGCTTGGAAATCTCTGCCATGCGGATGCACATCTGACGATCTGGAACAAAGTAATCGCCGAGAAGTACAAAGAATGGCTGGTCACCTACGCCGTCTGCGGCACACAGCACGGCATGGCCAAGACCACGAGGGTTGTCCTGATAGGTAAAGGAAACAGGAAGTGCAGAAGCTGCATGGACCTTCTCGGCAAGGTCTTGCTTTCCACGAGAAGAAAGGTCTGCCTCAAACTTCTGGTCTTCAGCAAAGTATGTTTCAATCTGTGGCTTCTCGCGAGAATTGATGATGATTACCTCATCGACCTCTTCTGGCTCAAGAGCCTCTTCTACTACGTACTGAATGACGGGCTTATCCAAAACAGGCAACAGCTCTTTAGGGGTTACCTTTGTTGCAGGTAGAAAACGCGTACCTAGACCTGCTGCTGGGATAATTGCCTTCATGTGTTTACCTTTCACCTATGAGCCCTGTTGGCTCTGCACACCTAACGTGCGCTTGTAAGAATGACGGTTTTGCCGCCGATAAACTCAAATGACAGGCGCTTTTATACGTACCTAGCTTGCATAAGCGCCAGGTTACGTTACTTGCTTGGAATCTCAATTCCACGCTTCTCAAGGAATTCAATGAGCTTGGCCAGCGTGTCTACAGAAAGCGAGTGCTCCATAAGGCAAGCCTCTGCATCTGCAGTCTCTGTGTCTACACCCAAATCCTCCTCAAGGAAGGTGCGCAGCGCACGGTGAGCGCGCCACGTGGTGCGGGCGTTTGCCTCGCCTTCTTTGGTCAGTGTGACACGACCATAACGACTCTGCTCAACCATGTCCTGCTCTTTAAGCTGGGAAAGTGCCTTGTTGACGCTTGCCTTGGAAACATCAAGGCTCTCAGCAATATCAACAGAGCGGACGCTCTTATCGTCATCTGGCTGCTCAAGTGCAATGCGATAAATTGCCTCGAGATAGTCCTCGCCGGCTTTTGTCAGTGTGTGGTCGTTTTGTACGTTATCGTTGGCCATAACTCTCCTCCGACGACTGCTTGACAGTCTTTATTATGCAAAATCAGTTGCGCTATGCAACGAAACTATTTCTAACACTTGCATGATACCCAAAAACGACGCTTAGGTTTACTGGCGAGAAGAGCTGTTTGAAGATTCTGAGGACTCTTCTGAGCTTTTCTCGGCAGCCTCAGCATTTGCCTCAGCATCTGTTTGTCCGTTTAAGCTAGACGGATCGTCTCCTGCTTCAATCACTTTCATCATCTTTGCAAGTGCATCTTTGTCTGCAATAACATACGACTGGCCATCAATTTCTGTTCCCTCAGATGGTACATATGCCGTATAGATATCCTTGTCGGTGTTCATACCAATCATCTGAGTGCCCAGAGAAATAATGTCTGAGACAGAGAGATCAGTAATGACCATGCGTGCCGTTGAATTGACGATATTGGCAATGGCTACAGGGTCTCCAGTATTCAAAATCTGGGCAATCATAGCCTTAATGAACGTTCTTTGGTGACGCATGCGGGTGTAATCGCTGTCTGCAAAAGCGTAGCGAACACGAGTAAAGAAGAGTGCCTGAGCACCGTTGAGTTTCTGAACACCAGGATAGAGCTCAACAACGTCGCTGAAGTTCTCTGTATCGCGCATGTACTGCTCAACGTTAACGGTCACGCCACCGAGAGCATCTGTAATGCCTGCAAGACCATCAAAATTGACCTCAGCGTAGTGGGCAATATGCACGCCACACAGTTCGTTTACGGCTTGTACCATGCCATTTGCGCCATCATAGAAGTGGACAGCGTTAATCTTCATGTAAGAACCCTTCCACAAGACACGGGTATCTCGTGGAATAGAAAGCATGGTCACACGCTTATGAATAGGGTCAACGCGCGCCAAAATGATGGAATCCGCACGATACTCGGTCTCGCCGGGTCGGCCATCAGTACCTAGAAGCAGCACATAATAGGGATCGCTTGGTGCGGAAGGCTCCTGGAGCGTCTGGCGAAGCTCAGCGGTGATGACCTGCGAGTTATTTAGCTGCGCCTGAACGTTTGCATACCAAATTGCTGCGCCTACCAAGGCAGCAACAAACACAGTTGCAAGAACGCCCAGAAGCGACCTGACTACAACTTGCTTTCTGAAAACACGCTTGCGGCGCTTATGGTAACCCTCTGCCTGCGTGCGGCTAAAAGGAGAAGTGCCAGCTGCGGTGCCTTGACCTGCGGTACCCTGAGCTACAGCGCCCTGACCTGCGACGCCCTGCGAAGTATGAGCGACGGCGTTAGGTGCAGTGCCCTGTGCGCTACCACCCGTAGCAGTATTTTGTGCAGCGTCAACCGAAGCGCCCTGTGAGACCCCGTTGTCGAGCAGTTTTGCATGCTTTGGTTTAGTTGACACAAACTATCCTTC
>CALIAD010000190.1 GCA_938041635.1 uncultured Atopobium sp.
AAAAAAGAGTGGCTTGGTGTGCGCGTTTTTCTCGCCAGGAGTAATGAAGTTAAATCTACGCACTTTGTAGCATTAATTGTGCGCAATTTAGTCAGTTTTCAAAGTCTTTGTCCAAGATTGAAATAAAAAAATTTATTTGAACATGATATTTCTTTAAATATTTTGTCAAAAACCATTAGTATGTTTAGTGGAGCTTTATATATCTCCAGGGGTACGTTCGATAGGAAAGATGGGGTTGATATGAGCAACTTTAAGAAGTCGTTTGCAACTATGTTTGCAGCAATAATGATGCTCACCGGTATCATTATTTTGGGTACAAGCACTGTTGCAAAGGCAGTGACATATCCGTTAACACAAAACATTGATTTTGGCGCTGACGGAGAACTTACTGTTAACCTTAAACCCACTTCACCTACAACCGTTAAGGGCAATGCAAATATCTCCACAGGTATCGAGATTGACGCAACTGGCCTTCATAAGCCAATCGACGGTCTTTACCTGGAGATTGAGGTAAACACCAAGCAGTCCGCTGCGGACATTAACAACACCAACAACATTACTCCTGATACCTACCTTGATAACTTTGCTACTCCAGCAGCAGCTACACAGCCTATTATCAAGCGCGAGGAGACCATCGTTACCCCTGATGGCAGAACCATTAAGCGCTTGTACCTCAACACTATCGATACCACCGTTAAGCTGGAGCTCCCTTACGTTATGAGCTTCAGAGATATGGTTACCCCAGCAGATTTCCAGCTCAAGCCAGTTGTTCGTGTGTACAATGCAGACGGTACCGAGCTTGCTAACATGCCTGATCAGACATACTCCATTACCTACGACAAGCCTTGGCTTATGAAGCAGGTTGCAGGTGAAGAGACCAACGACCAGCTCCTGTATGGTGGCATTAATGCCCCAGGTGATTCGTCCGCTCTTTCCAACGATAAAACCGCGGACGTCATCTTCAGCTTTAGACTTTACCAGTACTATCGCGCTTATCGCTCCATCATCATCACCGATACCCTTCCTACGTACGTAAATGCAGCAGGTCAGACGGTTACCGCTCACTTTGACCCAGCTAAGAACCCTAACTGGACGCTCAGCCCAGATGGACGTACCGTAACCCTCAAATTTGATATTCCTGCAGGAACCACCATTCTCAACGACTACATCAGAGATAACCTTCCTGCGTATTCCCAGCTCAAGCTTTCCTTCCCAGGAGCTCGTTACCTCAATGGAACTAATCGCGTAATCTTCAACAACACTGCAACGGTTCAGGGCATACCTTACAACCCAAGTGCAGCAGAAGAGACTGTTGGCCAAGTCCCAGGCAACGAGCACAACTTTGATGACGACTCTAAGCAGTTCCGCCTTGCTGGTAATGATTTCAGCGGTAACGGCATGCTTAGCAAGCGCGGTCCCGTTACCATCCAGTACGACAAGAACGGTCTTGCTGTTAAGAAGCTTGATTACACTATCAAGTTGGTCAACAAGCTGGACACCCCACTCACCGACATCGAGTTCATCGAGGATGTTGCCAACACCGACAACCGCCTCTTCATGACTGCGCTGACCGGCAATCTTGTTGCAGTTGGCCAGCGAGTTGGACTCTCCATGGACCAGATTGAGGTCCGTGGCTACAAGGCAGACGGCAGCTACGACATCATTCCTACCAGGAAGAACGGTGCAAACTGGCTTTACCGTGCTGACATGAACTCGGCAAGCCAGCAGCAGCTGCAGTCCTATCTGGACCAGATCAACCAGGGTACGCTTGATCCATCCAATGCTTCCGCTGTGTCTCCTCAGTACAGGAAGATTGGTATTTACTTTAAGAACGTAACTCTGCAGCCAACCAGCAACATTGATTTCAACATCCAGATGATGTTCATGAATCCATTTGGCGAGGTTTACAGTGACAGACCTATTACCAACATCATCAAGGTCAATGCCAACAAAGTTAATACCGACGGTACCAAGACCCCAATGAACTTCTCCGCAAATTGGGATACTCGCTTTACTCCATTTAGCGAGAAGGTCTGGCTGTCCAAGTCCTCTTGGTACCAGCGCGTTGGTATGCCAAACGAGCGCTTCAGTGCTCGCTTTGGCTTTGCACTGTCAGAGCTTTCACCTGCTCGTTATTTGAAGAATCCAACCTTCGTTGATCTTCTCCCTGCAGGCGTTTCTTATGACGCGAACACCTCGGTTTCACCAATTGCTGACTCGCTGCAGCCTGAGAAGGTTGAGTACATCAGGAACTACAACGAGACCGGTCGCAATGCAATCAAGATTACCCTTCCATCTGGATACGTGTATCAGTATGGAACCATGGGTTATGAGATTAGGAACCTGGTAATCAACGACGACATCATTCCTTCTAAGGCCGAGAATGACGTTCTGAACAACAATAATGACGTCTACTTCTACGCCACAAACTGGACTCACGGCACACCAGATGACTTCTCTGGTATGTATAACGCCAGTAACTTTGTTCGGGATAATCTTGACATCAATATGAATGGTGTCACTGATGAGACTATTCTGAAGGCAACTGCAAAGGTTCTTGGCAACAACGTTGAGAGTATCCAGTCTGATAAACACATCCGTAGTCTTGAGCCAAATATTGCTGGCGGCGGTACATTCTACGGTAGGGCATTTACCTCGGCTACTATCATGACTGACTTTGCTGGCGTCACTGATACCAGCGGACTCTTCCAGTATCGTCTGAGCATTCGTAACTACTACAACACGCCAATGAATAAGATTCTTATGTACGACGTGTTGCCATATGTGGGCGACGGCAGAAACTCTGCTTTCAGCAATACACTTCAGGGTCCTATTGATCTGAGGATTGGTTCAACTGATGTCAGCTCCCAGTACGAGATTTACTATCGCACCGATGAGCACCCAGCTCAGAACGATATCAACGAGATTAACAGCCCAGAATGGACTAAGACTCCAGCTGACTACACCAAGGTAACGGCAATCAAGATTGTTGGTAAGGATGGCACTATTCTGCCTCCATACACCGTTCTGTCTGCTGTTCTTACCATGAAGGCACCACTGTATGATCCAAACCTCTCCGAGGCTCTTGCATACAACGACATGAGCGTTATCTACAACAACGAAGCTGCTATGCGTCGTACCGAGAAGGTCGCAAACCAGCTTGTTGATATCATGGATGTCAAGGTAGAGAAGAAGTGGCTTGACGCTGACGGCAACGCAATTGCTCAGCCAGATGCTACCTCCATTACCGTAAAGCTTCTTGCCGACGGCGTTGATACTGGTAAGACACTTGACCTTACCGCGGCTAATAACTGGACTGCTTCGTTCACACACCTTCGTAAGTACACCGTTGAAACTCACAACGATGGTACCAGCACAAAGACTCCTATTGTCTACACTCTTGAAGAGGTAGGCACAGACGCTAATGGCATGGTCACTTACAACGGTAAGAAGTACAAGGTAACCGCTACTTCTGGTCAGGCAGATGAGAATTCACCAAACGATTCCGTTGCACTGAGTGTTACCAACCAGCTGCAGCAGGAGAAGGTCTCCGTCTCTGGTAAGAAGCTCTGGGACGACTCCAACAACAACGACGGTAAGCGCCCTGCTTCCATTGTTGTCAGGCTTCTTGCGGATGGTGTTGAGGTTCAGCACAAGACCGTTACCGCTGCAAACAACTGGGAGTACACCTTCTCTGACCTGCCTAAGTTCAGTGGCAACACAGAGATTACCTACACCGTTTCTGAGGACGCTGTACCTGACTACACCACAAGCATTAACGGCTTTGAAATTACAAACCAGCATGCTCCTGAGGCTTTGAGTATTCCAGTTAAGAAGGTCTGGGTTGACGACAATAATGCTCAGGGTCTACGCCCTGCTAGTGTTCACGTCAGGCTCTATGCAGACGGCACCCAGGTGGACGAGTTTGATCTGAACGCAGGTAACAACTGGTCTCACATCTTCAACGGCCTGCCACGTTACACTGCTGGTCACGAGATTGAGTACACCGTCAAGGAAGATCCAATTGCTCACTACACATCTTCCTATTCCGGCTCTTCAGCTACTGAGCTTACAGTTACCAACACCATTGAAGGTAAGGTTTCTGTTCCAGTAACAAAGAAGTGGATTGGTGCACCTGCTGATAGCGTAA